>JANQEL010000099.1 GCA_028278345.1 Myxococcota bacterium
CTCGAAGGAGCAGCTGGTCTTCACCGAGATCCCCTATCAGGTGCGCAAGGGCACGATCATCGAGAAGATCGTCGAGATCGTGCGCGACGGCCGCATCACCGGCATCGCCGACCTGCGCGACGAATCGGACCGCGACGGCATCCGATTGGTGGTGGAGCTGAAGAAGAACGAGGACCCGCAGATCATCCTCAATCAGCTCTTCAAGTTCACGCCGCTGCAGACCACGGTCAGCATCATCAACCTGGCCATCTCGGACGGCCAGCCGCGCACGCACACGCTGCGCGGCCTGATCGACGCCTACATCTCCCACCGCAAGGTGGTCATCCGGCGCCGGACGCGCTTCCTGTTGCGCAAGGCCGAAGAGCGCAAGCACATCGTCGAGGGTCTGCGCATCGCCATCGGCGACATCGACGAAGTGATCCGGATCATCCGCTCGAGCCCGGACACCGACGCGGCGAAGACGGGCCTGCGCTCGCACTTCTCGCTGTCCTTGGCTCAGGCACAGGCGATCGTGGACATGCGCCTCGGCCGCTTGACCGGACTCGAGCGCGAGAAGCTCGAGGAAGAGTTCAACAAGCTCGTGGCCGAGATCGCCGACTACAACGACATCCTCCAGCGCGAGGAGCGCGTGATCGGCATCATGCGCGAGGACATCGACGACGTGGAGAAGCGCTTCGGTGACGAGCGCCGCACCGAGATCTCCGACGAAGAGGTCGACGGCAGCTTCGACATCGAGGAGCTGATCGCCGAGGAGATGATGGTGGTCACGTTCTCGCGCGACGGCTACGTGAAGCGCGTGCCGCTGGACGTCTATCGCGCCCAGGGCCGTGGCGGCCGCGGCGTGAAGGGTTCGGAGTCGAAGGAGGGCGACGTCTTGAAGTCGCTCTTCGCGGCGAACACGCACGACTACCTGCTCTCGTTCTCGAACCGAGGCAAGGTCTACTGGCTCAAGGTCTACCAGCTGCCAGAAGGCTCGCGCACCTCGCGTGGACGCGCAATCCGCAA
>JANQEL010000256.1 GCA_028278345.1 Myxococcota bacterium
ACGAAGGAGACCTGCGCCGAGTTCAACGCCCACGTCGAGCTGCTGAAGGGGATCTCCGACGACATGGGGATCATCTGGCTCGGCATCGGTCACGACCCGATCCACTCGATCGACCAGATCCCCCGCATGCCGAAGGCGCGTTACGACATCATGCGCCGCTACCTGCCGACGAAGGGCGGCCTGGCCCTGCACATGATGCACGCCACCGCGACCGTGCAGGCCAACTTCGACTACCAGAACGAAAAGGACATGGTGGCGAAGCTGCGGACCGCCACCGCGATCACCCCGATCGTGACGGCGATGTTCGCCAACTCGGCCTTCTCCGAGGGCAAGGAGAACGGCTTCGCCTCGAAGCGCGCGGAGATCTGGCGCGACACCGACCCCGATCGCTGCGGCATGCTCGAGTTCATCTACGAGCGCGACTTCGGCTACCGCGACTATCTCGAGTGGGCCCTCGACGTGCCGATGTTCTTCATCGTCCGAGATCACCAGTACGTCGACGCAACGAAGCTCACCTTCCGCGAGTTCATGCAGCGCGGGCTCGATGGCGAACGCGCGACGATGGCCGATTGGGATAGCCACCTCACCACTCTCTTTCCCGAAGTGCGGCTCAAGCGGATCATCGAGGTGCGCGGAGCCGACGCCTGTTCGCGCGAGCTCATCTGCGCTCTCCCCGCGCTGTGGAAGGGCATCCTGTACGACGCGGATGCACTGGCGGCGAGTGCGGCGTTGGTGGCCGATGTGACGAGTGCGCAGCGGAACGAAGGATTGATGGACATTTCGCGCCGCGGTCTTTCGGCTGGCTATGCAGAGCGGCCCGTCCTCGAATGGGCCCGCGAACTACTCGACATCTCGGGACGCGGTCTGCGCGCGATCGCCGAGCGAGGGGAAACGGCGGCCGACGAAGACGCCTTCATCGAGCCACTCCAGGAGATCGTCGACCGCGGAACGAGCCCGGCGGAAGAACTCACGCGTCGCTTCCGCGGCGAGTGGAACGGCTCCTTGGATCGCTTGATCGAGAGTGCGAAATACTGATAGAGTCGCCCGCGAGGTCACCGATGACGGCAGTCAAGACGGTCAAGAAATTCAAGGTCAGCTTCGAGCTCGACCAGAGCGACATCACCTACTTTCGTAGGCTGTTTCGCATTGCGCGCCGCGCGGCGGCGGACAAGAAGCCGCAGGAAATCCTCGCTGCCGCGAACGAACTCGTGAGTTCGGTGCGCGCACAGGACAGTGCGCCGCACTTCATCGCCGAAGCCGTGCAGGCGATCGAAGATCTGACGGCGCTGGTGGTCGACGCCGACTACCAGCCGCCGAAGACCGTGAAGAAGCAGGTGCTCGGCGCACTCTCCTACTTCGCCAACCCCCACGACCTGATCCCCGACCACGTTCCCGTGTTCGGCTTCCTCGACGATGCGTTGGTGATCGCGATCGTCGAAGAGACGTTCAAGCACGAACTCTGGGGCTATCGGAAGTTCTGCAAGCAGCGCGATGGCCTCGAACACCGGCCCTGGACCGAAGTCGCGCGCCAGCGCCTGCCCAAGCGCGTCGCCGAGATGCGCAAGAAGATCCGCGCGGACATCAACGCCCGAAGGGCGCGTGACAAGGCCCGCAGCCGCTTCGGCATCTAGCCCGAACGAACCACCGCAAGAGCACCCCTCCATGAATGTTCCCAACCCCGCGCGACTGCTGGTCGTCGACGACGAGGACGCAATCCTCGAGACGATGTCGTTCACCTTTTCGGACGACTACGAAGTCCTCACGGCCAACAACGCGAAGAAGGCCCTCGAGATCCTCGACGAGCACGCGCCGGTCGCGGTGATCCTCACCGACCAGCGCATGCCGAACATGACGGGGGTCGAGCTCCTCGAAGAGGTCTACAAGCGCCACCCCGACACCGTGCGCATCATGCTCACGGGCTTCGCGGATTCGGACGCCACCATCCAGGCGATCAACGCCGGCCATATCTACGCCTATCTCGACAAGCCGTGGGAGCCCACCGAGCTGAAGCAGACGGTGAAGAATGCCGTCGAGCTCTTCACCCTCACTCACGAGAACCGCCGCCTGCTCGAAGACCTCGCTGTCGGCTACCGCTTCCTCGAAGCGCTGATGGACAAGTTCGAAACGGGCGCCATCGCGGTCGATACCGACGACACCGTGCACGCGATCAATCACCCCGCGCGTCGTCACCTCGGAATCGACGGCGAGGCGGTGGGCGCGAAGGTCGGCGACGTGCTCGAGAACAGCGGGCATGGCGCGATCGCCGACGCGCTCAAGAGCGCGACCGAAGAAGAGGGCGGAGCCTTCGAAGGGCTCGAACTCCCGTCGAACGGTGCGGCGCAGCAGCTTCGCATCAGCGCACGGCCCCTCGAAGGACACGAGGGCTTGTCGCTCGGACGTGTGCTCTTCTTCAAGGAGATCTCCCACGAGCCCCTGCGTCGACGCTTCGAGGAGTTGCTGCTCGGGCTGTCGGACGAAGCCGAGGGTTCCCTGCGCGAACGCTTGCAAGCCACCCTCGAAGAACTCGCAAAGCTCGGCAGCGAGGTTTCGGGTTCGGGGATCACCTCGCCGAGCATGTCGCTGCTCGCCGAACGGGTGGAGCGCACCCAGACTGCGATCACGAGCTGGCTCGAGATCGACGACGTCCTGTGCCGTGAAGACTTCCCCGACGCCCAGATGCTGATCGAGCGAATGCGCATCGCGAACAAGCGCTGGCCCGCGAGCGTGCTGGTGCCCGAACAGGTGACGACCCTCGCCAGGCGCGTCGAGGCCTACTACGAATCCGGCGAGAATCCCAAGCAGCGGGTGCTTTAGTGTCCCGTCCCAGCAATATCCCTGCATTCGATCGCGCCGGGGAAGCGGTGCCTGCGTTGTCCTCAATCGCCTTGGCGATTGCCAAGGCTCAATCGTCCGCCTTGTCACCCCTTCCCCGGCGCGCTCTCGGTGCACGTCGTGGCGACGCAAACTCCCCGTATCAGCGACGGGATATTTCTGGGACGGGACACTAGTGTCGGGCGAAGAGGGGGGCTTCCGGCGACTCGACCTGCGGATCGAGCGCCTGGGCATCCAGTTCCGCTTCACCTTTGCGTTCCACGCGCGCGAGATCCGCTTCGAGGTCGATCGGGGTGATGGTTTCGAGCGGGTCTTTCCGGAGACCTTCGGGTTCCACACGGCATCCCACGATCCGATGGAGCTCTTCTTCCAGCTCGACGATCTGGTGAATCGCCCCGAGCTGCTCTCGCCGAAGGCGCGTTCGCGCGATACGCGCGAACTCGTGATCCGTCTCGTCACCCAGGCCCCCGCCTATCTCGATGCACTCGCGAAGGAGGTGGCCCCGCGGCTCCCGGAAGACGCACGCCTGCGCTTCCACCAGGACATGGGGCTCTTCTGTCAGCTCGCGGCCAGGCTCTTGATCGCGCGCGAGTTCAATGAAGAGCGACGCGGGCGGGTGGCGCTGCTCGCGCTTCGCAAGATCGTCTACCTCTCGCTGATGGAACTGCTCGAAGGGCGCGTCGAGAGCGAGTACCTCGAAGCCTACGTGCGCGGCGAGGTCGACCCGGTCGACCCCAGCGACGACCCGAGCGATGCCGGCTTCTTCCACACGATGGAGAGCGGGGACCAGGCCGCGGTGAATCGCATCGTGGTGCGCCTGGCCGAACGGGCGTTCTTTCTCTGGCTCGAGCGCACCTGCCTCGACGAGGAGAACCAGGCCTTCGAAAAAGAGGATTCGCCCTTCGACGATCGCGAGACCGAGGTATTGCGCGCCATTTGTGCGAACGACGAACTCGACCTCGAGCGGGGCTGCGATCTGGTGCCCTTCCTGCGGCGGCGGAGCAAGGATTGCAAGCGGCTGCACGACCGCCTCGAGCGCTACTTCCTGCGCCGCTACGACATCCGCACCTCATCGGCGCTGATCAACCACGAGGCGACGCTGGACAAGGGGCTCGACTCGGCCGACGCCCACCTCTCGTGGCATACCCCGCGAAACCACGCGCTGGTCTTCCTCGGGCTGGTGGCGCCCTTCCTGGCCGCGATCTTCTTCTACGACCGAGCGCCCCACGTATTCGATCTCGTGTGTGCCGCCGAGGTGGCCGTGGTGAATGTCGGCGCGGCCTGGTACCTGCTCTACAAGTTCTGCTGGAGGCGCGATCTCTCCTTCTTCTACGCCTCGGTGCCGCGGATCGGTGCGGGGATCATCGTCGGCTACCTGCCGGTGTTCTTGATCGACGAGGTCTGGGATCTCGCGACGCAGCCGGCCGTGGTGCTGGGTTCGGTGTGCATGATGCTCGGCCTCGTGACCCTGCTCTACATCTACGTCGAGGTGCGCCAGCGCCTGCAGAACCACGACGCGGCCTTCGCGCGGGCGCGGGCGATCTTCGTCTTCGGCCTGCTCCAGGCCTTCGCCTTCGGCGTGGTGATGACGAACATGGTGGGGCGCTTCATGGCGATGCGGAACTGGTCGGCCGACGCGGAGGCCGCCGCGGCGACGCTGGCCGACGTCGGGAGTGCGGCCTTCGTGGGGCAACTGCCGCTCGTGGTCGGCGCGAACCCCATGCTGGCCTTCCCCTCGGCGGTCTTCCTGATGACCTTCCTCTCCTTTTTCATCGGCGTCTTCCTTCAGCTGATGTGGGAAGACCTGCCGATTACCGAGCCGCTCTGAGCACGCTTTCGCTGGCAAGGTGACAGGGCTGGCGTACCATCGCGTCGCCCCGTAGCACGAGTCCTGGATGCCGGAAGAAGCTTCGCAGAGTCCCCAACACACCAAGGTCATCATCATTGGCAGCGGCCCGGCGGGTTACACCGCCGCGATCTACGCGAGCCGCGCCCAGCTCGAGCCGATCATGATCGGCGGCATGGCCTTCGGTGGGCAGTTGATGCTCACCACCGATGTCGAGAACTACCCGGGCTTCCCCGAAGGCGTGACGGGGCCCGAGATGATGGAGCTCTTCCGCAAGCAGGCGGAGCGCTTCGGCACGAAGTTCTACTTCGAGGACGTGACCGCGGTCGACTTCAGCGAGCGACCGTTCAAGATCGAAACCGCCGACAAGCAGTTCACCGCCGACGCGGTGGTGATCTCGACCGGCGCCTCGGCGAAGTGGATCGGCCTCGATAGCGAGCAGCGCCTGATGAACAACGGCGTGTCGGCCTGCGCGACCTGCGACGGCGCGCTCTTCCGCGGCAAGGCGATGGCGGTGGTGGGCGGCGGCGATACCGCGATGGAGGAGGCCCTCTTCCTCACGCGCTTCGCCACCAAGGTGACGGTGATCCACCGCCGCGACGAGCTGCGCGCCTCGAAGATCATGGGTGAGCGCGCGAAGAACCACGAGCTGATCGAGTTCGCCTGGAACAGCACCGTCAAGGAAGTGCTCGGCGAAGAGTTCGTCACCGGCGTGCGTCTCACCGACACGCAGACCGGCGAAGAGCGCGACATCGACGTCGAAGCGCTCTTCATCGCAATCGGCCATCAGCCCAACACGGGGCTCTTCACCGGTGTGCTCGATCTCGACGACGCCGGCTACATCAAGGTGGATCCCGGCACGACGCGCACTTCGATCGAGGGCGTGTTCGCCTGTGGGGACGTTTCCGATCCCACCTATCGGCAGGCCGTCACGGCGGCCGGCACGGGGTGCATGGCTGCGATCGAGAGCGAGCGCTGGCTCGCCGAGCAGGGCGTCGAGTAACACTCGAACCCGAAACGGAGGCGCAAAGAATCTCGATGACGCTTTCGAAGGACCGCCTCCAGTCCCTCATCGATCGCTCCACCGACATCGTAGTGGCGTCCACGAAGAAGGGCATCGTCGACTACTACAATGACGGCGCCGAACGCGGCCTCGGTTACACACCCGAGGAAGTTGCGGGCGTCCATGTCGGGCAGTTCTACCCGGATCTCGACGAGGCCAAGCGAGTGATGGCCGCAATGCGCTCGAACGAGTTCGGAGGCAAAGGGATCGTCGAGTCCTTCGAGACCCGGTTTCTGACCAAGAAGGGCGAGGAGATTCCCGTCGCGATTTCTGGCGCGATCATCTACGACGAGAACGGCGAAGAGCAGGGGACCATCGGCTACGCCAAGGATCTGCGCGAGATCCTGCACCGCGATCAGCTCGCAACCCTGGGCGAGGTGGCGATCGGGCTCTCCCACGAGATCAACAATCCATTGGCGGTGATCCTGAACCAGATCGAGTTGTTGGAGGGCGACGTCTATCGGCTCGCGGATGAGGCCGACACTTCGGTCGAAACCGAACGCCTCGACGCGGTGCGGCGGGAAGTCGGGCGTATCGCGCAGATTCTCGAGCGTCTCGGCGAGATGGTGGAGACCGACAGCTACGAGACGGTGAGCTACATCGGCCCGGCGCGCATGGTCGACCTGAAGAGCAAGCCCGACGCGGGTGCGGTGGCCGAGCAGTGGCGCGAACGCCTGCGCGACGTTCGCATCCTGGTGGTCGATGACGACACCGGGATCTGTCACTCGCTGAAAGAGATCCTCGTGAACTCGGGCTGCACGGTCGAAACCGCGAACGACGGCCAGGAGGCGATGGATCGCGTCGAGGCCGGGAACTTCGATCTACTCCTCACCGACGTCGTGATGCCCAAGATGGACGGCCACGAGCTCTACCTCACCTTGAAGGAAAAGCGCCCTGAACTCCCGGTTCTGATGATGACCGCCTTCCACTACGACAAGGACCACATCATCAAACGCTCGCGCATGAAGGGCCTCGAAGGCGTGATCTTCAAGAAGCCCCTCGACCCCGACCGCCTGCGCGAAGTGATCTGCGAAACCCTCGGGCGTTAGCGCGAGCCGCTAGACGCGACGCATTGGCGGCTTCGTTCCTTCCGCGAGCGCGAGCACCTCGCCGAAGCCGTCGACCAGGCATTGGGCGAAGAACTCGGGGTCGCTGACGGCGGCGCGGTCGACGTTCACGCCGACGCACAATCGGTCGCCGTGGCTCACCATCGTGATCATGGTTGCGCAGCCCGGCAGCGGACCGAAGCCATAGACGGCTTCGAGCTTTGCGCCGGCGACATAGAAGTCTTCGCGGAAGCCCGGCACGTTGCTCGCCTGCAGGTCGTTCGACGCGGTGAGCGAGCCGCTCATCGCGCCGATCGCGGGTGCCGGCAACCGCGAGATCACCGGTGCGATCAACCCCATGGCGTCGAGGGCCGGTTCGCCGCGGGCGTTGCGGACCATCTCACCGATCGTCTTCATGCGTTCGACCGGGTCGACGATGCCCACCGGGCCCGCGAAGCGCGCACCGGTGAACTTGTTCCCGCCCTCCGTATCATCGTCCGTGCGGATCGAGATCGGGATCGCCATCGGCATTTCTTCGATGGGGCAGTCGAACTTGTCGTGGTAGAGGCGGAAGGCACCGAGCAGGCTCGCGAGGAAGGCGTCGTTGAGGGTGGCGCCCACGCTCTTCGATGCGGCGCGAAGGTCGGCGAAGGCCATGTCGAGGGCGATGAAGCGCCACGAGAGGCTGCGCTCCTTCAGTAGCGGCGATCCCTCGGCACCGGGATCACCGAGAACCCGCCCCGCCGACTCGATGAGTTCACGCGCCTCTCGAATCGTGCGTCCCGGATTTCGCAGGCCGCGCATCAGCGCCTCCGCGCCCGACCAGAGCCCCAGTGGCGCCGCGCGCACGTCGCGCTCGACCTGATCGCGCAGCAGATCCGCGGGGCGAACCCACTCGGGGGAAGGCGCTTTGGGTTGGGGCTTGTTCGGGTTGTGCTCACGGGTCGACGAGTAGAGCTCGCCGAAGAGCTGCGTCGCCCCCATGCCGTCGGTGGTGGAGTGATGGAGCTTCAGCACCAACGCGGCGCGACCTTCGGGCAGGCCTTCGATCATCAAGGCTTCCCACGGCGGTCGAGCGCGATCGAACGGGGTCATGGCGAACTGTTCGGCGCTGATCAGCCCTTCGCGCCAGGTCGCGCCGCCGGGGGTGCGAATGCGACGTACGTGGTAGTGGAGGTCGAAATCCGGATCGGTCACCCAGCGCGGTGTGCCGAGACCGAAGGCCGGTTCGACGACCTTCTGCTGGAAGCGCGGCGCCATGCGGGTCGCCCATTCACAGGCGGCGACGAAGCGATCCCAATCGGGTGCGCAATCGAGCACGTTGAAGGAGGTGATGGTCGAGCGCAGGCGGGGATCGGTTTCGCCGCGCCACATCATCGCCTCGATGGCGTTCATCTCCCGTTCGCGGCTCCAGTCGAGCGGCCGGTCGTGGTGGGTCGAGCGTTGGCGCTTGCGCGTTTCGTCCTGGGCCATTGTTTCCTTCTCCCTGAATGGGCTCCCTGATCGGGATTAGTCGAGGGCACCCGCCATGCGCTGTGCCGCGAGGGCGTCGATCACGCGCAAATGGCGGACGGTGTCGCGGACTTCGTCGACGAACACGTCGCGTTCCTTCGCGAGGGTGTCGGCTTCGCCGTCGAAGAGCCCGCGGTTCTCCGCGAGCTTGAGTCCGTTCTGCAGCAGGATCTTCGACACGCTCTCCGAGCTTCGGATGCGCCGCTGAAGTGCATACTGCTTGCCCCACGAGATGCAGTCCTTCAGGATCGCGTCCTTGTCGGAGACGGGCTCGCTTCCCAGCATCGAGAGGCGATCGCCGACGATCTGGTAGGCCTCCACGAACGAACGCAGGGTGCGATGGGCGTGGAAGGGGCGGATCTTCTCGAGCATCGCCCACGCGGAGGCCGGGTCGGAGATCGCCTCCTCCCAGTTCTCGAGGGTGAGCGCCAGCTCGGCTTCGATCTCCTTCACGAAGGTCTCGCGGTCCGAGAAGAAGAAGTCGAACTTCAGCAGGTCGCGCAGCGCCATCGCGGTCTGCCAGAAGACGCCGCGGGTATCGCCGTAGGCTTCCTCGGCGGCGCGCGCGAGGGCGAGTTCGACGATCGATCCGTTCACCAGGAAGTGGATCACCGTGTTGCGGTAGTAGGCGGCCGCCAGATACTGACCCTCGGCGATCGAGTAGAGGGTTTCGGGGCCTTCCTCGAACTTCAGCAGGACGCCGGTCTGCACCAGGGGATCGAGGGTGGCTTCGATGTCTTCGGTACGATCGAAGCGCAATTCACCCATCACGGGCAGCGAGCGCCTCTCGACGAAGCCCTTGAGATTGCGAAGGGCGACGCCGATCTCCGAAACACCCATCGCCCGGTCGCCATAGCCGAGGAGCGCCAGCATGCCGAGCGAGATCGGCGTGATCGGGGTGACGCGATTGATCCGCGTACAGATCTCGAAGGCCACCCTGGGCACGGCGAGATCATCGAGGGGGGTGGGCTCTTTGGGTGGCGGACCTATCGCGTCGCGAAGCGAGAGCGGTTCGCCGAAGCGCAATTCGATGTTGCCGAAGCTGTTGTTGAGCCGCGCGATGTACTTCGCGAACCACAGTGCGTTCTCGGCCTGCTTCACGCCGCCGCGATCTTCGTACGAGTAGTCACTCACCTCGGAGATCTGGTCGTAGGCGATCGAGATCGGGATCATCACGACGTCGTCGCTCTTGCCCCGCCAATACGAATCGACGACGTAGGAGAGCATCCCGTAGCGCGGCGGCAGCAACTTACCGGATCGCGAGCGGCCGCCCTCGATGTACCACTCGAGGGGGAAGCGCTTCTCGACGAGGAAGTCGACGTAGGAGCGCAACACGAACTTGTAGAGCTCGTTGTCGGAGAAGGTGCGGCGGATGAAGAAGATCCCCGAGCGTCGCGCGAGGGGGCCCAGGGGAAAGAAGTTCATGTTGATGCCACCGGCCGTGTGGGGCGGGGGCAGGCCGTCCTCGTGCAGCACGGTGAACAAGGCCATGTGATCGAGGTTCGACTTGTGGGTCGGGAGGAAGACCACGGGCTGCTTCTGCGCGAGGGCGCGGATCTCGGCGAGCTTCTCGCGGTCGTAGTCCAATGAGTCGTAACCCCGTGTCGAGTTCGAGCGACAGATCGCTGCAAAGGCCTCGATCGCGCGCATGTCCTGCCGCGCTGCGATCTCCTTCAGGTAGCGCGCGGCGGTTCTTCGCACGCGATCGATCGACTTGCCCTCTTCGCGCGCCAGCCGTTCGAGACCGCCCTGGAACGACGGACGCTCGAGGATCTCTTCGTTGACGAAGCGCGGCACCTTGTAGCGGGCGTCGCGCAGGCTTCGTTCGGCGCGGTCGAGGGCCAGCGCGGCCTGCCGCGCCACGAAGCGTCCGAGGCCCATGGTCTCCGACACGTCGCGACCCGATGCGGTGCGCCAGCGTTCGCGCAACTCGGAAGCCGGCGCGGGATCGCCAACCACGACTTTTCGGCGGTCGGGCGCGACGCGGTTGATGATGCGCTCGCGCAGTCGACTCGGATCTCTCGAGTCACCCATCCGAAGCATGTCGCGCAGGCGTGGCGGCCGGTCGACCTCGGAGGCCTTCGGCATCCAGAGCAGACGCAGCGGGGCGAGGAGCGGATCGTCCTGGGTCGCGAGGACGGGATCGAGCTTCTTGGTGGCGAGGTTTCGTCCCGGTCGTCGCGTGGATGCGATGACGACGACGCTGACATCGTGCGGTGACACGCTCTCGGGTCGCGAGCGTTCGATCCAGTCGCGCAGGATGCGCTCTTCGAGCCGCGATGCCGCGTCGAGGAGGAACACGATCGGCTGGCCGTTCGAGGCGGGCCACGACGCATCGCCGTTCGTGGTGCCGGCGATGCTGGGGTCGGACGGCTCGCTTCCGGTCGTGGTCATGGCGCGTCTCCGTGTCGGCGAATCTGCGGCTCTACCCCTCCCCCCGGACGTACCCGTCGAGTCTACACCGCGCGCGGCCCCTCGGCCGTGTATCGTGTGCAGATGGCCCAGACCCGGATCGAACTCACGGCGCGAACGAGTGATCAGACCCCCGTAGTACATTGCTGGGTACCTGCCGCAGAGGTGCGTGGGGTGATGGTCGTCGCGCATGGCATGGGGGAGCACGCGCTGCGCTACGCGCGTTTCGCCGAGGCCGCGGGGAAGGTGGGGTTCGCGGTCTACGCCCCCGACCACCGCGGGCACGGGCAGACCGTTGCCGAAGAGTCGCAGCTCGGCGACTTCGGTCGCGAGGGTTGGCGCGGGCTGATCGACGATCTCGGCGCCGTGATCGAACACGCACGCGGAGAACATCCCGGTCGTCCGATCGTATTGATGGGCCACAGCATGGGTTCGATGGCGGTGCAGCACTACATCACCGAGTCGAGCGAGCGCATCGACGCTGCAGCACTCTCGGGAACGACGGCGGTCGACATGATGGCCGGCGCGCTCTCGGATCCCGACCCGGACGCGAACCTCTTCGACGATCTCAACGCGGCCTTCGCACCGACGCGGACCGAATCCGATTGGCTGAGTCGCGACGAGGCCGAAGTCGATCTCTACATCGCCGATCCGCTCTGCGGGTTCACCGTCGAGGGCCCGTCCCTCGAATCCCTCGTCGAAGCCGGCATGGTCTACTCGGATCCGAAAACGATCGCTCGTATTCGCAAGGACCTGCCGCTCTACCTCTTCGCGGGCGATCGCGATCCCGTCGGCGGGGAGAAAGGGCAGCTCGTCGAGCTCGTGGCCCAGCGCTACCGCGACGCGGGGATCGGGGATGTCTCGGTGCGTCTGTACGAGGACGCGCGCCACGAACTGCTGAACGAGACCAATCGCGATGAGGTGACGTCGGACTTCCTGGCCTGGGCGAGCCGCTTCCTGCGCGGCTCCTAGCGCATTTCCTTGGCAAACGGCGCAGGGCTGGGCATGCTCACGCGATGCCCCTCCACGAACGCCTGACGGCGGAAATCCGCGAAGCCCCCGCCGGTCCGAAGACCGGTGCCTTCTTCGACCTCGACCAGACCCTGCTCGCCGGTTTCTCGGCGACTTCGTTCATGCAGGAGCGATGGACCTCCGGTCGCTCGTCGCCGCGCGAGATCATCGACGGGCTCTACGGTGCGCTTGCTTTCGCGACCGGGCGAACGGGCTTTTCGGGGCTCATGTCGACGACGACCGCGGCGTATCGCGGGCTCGCCGAGAGCGTGCTCGAAGAGATCGGCGAAGAGGTCTTCGTGAAGCACCTCGCGACGAAGATCTATCCGGAAGCGCGCGCACTCGTGAACGCCCACCAGCAGGCGGGGCATACGGTGGCCATCATCTCTTCGGCTACGCGCTACCAGGCCGAACCCCTCGCGCGCGACATGGGAATCGAGCATGTGCTGTGCACGGAGCTCGAAGTCGAGAACGGCATCTTCACGGGCGAAGTCGTGCATCCCACTTGTTGGGGTGAGGGCAAGGCCGATGCCGCGCGAAACCTCGCGGATCAATGCGGCATCGATCTCGACGAATCGTTCGCCTACACGGACAGCCACGAAGATCTCCCGCTGCTCGAAGTCGTGGGCCATCCCCGCCCGCTGAATCCGAACCGACAGCTCTCGCAGATCGCCAAGGAGCGGCGCTGGCCCGTGCGGCGCTTCACGAGCCGCGGCTCGACGAGCTGGGGCGACATCCTGCGAACCAGTCTCGTCTACGGGAGCCTGTTTCCGTCGGTGGTTGCCGGCGCGACCGCAGGGTTGCTCAGCGGTTCGCGCCGTGAGGCGGTGAACGTTGCGGGTTCACTCTGGGGTGATCTCGCGACCTCGTTCGCGGGGGTCGACCTCCGCGTCGAGGGCGAAGAGAACCTCTGGAAGGCACGCCCCGCCGTCTTCATCTTCAACCACCAGAGCGGCCTCGATGCGGTTCTGGCAATGAAGCTGGTACGCCGCGACGTGACGGGTGTCGGAAAGAAGGAGATCAAGAACAACCCGATCTTCGGCCCCCTCTTCTCCGCCGGTGGCGTCGTGTTCGTCGATCGCGCCGACACGGGCAAGGCCATCGAAGCGTTGAAACCAGCAGTGCAGGCACTGCGCGAGGGCATGTCCCTGATGATCGCGCCCGAGGGCACCCGCTCTCTCACACCGCGCCTGCTTCGCTTCAAGAAGGGCGCATTCCACATGGCCATGCAGGCGGGGGTGCCCATCGTGCCGATCGTCTTCCGCAACGTGCTCGACGCGCTGCCGAAGGACGCCGCCATCGTTCGCCCGGCCACCATCGAAGTCGTCGTACTTCCGCCCGTGGATACCAGCGACTGGCAGGTCGAAACGATCGACGACCACATCCGGGACGTGCGCCAGCTCTACCTCGACGTGCTCGGGCAGAGCTAGCGCGCACGGATCGGGGGTTTCGATGCCCGGGATCGTTCGGAACATCCTCGCTGGCCTCGCGGGCTTCGTCGCCGGGAGCGTGGTCAACATGGGGATCGTCGTGTTCGGCACGTCTCTGGTGCCGCCACCCGAGGGTGTCGACGTGAATGACGCCGAGTCGATCGCCCGGTCGATCCACCTCTTCGGCCCGCAACACTTCGTGGTGCCCTTCCTGGCTCACGCGCTCGGGACGATCATTGGTTCGCTGGTTGCGTTTCGCCTGGCGGCGAGTCGCCAGGCCCTGCTCGCCTACGTGGTGGGCGCTCTCTTCTTCGCGGGTGGCGTCGCGATGAGCTTCCAGATTCCCGCTCCGGCGTGGTTCATCGCGGGAGACCTCATCTTCGCCTACTTCCCGATGGCGTACGTCGCGACGTTGCTCGGGCGTGGCCGCGAGGGCTGGATTCGCCGGGTCGAACACGCGTCAGAGCCCTAGACTCCCGCCCCCCCGTCCCAACCGCACCATCGAAAGGAAGGATCTCCATGCTCGTTCGATTGATCACGATTGCGTTCGCACTTTCCCTCGCATTCCCGGCGTTCGCCGAATCGCCAGAGGGCAGCGGCAAGGCGATGGAAGACATGACGCACTAAGAAAATGACGAAAGGGGGAAAATCAAAGAAAACAAAAATGACGACAACTTCTAAAAGTGGAGAGGCAAAAAGAACAAAAACGGCGGAAAAAACAGCAGAAAGCACAAGCAAACAAATGGCGGAAACCCAACCAGAGGGAACGGGAGAGGTCAAATGGGCAGAAGACAACTACGACTACCTGCCTCCTATGGCCAGCGATTTTTGATACGTGAAATTCGAGTGTCTGTGGCTTTTTTGTACGTACTCTTTTTATAAATACGTGTGTTCCTTCAGTGTTGCCTGTCTGAATTTTCAGAAGTAAAAAGGTACTTTCGAGACTTGCAAACAGTTCAACACTTAAAAAATCTAAACTGTAGTGTAAGGAATATTGGACACTTCTTAGGTACTGATTGCCCACTTTAGGTACTGTAAAGGCCATTTCGCCTTAGCCCCACCTTTTCTCGCTTATTATTGGTTGTATATAGAGAAGCTCACTCGCTTCACGTACATCTCGTATATGAAGTAGTTGTTAGGACGCCATTCCATGGTTCTGCTCTACCTGTGAATAGACGCTTCTACAGAGCACATGTATTCCTCCATATATATGTATGTATATGGTTGTATAGTAGTGTTTTTATTATCGAAGGTACATATACCATAAAGTATGTGTGTCTAGATAGTTACATTACAGTACAGTTTCCTTCATGCGGTCAAGATGCGTCCTTTTGTAATTACCTTTTTATCTGGGTTAACCCAGATTCCTTACAGTAGACAGAAAGTTCCGGTGTAGTACATACTGTAAAACCCCGTATATAACAAGCAAAAATTATACAAAATTTTAAAGAACACGTATCCTGTGGATATTGACCCATACAGGAGAAAAAATATAGTATTTATACACACAGGAGAAAAAAATTATGGTAACTACACACAGGACACAAGGCAAGCATATGGTATTTCTGTTGCACCTAAAGCACGATCCACATCCACTACAGCCCAATTTTTTCTCCTGTGCGTCTATTTTTTTCTCCTGTCCTCAGGTTTCGTCTTATTTGAAACTGGGCATAACACACATGAACAAACATACGTATGTACGTAATACAGCAAAAAATGAAACAACATACGTACTAAACACAGAATAAAATGTTGACGTGTAACTACAATTTAGGTTTTCTAATAAAAATTGGTTAACTATTTCCAGTACAATTATTTTCAATTTTTTGTTCTGAAAACTGGAAGTCTTTGTTCAGTTTAGCAGTAACATAGTACATCCATTGCAGCCTAATATGAAGATTATG
>JANQEL010000104.1 GCA_028278345.1 Myxococcota bacterium
TTTCGATCCGGACAAGGTCGAGGTCGACCGCAGCCTGTTGCGCCGCTTCTATCTCAAGAGCGGGTTCGCCGATGTGCGCATCGTCTCGGCGGTCGCGGAGTACGATCCGAGGTATCGGGGTTTCATCGTCACCTTCACGATCGACGAGGGGGACCGTTACACCTTCGGGGACGTCGACATCGTCACGACCGTGAGCGGGCTGGACCCGGAACTGCTGCGCTCGCGGCTCAAGACCCTGCCGGGGGCCGTGTACAATGCCGACGCGGTCGAGAAGACCGTCGAGGCCCTCACGATCGAGATCGCCAAGCTCGGCTATCCGTTTGCGACCATCCGGCCGCGCGGCGAGCGCGACTTCGCGGCGCGGCGCGTCAACCTCGTCTATGTGCTGGAGCAGGGCCCGCGCGCCTATATCGAGCGGATCGACATTCGCGGCAATACGCGCACGCGCGACTATGTGATCAGGCGCGAGTTCGACATTGTCGAAGGTGATGCCTACAACCGCGCCCTGATCGACCGTGCCGAGCGGCGAATCAAGAATCTCAATTACTTCAAGGTCGTCCGCATCACCACCGAGCCCGGCTCGGCGCCCGATCGCGTCATTGTCAATGTCGATGTCGAAGAGAGGTCGACCGGCGAGCTCTCGCTTTCCGGCGGTTACTCGACCGCGAACGGCATCCTTGGCGAGATCAGCGTGGGCGAGCGCAACCTGCTCGGCCGCGGCCATATGGTGCGGGCCTCGGTCCAATACGGCGAGAATTCGCGCGGTTTCGAACTGTCCTTTGTCGAGCCCTATCTGTTCGGGCAGCGACTCGCGCTCGGCCTGGATGCCTTCGCCAAGGAAACGACCTCGGCGCAATACACGTCCTACACGTCGAACATGATCGGCGGCAGCGTCAAGCTCGGCTTCCCGATCGCCACGTCGCTCGCCGGTCAGTTGCGTTACTCAGGCTACCGGCAAGAGATCGAGCTGCCGGCCGAACTCAATAACTGTAACGATCTCAATCCGAGCAGCGGCTCCGGGACATACCCGACCTCGCTGACGCGCCCGGACGGCACCGCGTGGCCGGATCCGTCGAACAACGGCGACCCGTTCACGCGGACCTGCTACACTGACGGCGAAGCCTCGCTCGCGATCCGCCGCGAGCTCGCCACCGGTCCGGTCTTCGTCTCGCTCCTGGGTTACACCATGAGCTACAACACGCTCGACAATAACAAGAACCCGACCAGCGGCCTGTTGGTGAAGCTCTCCCAGGATTTCGCAGGA
>JANQEL010000107.1 GCA_028278345.1 Myxococcota bacterium
GAAGTGCGCGATCGAGCGCCGGGCGTATCCGCCGGGCGTGCACGGCCAGGGCCGCGCGCGCTTCTCCGACTACGGCGTGCAGCTGCGCGAGAAGCAGAAGGTGAAGCGCATGTACGGTCTGCTCGAGAAGCAGTTCCGCCGCACCTTCGACCGCGCCTCGGCGATGAAGGGACAGGCGGGTGAGAACCTGCTGATGCTGCTCGAGCGCCGCCTCGACAACGTCGTCTTCCGCCTCGGCTTCGCCACCTCGCGAAACGAGGCGCGTCAGCTGATCAAGCACGGTCACTTCACGGTCAACGGAAAGAAGGTGATGTCGCCCTCGATGCTCGTTCGCGAAGGCTGGAAGATCAGCTTGCGCGAAAAGAGCAAGAAGGTGGCCCGCATCACCGCAGCCCTCGAAGCGCTCGAGGGGCGCAGCCTGCCGCAGTGGCTCGAGATCGAGAAGGACGCGAGCCTCGGCACGGTGAAGCAGATGCCCCAGCGAGAGGACATCACGCTGCCGATCGACGAGCAGCTGATCGTCGAGCTTTATTCGCGCTAAAGCGCTGGGCTGAAGGCTCTACAGCCTTCTTGCCATTCCGACAGTTTCATTCCCGCTAGCCACAACCCAACCAAGCGCGCGACGTCGTCCGGGACACCGGTCACACGGGAAGCCGGTACGTAGGGGCTTCGTCGCAATCGCAAGGAGCAACACCCCATGAACGAACAACTCATTGGACGCAACTGGCGCGAACTCATTCGCCCGCGCCGCCTCGAACTCGACGAAGACGGCAGCAGCAACGTCTATGGAAAATTCAGCTGCGAGCCGCTCGAGCGCGGTTTCGGCGTGACACTGGGCAACTCCCTGCGCCGCGTGCTGCTCTCTTCGCTCCAGGGCGCCGCGATCACCAGCGTGCGCATCAACGGCGTGCTGCACGAGTTCTCGACCATGCAGGGCGTCCTCGAAGACGTCGCCGACGTCATCCTCAACCTCAAGGAAGTGCGCCTGCGCATGCACGCCGAGGGCCCGAAGGTCCTGCGCTGCCAGAAGAAGGGCGAGGGCATCGTGACCGCGGGCGACCTGGTGAGCGACGACCAGACCATCGAGGTGATGAACCCCGAACTCAAGCTCTGCACCCTCGGCGGTGAGGGCGAGTTCGAACTCGAAGCCACGGTCAACTGGGGTAAAGGCTATGTCCTGGCGGAAAAGCAGCGCGACGAAGATCTCCCGATCGGCACCATCCCGATCGACTCGTCGTTCTCGCCGATCCGCCGGGTGAACTACACCGTGACCCCCGCCCGCGTCGGCCGCGACACCAACTTCGACAAGCTCACCCTCGAGGTCTGGACCGACGGCACCGTCGAGCCCGCCGACGCCGTCGCGTTCGCGGCGAAGATCGTGAAGGAACACCTCGCCATCTTCATCAACTTCGACGAGCCCGAAGAAACCATCGAACCGGAACTGGATGAGCCGGAACCGCTCAACCCGAACCTCTTCCGCCCGGTCGACGAGCTCGAACTCTCGGTCCGCTCGGCCAACTGCCTGCAGAACGCGAACATCCGCTTCATCGGAGAACTCGTCCAACGCACCGAGGCCGAGATGCTCAAGACCAAGAACTTCGGCCGCAAGTCGCTGAACGAAATCAAGGAAACCCTCGCCGAGATGAGCCTCAGCCTGGGGATGACGATCGAGAACCTGCCCTCGCGACAGGATCTCGAGAAGATGCGCGAGCAGCGCGAGGCCTGATCCAACCGAAGGGCCGGGTCGACCACCGGCTCGGCCCTTCGAAAGTACGCACAGCGCGCACGACGCGCAGAGGAAGAAGTCATGAGGCACCGCAAGAGCGGCACCACGCTCGGGCGCACGAGTTCGCACCGCAAGGCCATGTTCCGCAACATGGTCACGTCGCTGCTCGAACACGAACAGATCCAGACCACCGACGCCAAGGCGAAGGAGGTGCGCCGCTGGGCCGAGAAGATGATCACCCTCGGCAAGCGCGGCGATCTGCACGCCCGCCGCACGGCCCTCAAGACGGTTCGCAGCAAGGAAGTGACCGCCAAGCTCTTCGACGAGCTGGCGGATCGCTACCGCGATCGCCCCGGCGGCTACACGCGCATCATCAAGCTCGGCAACCGCGTGGGCGATGCCGCGCCGCTCTCGATCATCGAGTTGGTGGATCGACCGGAAGCGTGAGCCTCTCGACGCTCCGGAGGGGGAGGGCGGTTTGAGCGACGAAGCCTCGTCTCCTCCCGAAGCTGCGACTCCCGCCTGGGTGCGGCCCCTCATCGTCGTGGCCGTCGTGCTCCTCGGGATCG
Source organism: Myxococcota bacterium (assembly GCA_028278345.1). Taxonomy (GTDB): domain Bacteria; phylum Myxococcota_A; class UBA9160; order UBA9160; family UBA4427; genus DUBZ01. The sequence goes on from JANQEL010000107.1 coordinate 2,296, forward strand.
GGATCCTGTCCCTGCGCGAGGACGTCGCGGCTCCGGTCGCGCGTGGTGTCGTGGCGCCGGTCTTCACCCTGCCCTCGCTCGAGGGGGGGCCACCGGTAGCCCTCGAGGAGCTGCGCGGGCAGGTCGTGCTCGTCAACTTCTGGGCGACCTGGTGCAAGCCCTGCGAAGACGAGATGCCGGCGATGGATCGTCTCTACCGGGCGCTGAAACCCGAGGGCTTCGAGATGCTCGCCATCTCGGTCGACGAAGAGACGGATCCCGTCCACGAGTTCCGCCAGCGCCTCGGGGTGAGCTTCCCGATCCTGCTCGACCCGGCGCAGAATGTCGCAGGCGCCTACCAGACCACGGGTTTCCCCGAGTCGCTCCTGGTCGATCAGGACGGCATGATCGTCGAGCGCTATATCGGCCCACGCGACTGGGATCACGCCACCTACGCCGAGCGAATCCGCCGATTGATGCAGGGCGGCTGATTCGCGCGGGCGCATCGGGTAATCTCCCACACTTTGCGGGACCACCGTGGGGGGCGGGGGAAACGGCGATGGCCGGGTTTGCCTCAATGGCCTTAGAGGCCATAGCGGCCATGGGAGCCGTATCGGGCGCTGTGTGCGCATCTGTCGGCGCGTGCTCCGTGCGCGATGGGGCGTCCAGATGAAGGCCGTTTGGCTGTTTCCGGCCCTGATCGCCGCCGTGGCCCTGCTGGCCGCCACCGATGCCGAGTCGGGCCTGCCGCGCTGGTTCGAGCTGCGCGACGAGCTCGAGGTTTCCCACGGCAAGATCGAGCGCCTGCGTGGCGAAGTGGTGGCTCTGGAACAGAAAGTCGAAGCCCTGAAGCACGACCCGGCGGCGATCGAGCAGGCGATCCGCGAGGTGCTCGAACTCGCGCGTCCCGGCGAAGTCGTGGTGCGATTCGAAGCGCCCGAGACCGCCTCCTCCCTCCCGGCCCTGCCGGCGCATCTCCCCGCGAACTGATCCCCGCCCGAGAGCCTCCCACCGACCGCCCCCCGCCAAGCCACAAGAAACGATGCGCGAACAACTCCTCGAACGATTGACGACCGCCCTCGGCGAGCTGCTCCAGGAATCTGGCGACAGCGACGCCGTCCCCACGCCCACCCTCGAAATCCCGCGCCAGGCCGACCACGGCGACTTCGCGACCAACGTCGCCATGACCCTCGCGAAGCGCCTGCGCAAGAAGCCGCGCGACATCGCCGAAGTGCTCGTCGACCGCCTGGGGGACGCCGGCGGTCTGCTCAAGAGCAGTGAGATCGCGGGCCCCGGCTTCATCAACTTCCGCCTGGCCGAGAACGCCTGGCAGAACCTGCTCTGTGACATCGCCGAGGCCCGAGACACCTATGGCCACAGCGACAGTGCAGGGGGGTCGAGAGTGCAGGTGGAGTTCGTCTCGGCCAACCCGACCGGCCCGCTCAGCACCGGCCACGGAAGGCAAGCCGTGCTCGGCGACGCGATCTGCCGCCTGCTCGAAGCCACCGGCCACGACGTCACCCGCGAGTACTACTTCAACAACGGTGGGCGCCAGATGCGCGTGCTCGGGCAGAGCGTGAAGGCGCGCTACCTCGAACAGCTCGGCAAGGCGGCCGCACCGGGTGAAGCGGCCCTCGCCGATCCCGAGAACGCCTGGGAAGAAGAGCGTGACGGTCTCCCCGTCGCCTTCCCCAGCGACGGCTACCAGGGCGACTACATCGCCGACATCGCCGCCGCCCTCGTCGAGGAATTCGGCGAAGAGCTGGTCGACGAAGACCCGAGCGATCGCTTCCGCGAGCGGGCCCAGGAGGCCATCTTCGCCGACATCCGCGCGACCCTCGACCGCATCGGCATCGCCTTCGACGTCTACTACAACGAGCAGAGCCTCTACGACGAAGGCAAGCTCGACGCCGCCATCGAGGACCTGCGCGCCAAGGATCTGATCTTCGACGCCGACGGGGCCGTGTGGCTGCGCTCGACCACCTTCGGCCTCGATCGCGACCGCGTGGTGATCAAGAGCAGCGGCGAGCCCACCTACCTGCTCCCCGACATCGCCTACCACCGCGAGAAGTTCCGCCGCGGCTTCGACACGATCGTCGACGTGCAGGGTGCCGATCACATCGAGCAATTTCCCTTCGTGCGCACGGCGACGGAGGCCCTCGGTTTCGATGGCTCGAAGATCGAACTCGTGATGCACCAGTTCGTCACCGTGACCAGCGGCGGCGAGCAGGTGAAGCAGTCGACCCGCAAGGCCACCTTCATCACGATCGACGAGCTGCTCGACCAGATCGGCGCCGACGTCTTCCGCTTCTTCATGGTGGAACGCAAGGCCGATAGCCACCTCGACTTCGATCTCGATCTCGCGCGCGACAAGAACTGGCGCAAGAACCCGACCTACTACATCCAGTACGCGCACGCGCGCTCGTGCGGCCTCGAACGCAAGGCCGAAGATGCGGGGGTGGCGATGCCGGGCCCGCGCGACTTCGACCCCTCCCGGCTCGTGCTCGAAGAAGAACTCGCCATCGTGAAGAAGCTTGCCGAGTTCCCCGAGCTGATCGCGCGTGCAGCCGCCTCACGCGAACCGCACCACATCGCCTACTACCTGCGCGAAGTCGCAGGTCTGTGGAACCCGTACCTGCAGGACGGCAAGGCCCATCGCATCCTCTCGGATGACGAGGCGCTCACGAAGGCGCGCCTGGGCCTCTCGCTTGCGATTCGGGTGGTCTTGAAGAATGGACTCGCCCTATTGGGCATCTCAGCACCGGAGCAGATGTAATGGCCGAAGGAACCCGCGCGCAGAAGCGCGCCTCGAGTCCCAACTGGCTCGCAAGCCTGGTGGGCGCTGTCTTTCTCATCTCGGCGGGCTTCGCCCTGGGCCTCGTCGTCGGGGTGGTGCGCGAAGAGCCCGAACTCGTGATGGGCCACATCGCGGGCCAGAGCGAAGAGGTGCGTTGGTCCGATCAGGAGGCCGGCCAACTGCCCGACGTGGCGGCCGGGCCACCCTTCGAGGTCGTCGACGACACCGCGCGGGTCGACTACGCGGAAGGGGACGAGTTGGTGATCGATACGCCGGTGATCTCGGCGGAGGACATCGCGTCACCCGCCTATGCCTCGCCCGCCGAGCCGGTCGTCGCCGAACAGGTCGAAACGCCGCCGCCCGCACCGGCCCCGGCTGCCGCCACCACCGCGGTGCGCTCCGGCTTCAGCGTGCAGGTCGGCGCTTTCGCGCAGAACACCGCGGCCGAACAGGTCGCCGGCGATCTGCGTTCCAAGGGTTATCCCGTCTACGTGACGCCCTCCGCGAGTTCGGCCGACGGCCGCTGGCGCGTGCGCGTCGGTCCGCTTCAGACGCGGGGTGAAGCCGACGAGGTGGCGGGGCGACTCAAGAGCCAGGAGCGCCTGCCCACCTGGGTGCTGAGCGAGGGAGGCTGAGCCGATCGACCGCTTGGCTACGGCGCGGGGTGCTGCGGGAAGGCCTGCCTCTTCCGCCACGCCCCCGAGCGTCTTCGCTCCAGAAAAGAACCATGACTTCTCGCTACATCGTCCTCGGCAAGAACGGCCAACTCGGTCGCTCGCTCGAGCGCCTGCTCTCGCAGGGCGCCGGGCGTGAGCTCGTCGCGTCCCTCGGCCGGGACGTCGTCGACCTTTCCGATGCTTCGACGCTCGCGCGCCTGCCGACCCCGACCGACGGCGACGCGCGGACCTGGCTGCTGAACGCCGCGGCCTACACCGCGGTGGATCGCTGTGAGAGCGAGGTCGATGCCTGTCACGCAGTGAACGCAGACGCCCCCGGCGCGCTGGCGGATTGGTGCCGCGAACACCGCGCGGGCTTCGTCCACGTCTCCACCGACTACGTCTTCGCCGGGGATGCGCATTCCCCCTACCGGGAAGACGACGCACCCGCTCCCCGCACCGAGTACGGTCGCTCGAAGCTCGGCGGAGAGCGCGCGGTGGCTGAGCGCTATCCGGAGGCCTGGATCGTGCGCACGAGCTGGGTCTTCGGGCCCGGCAAGAACTTCGTCGGCGCCATCGTGAGGCAGGGGGTGCTGCGCGAGGCCGGCAAGGCCGACGGCCCGCTGCGGGTGGTGGACGACCAGATGGGCTGCCCGACCTATTCGGCCGACCTCGCCGAGGCGATCCTCGCGCTCACGGGCCTCGAGACGCCCTCCGGCGGGGCAGGGGGCCTGCTACACCTTTCCAACGCCGAACCCTGTACCTGGTGGGATTTCGCTCGCGCGATTCTCGACGGTGCCGGCTATGGGCAGCTCGAGATCGATCGCGTTTCGACCGATGCATTCCCGACGCCCGCGCCTCGGCCGGCGTATTCGGTGCTCGACAACAGCAAGGCGCGAAGCCTCGGGATCCCCATGCGCCCCTGGCGCGAGGCGCTCGAGGCCTACCTCGAAAGCTCCGATTTTCGCGCTCTCCACCAGAACCTCCGAGACGAAGTGGCCACCGCATCATGAAGCGCTTCCCCCAGGAACGCATTCGCAACTTCTGCATCGTGGCCCACATCGACCACGGCAAGAGCACCCTCGCCGATCGTCTGATGGACGAGACCGGGGCCGTGACCGAGCGCGAGAAGCAGGAACAACTGCTCGACAACATGGACATCGAGCGCGAGCGGGGCATCACCATCAAGGCCCAGACGGTGCGCATGGTGTACCGCGCCCAGGATGGCGAGGAGTATCTCCTCAACCTGATCGACACCCCGGGCCACGTCGACTTCTCCTACGAGGTGTCGCGATCGCTCTCCGCTTGTGAGGGCGCGATCCTCGTGGTCGACGCCGCCCAGGGTATCGAAGCGCAGACCCTGGCCAATACCTACCTCGCGATCGACGCCGATCTCGAGATCATCCCCGTGGTGAACAAGATCGATCTGCCCTCGGCGGATCCCGATCGAGTGGCGCAGGAGATCGAGGACATCGTCGGTCTCGATGCGGCCGATGTGATTCCCGTCTCGGCCAAGAGCGGCGTAGGGATGCGCGACCTGCTCGAAGCGATCGTGCAGAAAGTGCCTCCACCCCAGGGCGAAGCCGACGTGCCGACCCGTGCCCTCGTCTTCGACGCCTGGTTCGACACCTACGTTGGCGCCGTCATGTTGGTCCGCGTGATCGAGGGGCGGATCGGCAAGCGCCAGCGCATCAAGTTCATGATCAAGGGGAGCGAGCGCGAAACGACGAACCTCTCCGTCTTCACCCCCCACCAGGTCGAGGTGAAGGAACTCGGCCCCGGCGAAGTGGGGGCCGTCATTGCGGGCGTGAAGACGCTCTCGGATGTCTTGATCGGGGACACCATCACCACCTGCGACAACCCGGCGAGCGAACCCCTGCCGGGCTTCCAGGAAGTGAAGCCCATGGTGTTCGCGGGCCTCTATCCCGTCGAGGCCGAGGACTACGAAGACCTCAAGGCCTCCCTCGAGAAGCTGAAGATCAACGATTCGTCCTTCGACTACGAACCGGAGACCAGCATGGCGCTGGGCTTCGGCTTCCGCTGCGGCTTCCTCGGTTTCCTGCACGCCGAGATCATCCAGGAGCGCCTCGAACGCGAGTTCGAGTTGAACCTGATCACCACCGCGCCCACCGTGCGCTATCGCGTGGTGCCGAAGAAGGGCGAGCCCTTCGAGATCGAGAGCCCCGCAGCGCTCCCCGACACGATGGACATCTCCTCGATCGAAGAGCCGGTGGTGCTCGCCACCATCCACGTGCCCTCGGAACACCTCGGCCAGGTGCTGACGCTCTGCCAGGAACGCCGCGGTACCCAGAAGGACATGGCGGTGCACGGCAACCGCGTGCAGGTGCGCTACCTGCTGCCGCTGAACGAGATCGTCACCGACTTCCACGACAAGCTGAAGAGCGCGACGCGCGGCTATGGCTCCTTCGACTACGAACTGCAGGGCTACGAAGATTCGAATCTGGTGAAGCTCGACATCATGGTGAACGGCGACCCGGTCGACGCCCTCTCGCTGATCGTGCATCGCGATCACGCCCAGACCAGGGGCGCCGAACTCACGCGCAAGCTCAAGGAGTTCATTCCGCGTCAGCAGTTCGCCGTCGCGATCCAGGCGGCGATCGGTTCGAAGATCATCGCGCGCACCACCGTTCGCGCGCTGCGCAAGAACGTGACGGCGAAGTGCTACGGTGGCGACATCACGCGCAAGCGCAAACTCCTCGAGAAACAGAAGGCGGGCAAGAAGCGCATGAAGATGGTGGGCTCGGTCGAGATCCCCCAGGAGGCCTTCCTCGCAGCCCTCAAGCTGGGAGATTCATGAGCGCTCCAAAGGACGACGCCACCGTGGTCGAGGAGTCCCTTCCCGATCAGGAAGTCGCGAAGGGGGAGTCGCTCCGCGAGCAGGTGACGACCCTGGCGCTGGCGATCGTGATTGCCCTCGGCATCCGCGCCATGGTGATCGAACCCTTTCGCATCCCGTCGGAGTCGATGCTCCCGACGTTGGTGATCGGCGATCACCTCTTCGTCAACAAGTTCCTCTACGGACCGAAGATCCCCTTCACCGACGTGCGTCTGCCCGGGTTCCGCGAACCCGAGCGAGGGGATGTCGTGGTCTTCGAAGTCGGCCGCGTGGCGGGGCAGCCGCCGGGTCGCGACATCGTGCCGGTCGACCGCCGACCCGACGCGCGACGAGAGGACTTCGTGAAGCGCGTCGTCGGCCTGCCTGGCGATCTGATCGAAGTGCGAAACGGCCAGCTCTTCGTGAATCACGAGCCGGTGCCTTCCGCGCTGCTCGACGCCACATTCGACGATGAGCACGGCGTTCCCCTGGCCGTTTCCGAAGAGGTTCTCGGCGAATGCACCCACGCCATCACCGACGATCCCGGCAAGACCACCACGGGTCGCACCCCCTTCGTGGTCGAAGAGGGGCGCTACTTCATGATGGGCGACAACCGCGACAACAGTAACGACAGCCGCGGCTGGGGCACCGTACGTTTCGAAGAGTTCAAGGGGCCCGCCTTCATCATCTACTGGTCGTGGAACAGCAAGGGCAACTTCTTCCACCTGTTGAACCCGGTCAACTGGTTCACCGTGGAGAAGCGCTGGGATCGCGTCTTCGACCTCATTCGTTGCGGGCCGGTCGACGTTCCGCCCGCGTCGAGCGGCTGAGCCATGCGCGGCCGCGGCGCGCTCGTCTTCGCTCTGTTGGGCTGGCTGGGTTGCCAGTCGCCGGCGGCCGAAGATGAAGCGGTGCGTGGCCACGTCCCGCCCGAGCGCTTCGGCCTCGGTGCGCCGGCCAGCGCCGAAGAGATCGCCGCCTGGGACATCGACGTGATGCCGAACGGTGAGGGGCTGCCTGACGGTGGCGGAACGGCCGTTGAGGGCAAGCCGATCTACCGGGCCCGTTGTGCGTCCTGCCACGGGGCGGAGGGGCACGGCGGCCCCTTCGATCAGCTCGTCGGGCGTCTGAATGGCGACTCCTTCCCGTTCGGCAACGATCCGAGTGCGCCGAAGACGATCGGCAACTACTGGCCGTGGGCCACCACCATCTTCGACTACACCCGCCGCGCCATGCCCCTCGACAGCCCGGGCTCGCTCAGCGATGACGAGGTCTACGCCGTCACGGCCTATCTTCTCTTCATGAACGGTCTGTTCCGCGAAGACCGCGTGCTCGATCGAAACAGCCTGCCGGGGATCGTGATGCCCGCCCGCGGGCGCTTCTACGAGGACGATCGGCGCGGCGGCGCGGAGGTGCGATGAGCGACGAGCGCGATCGCGACGAGAGCGAAGATCGAACGCAGTCGACGCAGCCGGCCGAGTGGACGCGCCGCCGTATGTTGGCCGCGCTCGCGGGCACGGCAGGGGCGACGCTCGCGGGAACGACTGCGCCGCGCGCCGACGAGTTGGACGCCATCCTCGACATCGACGATCCGCCGCCGGAAGAGGAGGCGACCCCTTCGAGCGGCATCGTCGTCCCCGACGACCCGACCCGCGTCCCCGGCGTTCCCCCCTCGGAACTGGGCGAGCGCTCACCCTTCGAAACGCCGAAGCGGTTGCCGGCGTTCGGCGCCATCTCGGGCACGCCCCTCCAGGATCTCCACGGAACCCTCACGCCGGCGGATCTCCACTTCGAACGCCATCACGCGGGCGTCCCCGCGATCGATCCCGCGCGCCATTCGCTCTTGATCCACGGGATGGTGGAGCGACCGCTCAAGTTCACACTGCAGGACCTGCTGCGCTTTCCCGCGACCTCGCGCATCGCCTTTCTCGAGTGTTCGGGCAACCTGCAGATCCAGGCCGGTCAGAAGACGACGCCGCAGATGCTCTGCGGGCTCACCAGCCAGAGTGAGTGGACGGGGGTTCCCCTGGCGACGCTCTTGCGCGAAGCCGGTGTGAAGCCGAAGGCGAAGTGGATGCTCGCCGAGGGTTCCGACGCTGCGGTGCTGACGAGATCCATTCCGATCGAGAAAGCCCTGGACGATGCCATCGTGGCCTACGCGCAGAATGGTGAAGCCCTGCGCCCCGCCCAGGGCTATCCGATTCGCCTCTTCCTGCCCGGGTGGGAGGGCAACACCAGCGTGAAGTGGTTGCGCCGCCTCGAGCTCTCCGACCGCGCCTTCATGACGCGCGAAGAGACCGCGAAGTACACCGAGCCCCTGCGCGACCACCGTGCGCGCATGTTCAGCTTCACGATGGACGCGCGGTCGATCATCACGAGCCCGACCTACCCGATGGAGATCGAGCGCGGGTGGAACGAGATCCGCGGCATCGCGTGGAGTGGGCGGGGTCGCATCGTTCGCGTCGAGGTCACGACCGACGGCGGCATGCATTGGCAGGAAGCGCATCTCGCCGGCCCCGTGCTCGCGAAGGCGCATACCCGCTTCACGCTGCCCTTCGAGTTTCGCGGCCCACCGATGGAAATCGCCAGCCGCGCCATCGACGAGACGGGCTACATGCAGCCGACGCGCCGCCAACTGATCGACGTGCGTGGCCGTGGAGCCGTGCCCTACCACCTGAACCCGATCGTCTCGTGGCTGATCCAACGCGACGGGCGCGTGCTCTACAAGGCGGAGCCCTGGGCCTGAGGGATCGACGCCTGTCCGGGGCCTCTCGCAGGGGCCTTGGCAAGTCGTTGGAAACGTTACCGAAGTCTCTCCGGTGCCAGGCTGCCCTTCAGGCGCGTGCCGCGAGAGGTGTAACCATATCGGCGCTCGTTCGTCTGTACTGGGAGGGAGGGGATTCCTTTCTCGTTGTCGAGGTCATGGATGCAGCCCCGGGCGAAGCTCGTCGAGCAATACGGATGTCTGGCGGATGACGAAATCGTTGCGCGCGTGCTCGAGGGCGATACCGCTCTCTACGAACTCATCATGCGGCGCTACAACCAGCGTCTCTACCGAGCCATCCGTGCGATCCTGAAGAACGAGAGCGAAGTCGAAGACGCACTTCAGGAGACCTACCTCTCGGCCTATCGCAAGCTCGCGAGCTTCGAGGGGCGTGCGAGGTTCTCGACCTGGCTGACGCGCATCGCGGTCAACCTGGCGATCGACCGCCGTCGCCGCCGCATGCGGGTCTCGTCGCTGGAAGCGGCACAGGTCGAAGCGGAGGTCGAGCGTCGCGATGTCATTCCCCTCGCGGGACGCATTCTCGGTCCCGAGGCTGAGGCGACTCACCTCGAGTTGGCACGCTTGCTCGCCTCGGAAATCGACCGTCTCCCCGATCACTACCGGAGCGTCTATGTGCTGCGTGAGATCGAGGGCATGAACGTCGAGGAAACGTCGCAATGTCTGGACCTCGCGCGCTCGACCGTCAAGACCCGACTTCATCGCGCACGAACACTGCTGCGCGACGCCCTCACCGACCGCGTGGGGGCCTCGGCGGAAGCCACCTTCACCTTCGCCGGGAAACGTTGTGACGGGATCGTGAACCGCGTGTTGGCACATCTCCAGGGGCGGCCCTGACGAGAAGTCGCAGTCGCCGGGAACCTCCGGCCGGTTCGTTCGTCGATTGATCGTCGATCCGTTGGAAGGATCGATCGATGAACGGCAAACGGAATCGGAGGTCTCCATGGACTTGCAACAGAGAGGCATCGTCGGCCTGCTTCTTCTGGTCTCCAGCTTGATCATCGCGATCACTGCGGCGGGGCCTGCCCTGGCGAAAGGCCCGACGGTCGAACGACAGCGGCCCGTGAAGGATGCGCTGAAACTCGTGCGCGAGGGACGCCGAGCGTTTCGCTACGACACGTTCGGCAGTGAGCGCTTCTGGGGCGATCGCCTGCGACTCCACGAGGCGCTGACGACGGTATCTCCCACCACCGCGCTTGCGGTCGGGCTCAAGGTCGACCGAAACGCGTTGCCGTCGTCGATCGTCAAGGCATTGAAAGCCGGGCAGGTCGATCTCGCGGATCCGGCCGTCACCGTGGCCTTGTTGCAGCTCGATGCCGTGGTCGGAGTCCAGGGGTTCTTCGAGTCCGGTGAGTTGACTTCGGTTGGGATTCGCTGTGCGCTGTGTCATTCCACGGTCGACGATTCTCTCGCACCGGGCATCGGGCGTCGTCTCGATGGGTGGGCGAACCGCGATCTCGATGTCGGGACGATCATCAGCCTGGCGCCGGATCTCGGCGTATTCACCAGCCTGCTCGGTGCAGATGCCGATACCGTTCGCGCAGTTCTCACGAGCTGGGGGCCTGGCAAGTTCGATGCATCGCTTCTGCTCGACGGCAAGGCATTGCGCGAGGATGGAAAGCCCGGTGCCGTCTTGATCCCTCCCGCGTTCGGATTGGCCGGAGTGAATCTTCATACCTGGACCGGATGGGGATCCGTTTCGCATTGGAACGCACTCGTCGCGAATCTCGAGATGGGCGGCGTGGGCACGTTCGTCGATCGGCGTCTCGACGATGCCACTCGCTTCCCCATCGCGGCCCGAGAGGGCTTCGGCGACATTCGCAACGATGAGGACCGGATTACCCCCAAGCTCGCGGCGCTACAGCTCTACCAGCTCGCCCTTCGTCCCCCGAAGGCGCCCCGGGGGAGCTTCGATCGAGCGGCTGCCAAACGCGGGAAGGCTGTGTTCAACGGCCAGGGACGCTGCGCGGACTGCCACGTCCCGCCGCTCTTCACCGAACCGGGGCACAACCTCCATACGCCCGAAGAGATGGGCATCGACTCCTTCCAGGCCGATCGATCTCCGACGGGCCAGTACCGAACCGCGCCCCTGGCGGGCCTGTGGACGCACGGAAAGGGCGGTTATTTCCACGACGGCCGCTTCGAGGCGTTGATCGACGTCGTGAATCACTACGACGGTTGGTTCGGTCTCGAGCTCAGCAGCGACGAGAAAGCCGACCTGATCGAGTACCTGAAGTCGATCTGAACCCAGGGCGGGTGGCTGCACGCGTCGGGCGATCTCGCGTCGATCGGTAACCCCGGGAGGTTCGTACACGTACGGGCTGGGGAGATCGACGACGGGGGACGCAGAGTTGGAATTGCTGTTGGTCGCGCTGGTCGGCGCGGCTCTCGCCCTTGCGTTCGCGAACGGCGCCAATGACAACTTCAAGGCCACCGCGACCGTCTACGGGAGTGAAACCCTTGGATACGCGAAGGCGCGCCGTCTCGCGACCGTCGCGCAACTCGCGGGTTCTGCGGCATCGGTCGTCCTGGCCGAGCGCTTGTTGCGCACCTTCGGAGGGAAGGGGCTCGTCCCCGACGCTGTGGTCGCCGACCCGAGCTTCCTGGTCGCGGTCGGCGCGGGTGCGGCCACGACAGTGTTGATCGCCACGCGGGTGGGTCTTCCGATCTCGACGACCCATGCGCTGGTGGGTGGGCTCGCCGGCGCGGGCCTGGCACTGGTGCCGCGCGAGCTGTCGTGGGCGGCTCTCGGTGGCAGCTATTTCGCGCCGCTCATGTTGAGCCCGCTTCTGGCGATCGCCGTGGCCGCCATCTTCTATCCCCTGGTGCATCGTTTGCGCACGCGGATCGGGATCGAGACCGACATGTGTCTATGCATCGGCGAGACGCGCGTCCCCGTCACGGTTGGGAACGACGGCACGATGCTGCTTCGAGGAAGCGGTGTGGCCGTCACGGCCGACTCGCCCGAACGCTGCCGCGAGTTCTACAGCGGGCGGGTGGCCGGTATGTCGTTCCAGGGCGTGATCGATCGCCTGCATCTCGGCTCGGCGTTTTCCCTGGGCTTCGCGCGCGGACTGAACGACACCCCCAAGGTGCTGGCGTTGCTGGTGGCTGCGGGCTGGTCGGGGCTCGATCCGCGCCTCTCCCTCGGCGCGGTCGCGCTGGCCATGGCGCTCGGCGGCTACCTTCGCGCGCGCCGAGTGGCCGAGACCCTCTCCCATCGCATTACCGAGATCAGTACCGGACAGGGCCTGCTCGCGAACGGGATCTCGAGCGGGCTCGTGATCGGCGCTTCGCTTCTCGGCTCTCCGGTGTCGACGACCCACGTCTCGACGGGTGCGCTCTTCGGGATCGGCGTGTGGAACGATCGGACCGACTGGAAGACGGTGGGCACGATCGTCGCCGCGTGGGTGGGGACGCTGCCCGTCGCGGCCGCTCTCGCCGCCGCAGTCGCGCTGTCACTCGGCTGAGTTCGAAGCTCGTGCTCGCTAGTCGCTGCTGCCGGTCTGCCTCACCAGCTCGTCGGCGAGGCGCGCGTTCGGGATCGAGAAGCTCTTGTCCCCGTCGCGGAAGAGGGTGGCGAGGGGGCCGATCGATTCCACGACTCCGCGTTCCCCAGCCACCTCCACCTGCTCTCCCATCGGCAGGCTCTGGCGCAGGTAGTGGCCCGCGAGGATGCCGCGCACGACGTCGCGTGCGCCGAGCGCGAAGGCGAGGCCCATCCCCGCGGTGATCGCGGCGACGGTCACCGTGATCACGGTGATGAGGATCTGCGTATCGACTCCGAGTTGCTCGATCGTGACCACACCGACCATCACGACGATGCTCGTGTTGGCCACGGCACCGAGCCCCTTCGCGTAGGAGAGGTCGGCCGCTGTTGCCGCCGACACCACGACGTTGCTCGCGAAGCGCGCCAGGAAGACCCCGGCCGCCAGGATCAGCGCTGCCGAGATCACGCTGGGCAGGTATCCGAAGATGCGCGTGATCGCGACGCTCACCGATTCGAGACCGACGATGTCCGATGCGCCCATCACGAAGAGGATCATCAGAAGCCAATAGCTCACCTGTCCCACGATCTCGGAAGGAGCGGAACTGATGGCGGAGGCTTCGAGGGTCTGCATCACCCCCATGCGTTCGAGCAGGCTGTCGAGTCCAGCGCGCAGCGAGCGCTCGAGAATCGCCCGCACGAGCTTCGCGATCATCCAGCCGATCACGAGCACGATCAGTGCGCCGATCAACTTGGGCACGAAGGAGATCAGGCCCTGCAGCACGTCGTTCAACATCTGCATGAGCATCGTCTGGATCTCGCTGAATTGTTCATTCATCGTCGGAACTCCCTTGATCTTCGGTGTTCGAAGGCGAGCCGCCGAAGAAGGCGGCGATCAAATCGAGCAGTGGCGCGCAGAAGCGCAAGACGAAGACGATCGTCGTCAGATCGATCAGGTCCCGCGCGGTGAGGCTCGCCTGCACCTTGCGACGGGTTCGCTCGGGCAGACCGGCTGGAACCTCGTCACCCTCGTCGCGCAGCAGCGAGAGCAGCTCTTCGGCGACCTCTTCATCGGGCCGTTCGTCTCGCGGGTCGTCGGGGTCAGGCACGGTTGGTCGTCTGGGGTCAGTCATCTTTCTTCCCCCGCTCCCCACGAGCCACGGGCCTGACCCGGGTGCGCTGCTCGTACAATTCTCGCAGGCGCTTCGATCCGCGCGATACCCGCATCTTGGCTGCGGACTCACTGATGTCCAGCGCTTCAGCGATCTCCGGAAAGCTGTTCCCTTCGACGAAGCGCATCAAGATGGCCATCCGGGTACCGGGCTCGAGTGCGTCGAGCAGTTCTCCGAGCAGCTCGCGCAATCCGGCCTCGGGTGCGGGCTGATCGGCAGGAAGGGGCGCTCGTTCCCTCGCCGCATTCCGCCGACGCTGCTCGGCTGCGCGCTTGCGCAGGATCATGCGACACGCGTTCAGGGTGATCGTATTCAGCCAGTGCGAGAACGGTTTGTCGAAGCGAAATCGGCGGACGCTGCGAAAGACCGAGAGGAACACATCCTGGGTGGCTTCTTCGGCGTCCGAGTTCGAGCGAAGGATGCGGTAGGCGCGCCGATACACCAGCGGCGAGTATTTCTCGACGAGCGAGTCGTAGGCGGCCGTGCCGTAGGGCAGTTCGGCCTGGGCCTTCTCGACGAGGGCGCGATCCCCATTCGGTTCGGTCGAGTCGGTCATCGTCTCCGCTCGAGTCCGTGCTCGAGACTCGCCTGGGGTTGAGACAGCTTGGGAGCCGGCGCCAGGTTGCGCAAGAGCCGCGTCATCAGCTCGGGTCCGCGTCATCCGAACGGGGTCGGCGGCGGTGCAGGAAGCGCAGGGCGACGAAGTCGATGACATCGCGCATGAAGACATCGCGGCGCGCCCTCTGGATCGAGCGCTTGGCGATGCCGTTGGGCGGGACGGCCGCGTCGCGCCGCAGACACTCGAAGAGTCGGCCGACGAAGGTTGCGTCATCGCAGTCGGGGTCGTTTTCCATCCAATCGTCCCGGAGGGTGCGGCCCTCGATTCGATGACCCGATCGCACGTGAGGCGCGAGGAGGCCAACCCGCCCGAATCGAGCTGCCTCCTCGGCCCCCCTGTACGCGTGGATTTGCCCCTCCCGCGTCGACCCTTCCAATGCACCAACGGGCCGGATCGTCACTTCTTCGCGAGAGGGGAGAAAACGGTGGATCGCCGGAATTGAGGTGTCGATCGCAGTTCGCCCCGCATTGGTCAGGGCGATCCGATCGAGCTGCGTTTCGAGGGACGGGCGGTGTTCGAGGATCGACCGATATCGCGAAACTCACTTCGCGCCGAAGAAACGAATCTTCTCAAGGAGACCCCCATGAATCATCACGTTCGCCGGCTTGCGGCAATCGTATTCGGCCTGGCGGCCGTGCTCGCGATGGGTTGTGCGAGTACGACCGACGACACGGCTGTCACCGAAGCCCAGCGCCAACTCGAGGAACGCGAACGCGAACTCGCCGCAAGCGAAGCTGCGCTGCGCGAACGAGACGAACGCATCGAGGCCCTGTCGCAGGAACTCGAGACTGCGAAGCTTCCCCCGGTAGCCGCCGCGCCGCCGAAGCAGTCCGGGCCGGTGCTCTGTGCAACCCCTGAGTGGCGCGAATGGGTCGCCCAGATTCAGCAGGCCCTGCTGGATGCAGGGCACAGTCCGGGTCCGATCGACGGGATCGTGGGAGAGCTGACCCTCGGCGCAGTAAAGGACTACCAGGAAGCGAACGCGCTCTCGACCGACGAGGGGCTCAGCTACGCCACCGTCGAAGCGCTGGGAGTCGAGATCGAGCGCTGATTGACCACCATCTGGTGTGAGAGGGCGCCCTCGGATCCAGACACGACGGGGATGGGTCCGAGGGTCGCTCGCACTTCGAGACGTCCGCGGAATGATCAGCCGCCGGAGACCGACGGAGAATGAAAATGAAACGACGATCGATATGGCTAGCCTGCGCCCTTCTGGTGGTGGCGCTGGCCTGCAGTGACGACAGTGAGCTCCCCGACATCGATTCGGGGCCGATCTCGGATCTCGCGACCGGAGCCGCGGACCAGATCGACGAACTCGTCGACGAAGCGGCGGACATCGCTGCGGATGCGGCGGACGCTGCCGCCGAGACCGCTCGCGACGCGGTCGATTCTGTCGGCGAGTTGGTCGAGGAATCGAGCGACGAGGCGGAGAAGCGTGCTCGCAAGGCCGCCGACGAGGCCGAACAGGCCTTGGACGAAGCCAGGGAAGCGCCCTAGTCGCGAACCGCGGCTACCGACACGCGGCGTCCGCCCCGCCGCGGATGCCGTCCGAGAATCGGCTCCGCCGGCGTCCTGGTTCCACCCGCCGGCAGGCGCCGTGCAATTTCACGCCTTTGGCACCCGTCGGAATTGACCGGCGGGCGCCACACGGTATGCTGCCGCCCGAGTTCGAACCCACCTTTTAACTTCGTCCCGTGAGACGAAGAAAGGTCCGGTGAGCATGGCGAGCCAGCATCCCCAACAGCCTGGTGCGCGGGGGCCCCGCGCGGAAACGCTCGAAAACGCGAGCGCCAGTGCCGTTTCTCCTGCCGCCGCCGATGGCCTCGAAGAAGAGACCGTCGTCCTCGACGACATCGCCATCCAGCGCTCGCTCACCCGGATCGCCCACGAGATCGTCGAACGCCACGACGATCTCTCCCGCCTCTACCTCGTCGCCATCCCCAACGGTGGCGTGCCCCTCGGTCGCATCCTGCAGGGCAAGCTGGCTTCGATCGGCGAGACCGAGGTGCCGCTCGGCATCCTCGACACCACCCTCTACCGCGACGACCTCTCGCGCGGAGGCGTGCGACCGCCGCTTCGCAAGACCGAGATGCCGTCCTCGGTCGACGAGCGCAACGTGTTGATCGTCGAAGACGTCGTGAACACCGGCCGCACGATTCGCGCGGCGATGGACGCCATGATCGACTTCGGTCGCCCGACCAGCGTGCAGGTCGTGGCCCTGGTCGATCGCGGCCATCGCGAGTTGCCGATCAAAATCGACTACGTGGGCAAGAACATCCCGACGCAGTCGGGCGACAAGGTGAAGTTCCGCAGCAAGGGCGACCCGCCTTCGGGCGAGCTCGAGGCGCCCTTCGAAGTGGTCGTGAAATCGACAACGCAGCATTCATCGGGGTCAGCATCGGCACCAGGGGGGCAGGGGCGATGATTGGTCAGGATCTCATCGGAATCCAGGATCTCACGCGCGAGCAGATCGAAACCATCCTCGATACCGCACAGGGGATGACCGAGGTGGCGGGCCGCGAGATCAAAAAGGTGCCGACGCTTCGCGGACGCACGATCATCAATCTCTTCTTCGAAGACTCGACGCGCACGCGGTCGAGCTTCGAGATCGCGGGCAAGCGGCTCTCGGCGGATGTGATCAACTTCTCGCCGTCGAGTTCGAGCCTCAACAAGAGCGAGAGCATCCTCGACACGGCCAAGACCCTCGACGCGATGGATCCCGATTGCGTCGTCGTTCGCCACAAGGTGGCGGGTGTCCCCCAGCGCATCGCCGAACTGCTCGACGCACCGATCATCAACGCCGGCGACGGCGCCCACGAGCATCCGACCCAGGCGCTGCTCGACATGCTGACCGTCTACCAGGAGAAGGGGCGCCTCGACGGCCTCACCGTGGCGATCGTCGGTGACATCGCGCACTCGCGGGTCGCGCGCTCGAACATCTACGGTTTCTCGAAGATGGGGGCCGAGGTGCGCGTCGCGGGGCCGCCGCCGATGCTGCCGGTCCAGGTCGAAGAATTCGGTGTGAAGGCGTACTCGAACCTGCGCGAAGCCCTCGACGGCGCCGACGTCATCATGGCCCTGCGCATCCAGAACGAGCGCCTGAAGGGCGCGCACTTCCCGAGCATTCGCGAGTACTCGGCCACCTTCGGTCTCGATCGCGCGAAGCTGCGCTACGCCGCCGATGACGCGATCGTGATGCATCCGGGCCCCGTCAACCGGGGCGTCGAGCTCTCCCACGAACTCACGGATCACCGCCCGAGCGTAATCCTCGATCAGGTGCGCAACGGCGTCGCCCTGCGCATGGCACTGCTCTACCTGATCACCGGACGACAACCCAAGGGCACCGCCCCCGAATAGCCGCGCATCGCTCCAACCCCCAACCCCTTCTCGGAGACCTCCCTTGAAACGCACGCTGATTCGCGGCGGTCGCATCCTCGACCCCGCCACCCGCACCGATGCCACGGCCGATCTGTTGATCGAAGACGGTCGGGTCAAGGGCATGGGTGAGAACCTCGAAGCCGAGCGCGCCGAAGTGATCGACGCCCAGGGTTGTTGGGTCGCCCCCGGTTTCGTCGACATGCACACCCACCTGCGCGAGCCCGGTCAGGAGTACAAGGAAGACATCCAGTCGGGCGGCCGCGCCGCGGCGGCGGGGGGCTTCACCTCGGTCGCCTGCATGGCGAACACCGATCCGGTGAACGACGACCCGTCGGTCACCAAGTTCATCATCGACACCGCGCGCAAGAACTCGCCCGTGCGCGTCTACCCCGTCGCGGCCGCCACCATCGGTCTCGCCGGCGAGGTGATGACGGAGATGAGTGCGCTGCGCGACGCGGGCGCGGTGGCCTTCTCGGACGATGGCCGCGGTACCGAAGACGCCAACGTGATGCGCCACGTGCTCGAGTACTCGAAGATGGTCGACGCCGTGGTGATGGTGCACGCCGAAGACGAGTGCCTGCGCAACGACGGCGTGGTGAACGAAGGCTTCGTCTCGACCCAGCTCGGACTCCCGGCGAACCCGAGCGCGGCCGAAGAGATCCGCGTTGCGCGGGACATCGCACTCACGCGCATGACCGGGGCGCGCCTCCACATCGCCCACGTGAGCACGAAGCGCGCGGTGCATTACATCCGCGAAGCGCGCGACGAGGGTCTGCAGGTGACCGGCGAAGTCTCGCCCCATCACCTCACCCTCACCGACAAGGAAACCCTCGGCTTCGATACGAGCACGAAGATGGCGCCGCCGCTGCGCTCGGCCGAAGACGTCGAAGCCTGTCGCCAGGGCCTCGTCGATGGCGTGCTCGACGCGATCGCGACCGATCACGCACCCCACGCCGTATACGAAAAGGACGTCGAGTTCATCTCGGCCCCGTGCGGCATCCTGGGCTTCGAAACCGCGTACCCGGTGGTGATGGACCTGGTACGCACCGACGAACTCTCGCCCCTCGATCTGATGGATCGCATGTCGCTTGGCGCCGTGCGCATCCTCGGCGTGCCGGGCGGTAGTCTCGAACCCGGCTCGGTGGCCGACGTCGTGGTGCTCGATCCCGAAGCGATCTGGAAGTACGACCCCGCGCAGGGCTACTCGAAGAGCCGCAACTCTCCCTGGGCCGGCCGCGAGATGGTCGGGCAGGTGGCCTACACACTGGTCGAAGGCGACGTCGTCTTCGATCGCGAACGAGGTGTACTCGAACGATGAGCCGCTCTTCTCTGGCCGCAGGCGCCCCCCCGACCCCCGCAAGGCTCGTTCTCGCGGATGGCACGATCTACCGCGGATACGCCTTCGGTGCTTCCGCCTGCAATCACGGCGAAGTCGTCTTCAACACGAGTATGACCGGCTACCAGGAGATCGTCACCGATCCCTCCTACGCCGGGCAGATCGTCGCGATGACCTACACGCAGATCGGCAATGTCGGTGTGAACACCGAAGACGCCGAATCGCGCGATCGCTTTCTCTCGGGCTTCGTCATCAAGGAGCTATCGGCTGCGCCGAGCAACTACCGCTCCGAAGGAAGCCTGAGCGACTACCTCGCCGAGTCGGGCATCCCCGGCATCCAGGGCATCGACACCCGTGCGCTGGTGCGCCGCATCCGCGACAAGGGCGCCCAGGTCGGCGTGCTCTCGACCGATCCCGCGCACCAAGACGAAGCCGCGCTGCTCGAACTCGCCCGCACGGCCCCCGGTCTCGATGGACACGACTGGGTCGCCCGTGTCACCTGCGACGAACCCTATCGCTGGGACGAAGGCCGCTGGGCCGGCATCGACGGTCAGCTTCCGCGCGAGCGGCGCCCGGAAGAACCCCTGCGCCTCGTCGCCTACGACTTCGGCGTGAAGCGGAACATCCTGCGCCTGCTGGTCGATCACGGCTTCGACGTCACGGTGGTTCCCGCCACGACTCCGGCGGAAGAAGCGCTAGCGATGAAGCCCGACGCGATCTTCCTCTCGAACGGCCCCGGTGACCCCGCGGCGGTCGAGGGCGTGCAGGAGAACGTGCGACGGCTCGTGCGCGAGAAGCCCACCTTCGGCATCTGCCTCGGGCACCAGATCCTGGGCCTCGCCCTCGGCGGCCAGACCCGCAAGCTCAAGTTCGGCCATCACGGCGGCAACCAGCCCGGGCAAGACGTTGCGACGAAGAAGGTCGCGATCTGCGCCGAGAACCACGGCTACGCGGTCGAAGCCGAATCCCTGCGCGCTGCGGGGGAGCCGGTCGAGATCACCCACGTCAACCTGAACGACGACACCGTGGAAGGCCTCGCCCACCGCGAGCTTCCGCTCTTCTCGGTGCAGTACCACCCGGAAGCCTCCCCGGGCCCGCACGATGCGGCCTACCTCTTCGGCCGCTTCCGAAACATGGTCGAACGCACGATTGCAGGTGAGCGCGTTTCCGGCGCCGAAGTCTGCGGCCTCTAGCTCTCTCCCCGAGGATCCAAAGCCAGTGCCCAAGAGAACGGATATCGAAACCATCATGGTGATCGGCAGCGGGCCGATCGTGATCGGCCAGGCGTGCGAGTTCGACTACTCGGGAACGCAGGCGTGCAAGGCCTTGCGCGAAGAGGGCTACCGGGTCGTCCTCATCAACAGCAACCCGGCCACGATCATGACCGACCCCGAGATGGCCGACAGCACCTACATCGAGCCGATGACCGTCGAAGCGGTCGACAAGATCTTCGAGATCGAGAAGCCCGACGTGCTGTTGCCGACGATCGGGGGCCAGACGGCCCTCAACCTCGCCATTGCGCTCGACGACGCGGGTGTATTGCAGAAGCACGGCGTCGAGCTGATCGGCGCGAACCTCGACTCGATCCACAAGGCCGAAGACCGCGAGCTCTTCCGTCAGGCGATGCAGAACATCTCGCTCAAGATCCCGGCTTCGGGGGTGGCGAAGTCGGTGGAAGAGGCGCGCGAGATCGTCTCCGAAACGGGCATCCCCGCGATCATCCGCCCGAGCTTCACGATGGGCGGCACGGGAGGCAGCGTCTGCTTCCAGGACGAGGATTTCGACCGCCAGGTGCAGTGGGCCCTCGATCAATCCCCCACCCACGAAGCGCTGATCGAACAGAGCGTGCTCGGCTGGAAGGAGTACGAACTCGAGATGATGCGCGACCACGCGGACAACGTGGTCGTGATCTGCAGCATCGAGAACTTCGACGCGATGGGCGTCCACACTGGCGACTCGATCACCGTCGCCCCTGCCCAGACCCTGACCGATCGCGAATACCAGGAGATGCGCGACGCCGCGGTCGCCATCATGCGGGAGATCGGTGTTGATACCGGTGGCTCGAACGTGCAGTTCGGCGTGAACCCTGAAGACGGCTCGCTGATCGTGATCGAGATGAATCCGCGCGTCTCGCGATCTTCCGCGCTGGCCTCGAAGGCCACGGGCTTCCCGATCGCGAAGATCGCGGCGAAGCTCGCCGTCGGGTACACCCTCGACGAGATCCGCAACGACATCACGCGCGAGACACCCGCCTCCTTCGAGCCCACGATCGACTACGTGGTCACGAAGGTGCCGCGCTACACCTTCGAGAAGTTCCCCCACGCCGATAGCATGCTTACCACGCAGATGAAGAGCGTGGGCGAGACGATGTCGATCGGTCGCACCTTCAAAGAAAGCCTGCAGAAGGCCCTGCGCTCCCTCGAACTCGGCTACACCGGATTCGATCCGCCGGAGTTGCCCGACGGACCGGAAGGGGACGAGATCCTCTGGGATTCGATCGACATCCCCCGGCCCGAACGCATGTGGGCGCTGATGGAAGCGATCCGACGGGGTGCCACCGTGGACGAGCTCTATCGCCGAACCGGGATCGACCCCTGGTTCCTGCGGCAGATCGATCAAATCGGCCAGATGGAGTCGAGCCTTTCGCTGGCCGATCCGGCGGATCGCGCCGCCTGGTTGCGCCCGGCCAAGCAGATGGGCTTCTCGGATCAGCGCCTCGCGCAGTTGTGGAACGTCGACGAGGCGAACGTGCGCGCGATTAGGAACGAGGCCGGCATCCGCCCGGTCTACAAGCGCGTCGACACCTGCGGCGCCGAGTTCGTGGCCCACACCCCCTACCTCTACTCGACCTACGAAGACGAGTGCGAGGCCGACACCACCGATCGCAAGAAGGTGATGATCCTCGGCGGCGGTCCCAACCGCATCGGCCAGGGGATCGAGTTCGACTACTGCTGCGTGCACGCCGTGTTCGCCCTGCAGGAAGCCGGCTACGAGACCATCATGGTCAACTGCAACCCCGAGACGGTCTCGACCGACTACGACACCGCCGATCGTCTCTACTTCGAACCACTCACCCTCGAAGACGTGCTCGAGATCGTCGACAAGGAGAAGCCCTTCGGCGTGATCGTGCAGTTCGGCGGCCAGACACCGTTGAAGCTCGCAGTGGCTCTCGAGCAGGCCGGGGTGCCGATCCTGGGAACCAGCCCCGACGCGATCGACCGCGCCGAGGACCGCGAGCGCTTCGACGATCTGCTCGAGAAGCTCGGTCTGAAGCGCCCCGCGGGCGCCGTCGCGCGCAGTGCCGACGAAGCGGAGCGGGTGGCCGAGAGTATCGGGTACCCGGTGCTGGTGCGGCCTTCCTACGTGCTCGGAGGTCGAGCGATGCAGATCGTGCAGGATGTCGAAGCGCTGCGGAACTACATGCGCGTCGCCGTGAAGGCCTCTCCCGAGCACCCGGTCTTGATCGACCGCTTCCTCGCCGACGCCGTGGAAGTCGACGTGGATGCCATCAGCGACGGCACCCACGTCGTGGTCGGCGCCATCATGGAGCACATCGAAGAGGCCGGCGTGCACTCGGGGGACAGCGCCTGCTCGCTCCCCCCGTACTCGCTCGAGGGGCCGATCCTCGAAGAGGTGATGAAGGCGACACGCAAGCTCGCCCTCGAACTCGGAGTGCGCGGCCTGATGAACGTGCAGTACGCGATCAAGGGCGAAGAGCTCTTCGTGATCGAGGTGAACCCGCGCGCCTCGCGCACCGTGCCCTTCGTCTCGAAGGCGATCGGTCGACCGCTCGCGAAGCTCGCAGCCCGGGTGATGGTCGGCGAGAGCCTCGAATCCCTCGGCTTCACCACGGAGATCGTGCCAAAGTACTTCTCGGTCAAGGAAGCGGTGCTGCCCTTCGTGAAGTTCCCGGGTGTCGATACCCTGCTCGGCCCCGAGATGAAGAGCACGGGCGAGGTCATGGGGATCGACTCCGAATTCGGTCGCGCCTTCGCGAAATCACAGATCCAGGCGGGCAATCGCCTGCCCGAAGCCGGGCGTGTACTCGTCTCGATGCGCAACGAAGAACACGCAGGCATCGTGAACCCGGTGAAGGAACTGATCGACTGCGGCTTCGAAGTGCTCGCGACCCGCGGCACGGCCGACACCCTTGAACGCGCGGGTCTCGCGGTGACCCGGATCAACAAGGTGCATGAGGGTTCGCCCCACTGCGTCGACGAGATCGAGGGCGGGGGTGTGCAACTCGTGCTCAATACGGTCGCCCCCGATCCGGTGGCGGTCGAAGACTCGGCTTCGATCCGCAAGGCGGCGCTCAAGGGCGGCATTCCCTACTGCACGACGTTGGCGGCGGCTCGCGCGAGTGCCTCGGCGATCCGCGCGCTCTCCCAGCGTTCGATCGGCGTGCGCTCGCTGCAGGAGATCCACGCGGGTCTCGCCGCGAGCGAGTAGGGCGGGGTGGCGCGCTCGGCTTCTTCGCGGGGCAGCGCGAGCGAGAGGTGCGGAGCCTCGTTCGAGGACGGCGAGAGAAGCGCGTTCCGCACCGCGGCGACGAGGCTACTGGCCCCCCTGCGGTTCGCCCTGCGCGAGGGCGGGGGGCTCGAGCGCATGGCCGACTTCGCTGGCGACATCGAGCGGGCGTGCCGCGGCTTCGACGCACTGGCGATTCCGAAAGACCTGAAGGAGGTCGTGCGCAAGCTCGCCGAACGCGCGGCGGCGCTGTCGGACGACCCGGCCCGTCTCGAATTCGCACGCGAGGCCGAGGCCGTGGTTTCTTCCTGGCTCGACGAGCCGTTCGCGTCGGGTTGTCTGCGTCGACCGCTCAGCGTGCTCTCGGGGGTGGGGGCGAAGCGCGCCCAGCAGTTTGGCGAGCGGGGGCTGCGCTGCATCGAAGACGTGTTGTTCCACCTGCCTACGGGCTACGACGATCGACGAGCCTTGAGCGTTGTGGGCGACCTCGAAGTCGGCCGCCGCGCCACCTTCATCGGAAGCATCAAGAGCGTCGATCGGCGAACCCTGCGCGTGAAGGGCAAGAGTCGTCGCATGCTCGAGGCGGTGATCGGCGACGAAACCGGGAGCGTCAACCTCAAGTGGTTCCGCGCGCTCTCCTCCCTCGACAACGAACTCGAGCGCGGCGCGACCTACCTCGTGACGGGTGACGTGAAGCGCTATCGCTTCTCACTCGAGATCGTGCATCCCGAGCTGACGCGCCTCGACGAAAACGATGACGAAGCGGCAACCGATCAGGCGGCCGCCGAAGCCGATGCCCTGCGCAGTGTCGAGCCCTCCTATCCCGCCCTCGAAGGGGTGCCGCCGCGCACGCTTCGCAAACTCATCCGCGCGGCCCTGCTCGAATACTCGGATCTGGTGGAAGGTCACCTGCCCGCAGCCCTGGTTGCCGAGCGCGTGCTCCCGCCGGTGGGTCCCTCACTTCGCCTGGTGCACGCGCCGGATCTCCACGCCGAACTCGCCGACTACGAAGCCTTTCGGTCTCCCGCCCACCAGCGCCTCGTGCTCGAAGAACTCTACCTGCTGCAACTGGGTCTCGTGTTGCGCCGCGCCGCGCGCGCACGCTCGCGCGGCATCGCCCTCGACCTCGCGGGAGAGCGGGTGCGCGCGGCGCCCGAATCGCTGCCCTTCGCGTTGACGGCGGCCCAGCGCCGGGTCTGGCAGGAGATCGCGCGGGATCTCGCGCGCCCCCACCCGATGAACCGCCTCTTGCAGGGCGACGTGGGGAGCGGGAAGACGGCCATCGCGCTGCTCGCCGCGGTTGCGACCGCCGCCAGCGGACGCCAGACCGCGTTGATGGCGCCGACCGAACTCCTCGCCGAACAACATGCGCGAAGCCTCGAGCGCATGGTCGCCGAAGCGCCCCGCGTGCTCGGCCTTCGCATCGCTCTGCTCACCTCTTCACTCCCTCGCAAGCTGGCCGACGAACGGCTCGCGGCATTGGCGACGGGAGAGCTCGACCTCGTGGTCGGTACCCATGCGCTGATCCAGGAGAAGGTCGTGTTCCACGATCTGGCGCTTGCGATCGTCGACGAGCAGCATCGCTTCGGCGTGCTGCAGCGCGCCGCTCTCTCTGCGGGCCGTCGCGACGGTGCGGCACCCCACGTTCTCGTCATGACGGCGACGCCGATCCCGCGAACCCTGGCGCTCACCGGTCACGGCGATCTCGATCTCTCGGTGATCGACGAACTGCCACCGGGTCGAACGCCGATCCGCACCCAACTCATGCTCGAGGGGGAGGGTCGGCGCATCATGGACGCCATCTCCGAGACGACGGCGCGGGGCGAGCAGGTCTATGTCGTCTACCCACTGGTCGAAGAGAGTGAGAAGCTCGACCTGCGTTCGGCGATGGAGAGCGCCGAGCGCATCGCGGCGGCCTTTCCCGCGCTGCGCGTCGAACTCGTCCACGGTCGGCTCGACGCCGAGAGCCGCGGTCGCATCATGGATCGCTTCGCGCGCGGTGAGATCGACATCCTGGTCGCCACCACCGTGATCGAAGTGGGGGTCGACGTCGCCAACGCGAGCCTGATGATCGTCGAGCACGCCGAACGCTTCGGCCTCGCCCAGCTCCATCAGCTGCGCGGCCGGGTGGGGCGGGGCACGGCGGCGGGGACCTGTCTGCTCGTCTCACGCGGCGGGGGGCGCGATGCCAAGGCGCGGCTCGACGCCATGCTGCGAACCACCGACGGCTTCGAAATCGCCGACGCCGACCTCGCGATTCGCGGCCCGGGCGAATTCCTGGGAACCCGCCAGAGCGGCGAGCTGGCGGATCTCCGCCTGGCCGACCTGGTTCGCGACGCCGCCCTCCTCGAAGTGGCGCGGGAAGCCGCCATCGGCGCCCTGGAACGCGACCCGGGCCTCGTGGCCCAGCCGGGGCTGCTGCGGGCCGTCGAGGCCCACTGGGGCGAGCGCCTCAAGCTGATCGAGGTGGGCTGAGATCGAACGCATCTCGAGCGGGGTTGCTGCCCCGGGCCGAACCTGGGATCATCCAGACCCGCTGCGGTCTCGGAGGGAGCCGAAACCCGATTGGGTTCCATTCCGCCGGCGCGGCGCAAGTCCTTGCCAGCCCAACATTTTCTCGAGCCCTCGGCGAGAGCGGCCGCTGCAACCGGATGCAGCCGAGCGAGCCTCGCACCCTCGGAGCCGACCGATGTCCCAGCACCTCAACCCCGTCGCGAAACTCGCGGTTCTACTGCTGCCCCTCGCATTCGTCGGATTGGGCGGTTGCGGCGACAGCGGCGGCGGCCGCGCCTTCTGCGAAGACGTCTGTGCGCACGTCGAAGAGCAGTGCAGCCCCCATGGCCGCACCGTGCGACCCGACTGCGTCGAGGAGTGTGAAGCGGACCTTGCATCGCGAGTGTTCGAACAGGACGAAGAAACCTGCGTCGAGTGCTGCCTCGACACGACCTTCACGATGGCCCAGTGCACCGCGCCGACCGACCGGGAAATCGGCCTACCTCTGTGCATGGACCAGGCCACGGTCTGCCACTGTGAGTGCGAAGACCAGATTCCTCCCGTCGAGAGCTGTCCGTAGCATCAGCCCTGGTTTCGCGCGAAACCGCGAAGCGGAACGAAGGTCAGAAGCTGAAGCCCGGCCATCGTCAGGAAGAGGCCGTGGTAGATCTGCAGGCCATCGCCCTCTGCGAGCAGGGCTTGTAGCGCGGCGCCCGTTACGAGCGGTGCGAGGGCGCGTAGTCCGTTCGTGACGACGTTGCAGATCACGAGCGTCCGCGCGGGAGCTTCGGCGGGCGCCAGTTCGAAGAGCACCCGAGTATCCGCCAACCCGAAGCCCGCGTTCAGGGCCGAGAAGCCGGCGAAGAAGCAGAGCAGGATGGCGTAGTCCGCGCTGCTGTTGCCGTCGACGAAGCTGAGACTCGCGAGTAGCACCGCCATCCCGACAGCGGTCATGCGGAACACCGGAGCGGGCCCGATGCGATCGGTGAGACGTCCCATCGGTACCAGGGCGAGCAGCGCGCCGCCGTAGAGGCAGAGGGTGGTGATCAGGATCTTCTGATCGTCGATCCCGATTTCCCGGCGCATCATCACGATCACGAAGGGAAGGGTCGAGGTTCGAATCGCAGCGTTGAGCGTCACGCCTGCGAGGTAGCGGCGCAGGCGCGGATTCTCGCGCAGCAGTCCGACGGCCTCCCGCATGCGGATCTGCCCTTCGGTGAGTTCGCTGCGCTCGGGCATGCGCGCGATCAACGCCATGCGCAGCAGGCCGATCCACCAGGCCGCGATGAAGAGCGGCGCGAAGTCGCCGGGGTGGGTGCGCAGCCACTGCTGGGCCGAAACGAAGTAGACGATCAGGGCGACGTGCCAACCGGTGCGGATCCAGGCGAAGAAGTGCCCGATGCGATCGGCCTCGACGTAGTTGCGAAGCATCGGGAACCAGACGGTGTTGCCGAAGTTGAGCCCGGCCGCGATCGCCGCGAAGGCTGCCAACACCACGACGCGAACGGTGGCTTCTTCCTGGGTGGCGGTGAGCGTGTCGAGGAAGAGCAGGGGCAACCCACCGAGCAGGGCGCCGATCTGCCCGAGCATCAGGATCGTGCGCTTCCGGATGCGCGCGATCAGCCGCATGGTCGGGAGCTGCAACAACTGAAGTCCGGGAAGGAACGCGCCCTGCAGGCCGATCTGGAATTCGCTCGCACCGAGCGCCACCAGCAGCAGGGTGGGGAGGTGCTCGGTGTTCGCCACCCAGAAGGTCATGCCCGCCGGATGACTCGTGATCGCCAGCCGGCGACCGCGCGCGCGGGTCGCTTCGTCGAGGGGCGGGGCGAGGTCGGGGGTGGGTTGACTCATGGGTTTCGGGAATCGATCGCGTTCGAGAAGTGAAGGGCGCGAGAAGGTCGGCTTCGAGAGCGGCCCTCCCGGGCGAATCCGGGAGGGGAAGTCGGGGTTCCAACGGCAGCGAGAAGCCCCGGTTGGTATGGGGAATGGAGTTTCCAGTCAAGCTTCTCGCGACTCTTCGCGCGGCGGCTTTCGGGTATCGAACCCGTACCGGACCCGGGTGAAGACCGGGGCCGAAAACCGCGGCATTCCGGGGTGTTGTCGGGGAAACCCGCGCGCGGTGTGCGCGGCACACGGGTTGCGGATTCAAGCTCTCGGCGTCCGCTGTCGAAGACCTGGATCACCGCGGGCGTTGACGCTGCGCCCGCGATCCCGTACACAGGCGCCTCCATGTCGAACCCTGCGCGAAACGAACTCCTTCTAGGTCTCCTAGAACTCGCCTTAATCCTTCGATTAAGCCAGCGGGAGGAGGTTTCGTTCGCCTGATTCAAGGCCCTCGCTGATGTTCGAAGCGCGACACGAGTAGACGCACTCGCAGACCGCTCCACCGAAACATCGCGAAACCCAGAACGACAGAACGACCGAACCACGAGAAGGTTCGACCCCGAAACCCCTTCCCGCCGAATCCGGCCGGAAGGGGTTTCGCGTTTCCGAGAACGCAGATCCCTTCTGGCACCCCGTACCTGATCCACGAGCTGCAACGTAGAACCCCATCCGGACACACCGGAACCGAAAGCCAGGAGCCAACCATGCAAGCCAACCCGAACACGACCAGGCCGAACGCCCGCGGACCCCATCACCACTACCGACCCTTCGCGCGGCTCGCGCTGCAGGATCGCCAGTGGCCCGATCGCGCGATCGAACACGCGCCGCGCTGGTGCAGTGTCGACCTGCGCGACGGCAACCAGGCCCTCGTCGAGCCGATGGGGCGCGTGCGCAAGCTCCGGCTGTACGAAGGGCTCTTGCAGGTGGGCTTCAAGGAGATCGAGGTCGGCTTTCCCGCCGCGAGCGATACCGAGTACGACTTCATCCGGGAAATCATCGAACAGGATCGCATCCCCGAGGACGTCACGATCCAGGTTCTCACACAGGCGCGTCAGGACCTGATCGACAAGACCATGGAGGCGATCCAGGGTGCTCGCCGGGCCATCGTTCACGTCTACAACTCGACCTCGACCCTGCAGCGCCAGGTCGTCTTCCGCCTCGACGAAGACGCGATCATCGACATCGCGGTTCGCGGTGTGCGGCGGGTGAAGGAGTTGGCCCAGGCGATGCCGGAGACCGAGATCACCCTCGAGTACTCGCCCGAGAGCTTCACCGGCACCGAGCCCGAGTTCGCGGTGGCGATTTGCGAAGCCGTGCTCGACGAGTGGGGAGCCAGCGCCGACAACCCGGTGATCGTGAATCTGCCTTCGACGGTCGAGATGTCGACGCCCAACGTCTACGCGGATCAGATCGAGTTCTTCTGCCGGGCGATGCGCGAACGCGAGCGGGTGATCGTGAGCGTCCACCCCCACAACGATCGCGGTTGCGGGGTGGCGGCGGCGGAGTTGGCCTTGATGGCCGGCGCCGAACGCATCGAGGGGACGCTCTTTGGCAATGGCGAGCGCACCGGCAACGTCTGTGTGGTCACCCTGGCGTTGAACATGCTGACCCAGGGCGTCGATCCCGGCCTCGATTTTCGCGACATCACGCGCGTCAAGGAACTGGCCGAGGAGTGCACGCGCCTGCCCGTGCATGCGCGCCATCCCTATGCGGGGGAGTTGGTCTTCACGGCCTTCTCAGGCTCGCACCAGGACGCCATCAACAAGGGCCTCGCCGCCCAGCGCGCGAAGGAATCGGATGTCTGGGAAGTGCCCTACCTGCCGATCGATCCGAACGACGTCGGACGCGACTACGAAGCGGTGATCCGCATCAACAGTCAGTCGGGCAAGGGCGGCGTGGCCTACGTGATGGAGAACGATCACGGCTTCAGCCTGCCTCGCTACTTCCAGATCGAACTGAGTCGTCACGTCCAGGCGGTGGCGAACGAGACGGGCGAGGAGATCAGCTCCAGGAAGATCCGCGAGATCTTCGACCGCGAGTTCCTCGAATTCGACGGATCGTTCGAGCTCACGGACTTCTCGTGGTGGCGATCGGCCGCCGACAAGGACGGTTGTCACGTCGATGCCGACCTCGAACGCGACGGCGTGCGCTTCTCGGTTTCCGGTGCCGGCGGTGGGCCGGTGCACGCGTTCGTGGAAGGTCTCTCACACGCCTTCGGCATCGCGCTCGAGGTGCGCGACTACAACGAGCACGCGCTGGGAGGCGGAGCAGATGCCATGGCCGTGGCCTATGTCGAACTCGCCCCGGTCGGAAGCACGATGGCGGATTCGCGCTGCGGCGTCGCGGTCGACGAGAGCATCGTCGCCGCGCCCGTGCGGGCGATCGTGGTGGCGTTCAACCGTCTGCTCGCGAGTGGGGTGGTTCAGTTCCCGGCGGCGAGTTCGCGGTAATGGTCGCGCAACACGTTGAAGGCCAGCTTGCGCTCGCCGGTCTCGGAGACGAGTCCCTTGCGGTTCCAGAAGTCCTGCACGCCCTGGTACATGCGAAGGGGTGCGCGGAAATCCTTCAGGAGCCACGGGCTGAGGCCCCGGACCGTCTCCTGATCGGCGAGCATCGAGAGCTGACGTTCGTAGACCGTGACCTGATAGTCCTCGCTGAAGGCTCGCATCTCGCCTTCACGGGCGCGTAGGCCCAGCTTCGCGCCTGCGCCGAGTTCGGATATCACGAGCGGCTTGCCGAGCCGGGTCTCGATGCGAATGCGATCCATGTTGTCGAGGATGATCCGTCGCGCGTACTCGCTCGACATCGGAGTCAGCAGCGCGAGTGCGCCGCTGTAGTACCAGCCGAAGTACTCGTTCACGGCGGGCACGTCGACGATGTTCTCGAGGCCATCGTCGATGTGGAAGACCCATTCGTCGCGAACGAAGCCGAGGGTGGCGGGGAGGTAGTACTCGAGCAGGAAGGGTTGCAGGACTTCGGCGCCGGTCAGCAACGCCGCCGTGAGTAGACGGCTGGAATCGAGTTCGCGGATGTGGTCCGCCACCGCGGCGAAGAATCGGTCGCGGGCCTCGGTCGCCGGCGTCTCGTTCCCGAGGCTCCACAGGATGATCGAAGCGCGGTTGCGATCGCGTTCGATCAGCTCGCTGAACATGTTCTTCGCAAGCTGCAGGGTGTCCTCGCGTTCGAAGGTGACGGCCCAGTAGACGGGAAGCTCGGCCCACACCAGAAGGCCCAGGCGATCCGCCAGCCGCGCCATGTGGTCGGGGTGCGGATAGTGGGCGAGGCGCACGAAGTTGCAGCCGAGTTCCTTCGCGAGGGTGAGGGTCTGCTCGGCGTGTTCGAGGGAATGGGCGCGGCCGCCGCCGTCGAGGGTTTCGTCGTGGATCGAAATGCCGCGCAGATAGATCGGTTCGCCGTTCAAGAGGATGTCGCTACCTCGGGTGGCCACGGTGCGAAAACCGATCGCGTCCTCGATGCGGTGGGCCCCGGTCGAAACCGCCACGCGATACAGGTGCGGATCGTCGGGGGACCAACGCCTGGGCGTGGCTTCGAAGCGAAACTCCGCGCGCCCGGACGCGTCGGTGTCGCGTTCCGCCTCGATGCCCAGTTCGGGGATGTGCACCGCCACCCGGGCGGGTGCCGTGGTTTCGACGAAGCCCAAGATCGCTTCGCCGGGTTCGCCCTCGAGGCGCAACTCCCAACGACTCACGTGGGTCTCGGGCACGCGCACGAGCAGCACCTCGCGTGTGAGTCCTCCGTAGTTGTGCCAGTCGGTGAAGGGGGTGGGGATGTCGTCTTCCTTGCGGCGATTGTCGACCTTCACCACGAGCAGGTTCTCACCGGCCACGAGCCCATCGGTGACATCGAAATTGAACGGCGTGAAGCCGCCTTCGTGCACGCCGACGAGCTTGCCGTTCACGAAGACCGAAGCGAGATAGTTGGCCGCGCCGAAGTAGAGGTAGGCACGCTCTCCCTCCGCAGGCTCATGCTCGAAGGTGCGCTTGTACCAGACCGCGCCCTGATAGAAGTGGAGGCGCGGGTCCTGGGTATTCCAATCGCCCGGCACTTCGAGGGTCATGCCGTTTTCGAAGGAGAACTCGCCGAGATCGGCGGGGGCTTCGGGCTTCGTGGCCATCGGGGCCATGCCGCCGAGTTCGCCGCGATCGAGGACGTCGATCACGGCCTGCCAGGTTCCCGAGAGATCGACGTGGGGCGCGCTCTTCGGGTCGGGCAGGAGGGGGTCGGGGCCGCGCTCGCGGTTTTCGGCGGCCGAGCGCTGGTAGTCGACCAACTCCTTCGCCTGCGCGGGCCAGTCGCCAAACCACAGGTAGAGGGTGAGGGCGAGGCTTGCGCCGCCCACCACGAACAACACCACACACAAAGCTGCGAAGACGCGAAACATGCGCTCCTCCAAGCCGTATCGGTTTGAGGCGAAGCGAGCAGTGTAGGACCGCCAGTGACCCCGAACACCCGGCATCGAGGCGATAGACTCTGCCCGATGGCGGATGCGCGAGCAACGCAGCCGAGTGAAGGCGAACGCGAAGATCTGCGGCGCGATCTCGAAGCGCTGAAGCGCGAACTGCACGCTGCGATCGATGGAAGCGCCCAGGACGCACAACCCGTAGAACTCGACCAACCCGCGGTCGGTCGCGTATCGCGCATCGACGCGATCCAACAGCAGAAGATGTTGGAGGCGAACCGCGGCGCCCAGCGCGCGCGTCTCGCCCAGGTGAACGCCGCGATCGATCGCTTCGAAGAGGACGAGTACGGCGACTGTCTCGATTGTGGCGAACCGATCGGCTTCGCGCGGCTCAAGGCGCGTCCCGAGAGCCTCTACTGCATCGCATGTCAGAGTGCACGCGAGCGGCGCTGAGTCATCCGGGCATCGGGTCGCGGTTCCCGACGCCGCGTGCACCCACGAGCGGCGTGTAGACGCCTGCCTTGACGATGCAGTACTTGACGTAGAAGTCGCCGATCAACGAACTCACTCCGATCGCGGCCAGCAGCCACGGGCCCAGGCTGCCCGATGTTTCTCGCATCCAGGCCAGGGCGATCGGGATCGCGATGCCCACCACGAGCGTTCCGCCGTAGAAAGCGCGCGAGATGCGTCCGGCCACCAACTCGCCGACCGACTTCCTGGCTGCGCCGCCGGCGCGATTGCCCGCGACGAGATAGAGCAGGATCAATACCGCCGTCGAGAGGATGACCCAGAGCTTGATTGCCTCGAGGGTCGCAACGTCGAATCCATGTACGCCAAGCGCCGCGGCGATCAGGAGCAGCGCCGCGCCACCACGCAGCCCATACGCGATGTAGAGGACGGGTAGCAGGCGCGTGCGCCAGAACGGGATCGCGCGCGAGGCCGTGTACACGAAGCCCTCGTAGGCGAGGATCGCGCAGGCCGCGACGAGCGACACCAGCGCCAATGCCGGGCCGGCCGCGCTCGCAGCGATCGCGGGCACGGCCCCCATCATCGCCGCGAGCGCGAACACGCCAATCGACCAGAAACCGCGGCTGATCCAGGACTGGTGGGGCCGTCGCATCATTCGCCAGAAGCGATCCCAGCGCCCGAGAAACGCCAGATGGGCGATTCCCGAAAGCCCGACCACGCACGCGAAGGCGAGCCATCGCCCGGGATCGAAGTCGTAGAGCGTCGACCAGAGCCAGGCGCCCGCACCGATGCCCGAGAAGAAGTGGGCGACGACGATCAGCATTCCCCGCCCCTCGATCCATTCGCGCTGGGGCCGATACACGGAGGCCAGGTCCTCGCGCCCGAGGTCCAACGAGTCGTTGCGAAGATCGATTCCTTTCGTGAGTTCCATGCTGTTCACCTATCGGGCGGCAGGTAATAGACGGATGGATCGGTGCCGAGTTCGGGGTTGAGCTGGAAACCCTGTTCCTCGGCGATCAGGCGCGAAACCTCGCTGTTCGGATCGTCGAGATCCCCGAAGATGCGCGCCTTGCACATGCAGTTCGCCGAGCAGGCGGGTTCCTCGCCGCGTTCGAGCCGGCTGCGGCACAGATCGCACTTCTCGACCACGCCGCGTTCGTGGCCCGCATAGAGCTGTTGCTCGTATGCATTCGGGCCGACCTCGAAGTAGTCGCGATCCTGGTCCTGGAAGTACCGGGCACCGTACGGGCATCCCATGACGCAGGCCCGACAGCCGACGCACATCCCGCCATCGACGAAGACGATGCCGTCCTGATCGCGCTTCTGGCTCGCGCCGGTCGGGCAGACCTCGACGCAGGGCGGCTCCTTACAGTGCATGCACAACACCGGGATCGAGAGTTTCTTCACGTTGGGAAACGTTCCCCACTCACGCTTGATGACGCGCGCATACGTGGTGCCGGGCCGCGTGCCGTGCTCGGCTTTGCACGCGATCTGGCAGCCATAGCATCCGATGCAGCGCTTGAGGTCGATGACCATTCCGAGTCGCATGTCACACCTCCTGGGCCACGGGTTGGACGCGAACGCGCGCATCGCAATCCATCGAGAGGGAAACGAGATCGGTGTGCTCGAGATCCATCGGCAGGAGTTGGTTGAAGAAGACGCCCTTGCCGCGCGCGAAGGGCATGCCCTTCGCCCAGTGACCACCGTTGTTGGCCACGGCCACGACTTCCGGGTGGACCCCCTCGGTGAGTCGGGCGCGGCCGCGCACGGTTCCGCCGTCGGCGCCCTCCAGCTCGATCGGATCTCCGTCAGCGATTCCCTTCTTTCGGGCGGTCTCTGCATGCATGCAGATGAAGTAGCTGTACGGTTCGCCGCGAGACACTTCGTCGAGCCACGGGTTTTCGTAGGTCATCGAAAAGGTATGCCACGGAACGCGGTAGTAGATCGCCTGGAGGTCGTAGCCTTCGCGCGGCTTGTGGGCGCGACAGGGCCTCCAGTCGGGAAGCGGGAAGAAACCGGAGGTGTCGATCCCATCCATGTGCTTCTCACGCGCGATCCGCTTCACCTGTTCGCCGGCGCGCTTCAGCCATTCGTTGTAGATGGGGGCGCGGGCGTGGACGAAGGGCTTCCAGAAGACTTCCTCGACCTTCTTCGGCCAACGCATCACTCCATGGGCTTCGAACCACTCGAGGCCGTACTCGTCGCCGAACCAGGCCTTGTAGGCGTGGTCGGCGATCTCGCGCCAGCTGTAGCGGCGCTCGGGATCGAGGGCGTGCGGTGCCACGAGCCCGTAGAGGTTGTTCGTCAGCAGGTTCATGGTTTCGAGCAGGTCGAGACGATCCGCCAGTTCGAGCAGTACTTCGCTGAAGTGGCGGCGCTCGTGCAACGGTTCGACCAGGGGCTGGCGAATCGTGTGGCCCCAATCGCCCAGACCCACCGGGTGATGGTGACGCGTGAAATTGGGGAGGGGGTCGAGCCGCTCCATGTAGCTCGTATCCGGCAGCACGATGTCGGCCAGCGCCTCCGCCGTCTCGTCGCTGAACAGATTGAACGAAACGACGAAGCTGTCGGCGAAGGCTTCGGCACAGACTTCCGGCCGGGCGACACTCATCAACAAATTCGACCCGTAGTTGATCAGGACCCGTGGTTCGTGGTCGAAGCGGAAGTTCTGATCGTCGTTGAGCGCGGCCGGAGTGAAGCAGGTCGTGATCGGCCAGCCGATCAGATCGCGCAGGTTGGGGAGCGCGGTGTCGGTCGGCGGCGGTGGCCAACCGGGCGACGGGCCGTACGGGTCGCTGTACAGCAGGGCCCCCGCTTCCAGCAGTCCGTCTCCGTCGGCGACCGGTTTCCAACGGGGAAATCCGGTGTCGGGGTGCCCGTCGCAGACGGGTGCCGTTCCGAGCAAACCTCCCGGAACGTTGCTCGCACCCACGACCTCGTTCAGCAACTCGATCGCCATCGAAGTGGGCCAGGCGTTGTCGTGCCCGTGTGCCCCCTTGAAGTACAGCGCCGCAGCAGGTCGGTGGGGCAGCTCTCGGCCGTCGATTTCGATGGTGCTCCCGATGGATGCGGCTTCGCCGAACTCACGCGCCATCCTGAGAATCGTGGAAACCGGAATCGTCGTGACTTCGGAGGCCGCCTCGGGAGTCCACTTCGCCACCTGCTCGCGCAGGGTCTGAAAGACCGTGCGACAGGTCTTTCCCTCCACCAGATAGCTGCCTTCGAGGGCGACGGTTCCCAGATCCGGCACGTCGAAGGGCCGCGGCTTTCCGGCGTCGATGTCGAAGACCAGAGGGCTCTGGGTCTCGGTGTCGCGGGCGTACCAGCCTTCTTCGGTGAGGAGGTAGGGGGCGTCGGCGTGCTCGCGAAGGTAATCGGCGTCGAAGATGCGGTACTCGTTGATGAGCAGGTTCAACATTGCGCAGGCGAGGGCGCCGTCGCTACCGGGTTTGATGGGAACCCATTCGTCCGCCTTCTCGGCCGCCGACGAGAGGTAGGGGTCGACGACGACCAGCTTCATGCCGCGGACGCGCGCGTCGGCGACGTCCTGCGCCATGGTGGTGAGGGCGTAGTAAGTGCCGAGTCCTGCCTGGCAGCCGAAGAGAAGCAGGTGATCGCAGTGCTCGACGTCGGGGTTGGTGGTCACCGAACCGTGCAGGGTGCGAGCGAGAATGTGCTCCGCATTGCCGCAGTGGTGCCCATCGGACACGAAGGCGTTGGGCGTTCCGAATGCGGGCAGGAAGGTGGCCAGCGCATTCATCAGGGGCGCCAGGCAGATCACGGTGCCGCTGAAATAGAGACCGCGCGGGTCGTCTTCGCGTACTTCGCGCAGGCGATCGGTGATCTCGCCGAGGGCCTCGTCCCAGCTGATTCGCTCCCACTTCGGGTCGACGCCAATGCCCTTTTCGGGATTGGTTCGTCGCAGCGGGTAATCGACGCGATGGGGATCGTAGAGAAGCTGAATCCCCGCGAGCCCTCGCGCGCAGAGTCTCCCTCGACCGATCGGGTTCTCCGGGTTGCCCTCGATCTTGACGAGGGTGCCGTCGACGCGATGTCCGCGAATGCCGCATTGGTTGTAACACATGCCGCAAGCGCTCGGGATCCAGGTGTCCTCTCCATCCGCAGCGGTTGCGGTGAGCGCAGCATCTGCGGTGCGCGGGTTGGAGTGCGAATCGTTCGCCAACATGCTGACCTCCTTGGCGCGGGCGCGGTCCGGGTCGCTTTCTTCGATCGATTGGTCGACTTCGGGGTGACTAGCCTCCCATCATCGGGCTCAGGACGACGACACTCACACGGGTGCTCCGAGCGCCGGTTTCGACCAGGGGTTGTTCGAGCGACGCCAACATCTGGCCGTCGCAGAACACGCGGATGTGTCGGGGGAGACGGGCGTTCGAGTCGTCGAGCGCTTCGCAGAACGGGGCGCCAAAACGCGCGGCGAGCTGCCCCATCAGGTCGCCTGCCGTCGCACCGTCGCGGAGCGCGAGCGAGATTCCGCTCGCGTGATTCGGATCGCGTGGGGCCTCGACACCCTGCAGTTTCACCGTGACATCCATACCGACTCGAACTCGGGGATCATCACTGTTTCCTGCAATCGTCGTGCCCTGCGTCCTCGCCCATGCGCCGCCCCCGAACCCGGCCGTGCGGCATGAGGTCCCGTGGCGCGACAATTTGCCCACCGCGGCAGGGCCGCTTTCGTGCCCTGGCATGTTCGACGCACAGGATTGGTGAGGTCAGGTCACCGCGATCGAAGGGCTGTGTCGCCGCGGTGGGTTCGCACGTGTGATCGTCACATCATCGACAGATCAGAACAGCTCGATCTCACCTTCCCGCCCGCCCGCCTCTCTACTAGCCAGGTCTTCGATCGATGCGACGCGTTCTATACGCCACGACTCCCGCCCCCGCGAGCACGGCCGTGACCACCCCGAGCCCCGCCAGGCCGAAGCTCGGCACGGCGGGGAGCGGCGAGCTCGTCATCGTGAACTCGGCGGTCGAGTCGAAGGTGAGCTCGAGGGGGAAGGCGGCGGCGCTCGAGGTGTCGGTCGCGGGGTCGATCCCGGATACGACGAACTCGCTGACGCCACCACCGGGATAGCCCGAGAAGTCGACCGAATCGCCGGGGCCGAAGGTACCGAGGCTCGATCCCCCGACGCTGACATCGAAGTCGCTGCTGAAGCCCGGCGGGAAGTCCGCGATGCTGGTGAACAGCGCGCTGTTGGTCATCGTGTAGGTGAACGATGTCGAGGTCGGTGGATCGATCCAACAAGCCGTGGCGCAGAGCGATACGCCCAGGGTGTCGAAGGTCCAGGTCACCGAACCGTCGGGATTGGTCGTCGTCGAGTCGGGGATGACAGGCAGATCGATCGTGCCGGGCTCGCCGAACTCGCTGATGGTGACGGTGAAATCGGTCGTGTTCGACATCGCGTTCACGTACCCGAGGATCTGCAGACTCGTGAGGGTGGTGAAGTCGATCAGCGCCGGAGGTGATGCGGGGAGTGCGTCACTGGCCATCACGGTCGGCGCAGGGTTGTCGACTTCCTGGAGTTCGAAGTCGAGGGAGAGGACCATGAGGTCCTCGAGGGTCGGCACGACCGGCGCACTGACGTCTTCGAGGCCGAAGCTGTCGCGGAAGTTCGGGCCGTCGGCGACGTCGTTCTCGATCTCGATGGTGGCCGAGGTGGTGAGCCCGAGGTGCAGCATGCTCGTTCCCTCGAAGCCGAGGGCGAAGGCGATCGTGGCGTAGCTCCCGGCATTGGCCGAGCCGTTGGTGTCCACCGCGGTGTCGTCGAAGCGGAACTGCCCGCGCACGACACTGCCGATCGGCATGTCGACGAGGGGAACCATGCCCCCACCGCCGGCGTAGCTCGTGACCGTTCCCTCGAAGCCCCAGACCTTTTCCACGGCCGTCGCGGGCAGGGCCAGCGCCGACGCGAACAACACGAGGGCGATGCCGATCGCCCTCCGGGATCCCACCTTCGAACACCGAACCATCGACCCGTGCGCAGCCATCGGCTTCCCACCTCCAGAGCCGTTCATCCGGGCAGTCTGAACGGATCGGCAGCCGAGGTAAAGCAGAATCGTGTCGTCCTGCCTCGAACTCGAAGTCAGCCCTGGCCGCTCGCGCGCGACAAGATCGAGCCGAAATCGGCGCCACTCGTCAGCGTTCCGAAGACGTGTCCGCCACCGTCGCCGAGGCGGCTGTCGCACCAGGCTTCTGCGACCACGCTCGGCGCGTTTCGCAGCAGCAACGAAGCCTGCAATGCCACCGCCATGCGCTCGACGATGCGACGGGCATGGCGCTCGGCTTCCTCCGGCGCCGCGAGCAGGGCATCGATCTCGTCGAGGGTGGAGTCGAGACTCGCATGTTCCCCACGCGCGAGGGCCATCTCGGCACGCAGGGCCGGAAGGGTCTCGGGTTCGCGCACGAGGGCGCGCAGCACG
>JANQEL010000178.1 GCA_028278345.1 Myxococcota bacterium
GGACAAGTTTCCCGATGGCGCGCTGCTCTGCGGCACTCCCGAAGAGCGAGCCCGTGCGAGGGACGTGGAGCGAATCGTCGACCTGCGCCTTGCCGCTCCGTTGGGCGCGTATGGGCACGCCAAGAATTCGCCACTCGGTCTGCCGCCGAATCCGGAGAAGGCGGCAGAGTTGGAAGCTGCAGCCCAGCCTGCCCTCGACTACCTCGAGAGGCTCCTGTCCGACGGTCGCCCCCTGTTGCTCGGTGAGAAGGTCTCGATCGCCGACTTCACGTTGGAAGCGACGTTGCAGTTCATGCGCTTCATCGAAGCCGACGTCTTTGGCGATCGGCCCCTGCTGAGAGAGTGGGACGAGCGCTACCGGTCGCGACCCGCCGCCAAGAACGTTCTTCGCTGGTAGGAGGGTCGAGCCTTGAGTGGACTCGAGGGTGGTTGCCTGTGCGGGAGCATTCGATACCGCATCGAAGGCGAGCCGGACCCGCGACTGCAGATCACCTGTCACTGCCGCGACTGCCAGCAGGTGACGGGAGCTGGTCACGCAAGATCGATGGGTGTACCTGCCGATAGTGTCATCTGGACCGGCCAGCCCAAGGTCTACGAGATCCAGCACGAGAACAGCACCGTCGATACCGCCTTCTGCGATACGTGTGGGTCTCCTCTCTACAAGCGAACATCCAACCTCGCCCCTCTCGTCTTCTTCCACGTCGGTTCTCTCGACTACGAATGTGGAGCCGATTGGCGTTCGAAGCGAACCGTCTACGACGAGCGAAGGCAACCCTGGGACGTACTCGAAGGAGGGAACGAAGGATGAGCAAACTGGATCGCTTCATGGAGTACTACTGGGCCTTCGAAGAGGCGTACGACAGCGACGACTGGTCGGTGGTGGAGCCCTTCTTTGCCGATGATGCTGTCTATGAGGTGACGGGCGCTGCGGTTCTCAAGGGCAGCACCGCAGGCCGAGACGCCGTCATGGCGAGGTTCAAGGCGGGTCTGGACGGCCTCGATCGCAAGTTCCCGATCAAGCGAAGGATCGAGATCATCGACGACGAAGTCGAAGTCCGTGACGACTACGTGAAGATCCCCGGCCGGGTTCATTACGAGATTCCGGGCTCTCCGGAGCTGCTCGTCCTCATGACCGAAGAGGCCTGGTTCGAGGGCGATCGCATCTCGAAGCTTCTGGACACGATTCCGGAGGAGGAGGCGGCCAAGATGGCCGCCCACGTGGCCAAGTATCTCGCGTAGTCGAATCGGTCGCGAATCGCCGCTGGCACCCTTCGCAGGGGTGCGCTGCTGAACGGGCGCACGATGTGTTCGTCAGTGGGTTCGAGCGAGGTATTCCGTGAGTCTTCACGAAGATCTGAAAGACAAGGTTGCCGTGGTCACGGGCGCCGGTGCAGCGGGCGATGGAATCGGCAATGGTCGTGCCGCGGCCATCCTGCTGGCCCGGTCGGGTGCCAGGGTCGTCGCCGTGGATCGAAACGAAGAGCTCGCGAAGCGAACTGTCCAGATGATCCAGGACGAGAAGGGTGCAGCCATCCACGTTGCTGCGGACGTAACGTCGGCCGAAGACTGTCAACGGATCGTCGACGCCTCGCTTGATACCTGGGGCCGAATCGATCTGCTCGACAACAACGTCGGGGTGGGAAGCCGGGGGTCGGTCGTCGACGAATCAGCCGAAAGCTGGAACCGGGTCATGAAGATCAACATCAACTCGGTTTATGAGATCTCGCACGCCGTCATACCGGCGATGAAGCAGGGTGGAGGAGGCGCGATCGTCAACGTCTCCTCGATTTCGGCGCTTCGACCTCGCGGACTGACCGCGTATTCGACGTCCAAGGGAGCCGTGATCGCCCTGACGAAGGCGATGGCCGTGGACCATGCCGGTGACCGCATTCGTGTGAACTGTGTGGCGCCGGGTCCTGTCTACACCCCGATGGTGGCGGGACAGGGGCTCTCGGAAGAACAGCGGCAGCGTCGGATCGAAGCCTCTCCCTTGAAGATCGAGGGTACGGGCTGGGACGTGGGCAACGCAGTGGTGTTTCTGCTTTCGGACGCGGCACGGTACATCACGGGCCAGACGTTGGTCGTGGATGGCGGCGTCACTCTCAGCGCGGCGGAGCGATAGCGCATGGCAAGGCTTCCCTATCTCGAGAAAGCCGACGTGGCAGAAGAAGACCAGGATCTGCTTTCGCGAGACATCAATCTCGCGAAGCTCCTCGTCCATAGCCCGGGTGGTGCGCGCAGCTTCGGCGGCCTGGGCAATTGGATCCGGCACAAGAGCAATCTCGATCCACGCCTTCGCGAGCTGGCCATACTGCAGGTCGGCTACATGACCCGCACTGAGTACGAGTACTCCCACCATGTGAAGATCGGTCGCGACTTTGGGCTGACGGACGATGACATCCGTGCGGTTGCGATCGAAACAGGTGGAGAGGAAAGCGGCATCGACGAGGTGGCCAGGCTCACGCTTCGAGCAGCCAGAGAAATGACAACAGACCTCGAGATGTCCGAAGCGACGTTCCAGGCGCTGTTGGCTCATCTGGGTAACGAGGCCATCGTGGATCTCACGATCGTCATCGGGTTCTACAACGGTGTCGTCCGTCTGTTGCGAACCTTGGCCATCGACGTCGAGGAATCCTACCTGCCCTATCTGGATGAGTTTCCCCTGCCCTCCGATTGAGGTCGAGGTTGAGCGCCCGGAATTCGACACTACTCACGTTGGTCGAAGGACTGTCCTTCGCTGAGGGCCCGCGCTGGCGCAACGGCTGGCTCTACTATTCTGACTTTTATCGGCACGTGGTGGAACGCGTCGATGTCGACGGCGGGGTCGAACGAGTCGCCGAGGTTTCCGAACAGCCGTCGGGCCTGGGGTGGCTGCCAAACGGCGACCTGCTGATCGTTTCCATG
This sequence comes from Myxococcota bacterium, assembly GCA_028278345.1. Classification (GTDB taxonomy): domain Bacteria; phylum Myxococcota_A; class UBA9160; order UBA9160; family UBA4427; genus DUBZ01. Next base: position 2,905 of record JANQEL010000178.1, read on the forward strand.
CGCAACCGGCGACTGCTGCGGCAGGACAGCACCGGCACGCTGCATGACTACGCTGATCTCTCCGAAGTGGCGACGAGTCACTGCAACGACATGGTCGTCGATGCCAATGGTCGGGCCTACGTGGGCAACTTCGGCTTCGATCGGCACGTGGGTGAAAAACCCAAGGCAGCCGCGCTTGCGCTGGTCGATACGAATGGAGAGGTGACTTCCGTCGCCGAGGAACTGCGCTTTCCCAATGGTTCGGTGATCACTCCTGACGGGGCGACGCTGATCGTCGGCGAAACCCAAGCAAGGAGACTGACCGCATTTTCGATCGACGAAAGCGGCAGTCTCTCAGACCGGCGCGTCTGGGCCGACCTCGGCGAACACTACCCCGATGGGATCTGCATGGATCAGGAAGGCGCCATCTGGGTGGCGGATCCGGCGGGGTACTGCCTGGTGCGAGTCAGGGAAGGCGGAGAGATCGCGGACCGGATCGAGCATGATCGTCCCGTATACGCCTGCATGCTCGGCGGTGAAGATGGCAGGCGCCTGTTCGCCTGCACCGGCCTCGCCAGCGGACCCGATGCACAGCGGACCCGGAATGGAAGAATCGAGTTCGTCGACGTCGAGGTCCCGCACGCTGGATTGCCGTAGCCTCGAGTCGTATCAGATCGAGCGATCGTGGCCTTCCCAATAGGGCGCGCGCAGATCGCGCTTGAGGATCTTGCCGGAGGGGTTTCTCGGTAGTTCGTCGATGAAATCCACACTGCGCGGGATCTTGTTGCGTGCGAGGCGATCGCTGCAGTAGCCGATGATTGCGTCGCCGGTCGCTGATTGGTCGGGAGCGAGTTCGACGATCGCCGTCACCTCCTCGCCGAGGTCGTCGTGTGGGACTCCAACGACCGCCGCATCGTAGACGGCTGGGTGACTGCGAAGAACGACCTCGATCTCGGCGGGATAGATGTTGACACCGCCGCTGATGATCATGTCCTTGACGCGATCGACGACATACACGAAGCCTTCGGAATCGCGGTACCCGACGTCACCTACGCTGAAGAAGCCGTCTCGCGTCGCTTCTGCCGTGGCCTCATCGTTGCCCCGATAACCGGTGACCAGCATCGGGCTGCCGATGAACATCTCTCCCCGCTCTCCATCGGGGACCTGGTTTCCTGCTTCATCGTAGAAGCGGATGTCGACCCCTTCGAGGACGCGGCCGACGGAGTCAGGCCTCGAGACCTGGTCTTCGGGCAGCAATACCGTCGCGAGGCCGGTTTCGGTCGACCCGTAGAAGTCGTAGAGCACCTCGCCGAAATACGCCGTGGCGGGTTCTCGTAGTTCGCGGGGAAAGGGAGCACCGCCTGCGATGATCGCGTGCAGTGACGGAAAGCCCGCCGTGCCGCGTGCCTCGGCCGGAAGCGCGAGAATGCGCTGAATCATCGTGGGCACCATGAAGGTGCTCGTGATGTCGTCGCGCAGCGCTTCGACGGTCGCCGCAGCATCGAATCGATCGCGGATGATCACCGAGCCTCCCAGGAGCAGCGCCGTTTGTGCGTAGGCGGGGGGAGCGGCGTGGTAGAGCGGCGCGACGATCAGGTGCCTCTCACCCGGGCCCATGTTCAGAACCGATGTGAGGTTGCGCATGTAGGCGCCAACCGCGGCCGCGTTCTCGGGCTTCGACTCGCGAAGAGCACCCTTCGGGCGGCCCGTCGTACCCGATGTGTAGGCGAGCGTTGCCGATGGTGCGGCCACGGGCTTTCGGGCCTCGTCGCTCGCGCGATCGATCAGACTCTCGAAGTCGAGCTGGCCCTCGTTCGGCGAGTCGCCCACGATCACGGTCCCCGAGAGTCCCTTCGCGCATTCGGCTGCCAGCTGCGGGTCGTCCGTGATCAGTGCGCGTGACTCGCTGTCATCGAGGATGTACCGGACCTCGTCCGCGGCGAGCTGCGTGCCCACCGGCACGTGGGTGACGCCGAGCTTGCCAAGGGCGAAGGTGATCTCGAACCACTCGACGCAGTTGTGCAGTCGAATCGCGACGCGATCGCCGGGACGAAGACCGAGTTCGGCTTCCAGACCATTGGCGAGCCGGGTCGCGCGCTCGTTCCAGGTCGCGCGGTCGATCGAACGTGAGGCATCCGAAACGGCAGGCGCGGTTGGATCTTCCTGAGCCAGGGCTTCGAATGTTGCCGTAGGGCCGTTCGACATCAGGCCGTCCCTTCGTGTGCAAGGCCGTGGTTCAGAATGTCGCCGAGCGCGGTATACACGCGCGCCAGGTCCATGTGCTCGCGGTCGACCTGCCACTGGTAATGCATGCCGCCGAAGATTCCGAGCATGATGCTGGCCACGGCCTCGGCGTCGAAACCGGGGCGAATCGTTCCAACGTCCTCGGCGGCGCGGATCCAGCTCACCGATGTGCGGCGCAGCCGGCCGAAGAGTTCGACGAAGTGCGGGAGCAGTTCCGGGCTCGGCCCGAGCGCCTCGAAGATGAGGATGAAGAAGAGGCGACCGATCGGCTGATTGCGCTGAATGAAGTCGCGATGCGATTCCAGCACCTCGGCGATGCTCGAGGGGCCCTCGGGGCCCCCGATCAGCTGGGTCGCGATGTGCTCCTCGTACTCGGCGAACATACGTTCGACGACGGCCAGGAGCAGGCCCTGCTTGCTGCCGAAGTGGAAGCGGACGCAGCCCCGGCTGAGCCCCGACCGCTCGGCGATGGCGTCGAACGTGGTGCCGGCGGTTCCCTTGGTAGATAGAAGGTCGTAGGCGGCTTCGATCAGCCGGTCTCGAGTCTGCTCGGAGCGGGCTTGTCGGGGCATCTTGACGACCACTCTAGTGAAAATTAATCTATCTGGCCAGAAAGGAGCGAAAATGGAAGCCAGGGTCGCCCGCTATCCAGAACTCCACACGGTGCCCGAGAACCCTTCTGCCCGTCCGGAGCTGCGGGCTTCGCGCTGTCGGGAGTGCGGCCACCTCTCCTTTCCTGCGCGTCGCTTCGGTTGCCCGGCCTGCGGCGCGCCGCCCGACTCGGCCGAGGAGGCTCGGTTGGCTGGCGACGGCACCCTCGATGTCTTCACCGTGGTTCATCGCGGCCCCGGTCCCGACACCCCCTACGCCGTCGGTCGTGTTCAGTTGGAAGCCGGGATCGAGGTCGACGCGATCCTCGCTCCCGACTCCCTCGAAGACCTCGCCCCCGGTCAATCGGTGAAGACGTGCCTGGTGGCAGTGGGTGAAGACGAAGCCGGCGCCACCCTGGTCGAGTGTCGCTTTCGGCCGGAGGCGAGCGGATGAGCGTTCGACTCCTCGACCTGCGCCCCGTCTATGTGGTCGGGATCGGTTTGCATCCGTACCGCAAGCCAAGCGCCGAACCGTATACGACGCTCGCACTGACGGCCGTGCGCGCTGCGCTCGAAGATGCCGCGATCCCCTGGACGGCCGTGGAGAGCGCGGTCTGCGGAACCGCGAACCTCGGCATGGCGGCGGGTTGGACGGCGTTGCGTCATCTGGGCGCTTCGGGTGTGCCGGT
>JANQEL010000181.1 GCA_028278345.1 Myxococcota bacterium
TCGCCATCTCCTTGCTCAGGGTGCTGGGGGAAGCCGGCTGGCCGTGGGTGCGGGATAGCATGGGGAGTTCGGCGTGGGTGTTCGCGAGTTCGCGGATGTCGGCGATCAGGGCGTCCATCTCGGGAAGCAGCGCCGTGCTCCGCGCCTCGGCGAGCATCAGCCCGTGGGCGAGGTTGTTGACGTCTTCGGAGGTGAAGGCGAAGTGGATGAACTCGCTCACGGCTTCGAGTTCGGCGACGCCGGCGATGCGTTCCTTCAGAAAGTACTCGACCGCCTTCACGTCGTGATTGGTGGTGCGCTCGATCTCCTTCACGCGCGCGGCGTCTTCGGTGCCGAAGTCGTCGACGATCGCGTCGAGATGGGCGGTGGCTTCGGCGGAGAAGGCCGGCACTTCCTGGATCTGCGGGTGCGCGGCGAGGGATTTCAGCCAGGCGACTTCGACGAGCACACGCAGGCGGATCAAGCCGTACTCGCTGAACACGGCGCGCAGGCCCGTGACCTTCGAGGCGTAGCGGCCGTCGACGGGGGAGACCGCGGTGAGTGATGTCAGCGGAAGTTCATCCATGATGTTTACTGGCCCTCGGGCGGACTAATTGACGAACAGCCGTGCATTGCGGAAGAGGCGCATCCAGGGGGCGTCCTCGCCCCAGCCATCGGGGTGCCAAGAGTACTGCACCGTGCGAAACACGCGTTCGGGGTGGGGCATCATGATCGTCACCCGACCGTCGGGGGTCGTGAGCGCCGTGATGCCACCGGGTGAGCCGTTCGGGTTGTCGGGATAGCGGGCCGCGACCTCGCCCGCGCCCGTCGCGAAGCGCGCCGCGACCAGCCCCGCGCCCTCGATTCGAGCGAGATCCCCTTCACCGAATTCGGCGCGTCCCTCGCCGTGGGCGACGGCGATCGGCAGGCGCGCGCCGGCCATCCCGGCGAGCAGGATCGAGGGGCTCTCTTCGATCGCGACCTGGGAGAGTCGCGCCTCGAACTGCTCCGAGCGGTTGCGCACGAAGCGCGGCCAGGCCGAGGCCCCCGGGATCAACTCGTGGAGGTTCGAGAGCGCCTGGCAACCGTTGCAGACACCGAGGGCGAAGGTGTCGTCGCGCTCGAAGAAGGCGCTGAATTCGTCGCGGGTGCGCGGGTTGAAGAGGATGGCCTTCGCCCAACCCTCGCCGGCGCCGAGCACGTCGCCGTAGGAGAAGCCGCCGCAGGCCACGAGCCCCCGGAAGTCGGCGAGCCGCGCGCGCCCCGCCTGCAGATCGCTCATGTGGACGTCGACGCATTCGAAGCCCGCGCGATCGAAGGCCGCCGCCATCTCGATCTGCCCGTTCACCCCCTGCTCGCGCAGGATCGCCATGCGCGGGCGCACGCCGGTGGCGATCAGCGGAGCCACCTGCGCTTCGCCCAGGTTGAAGGGCACGTGGGGAACGAGCCCCCGGTGCTGCGGATCGAGGCGGGCCGTGTGTTCTTCGTCTGCCGAGACGGTGTCGTCGCGCAGGCGCTGCATCTGGTGGGTGGTCTGCGACCAGGCGGCGCGCAGCATGTCGCGCGTCGAGGCGAAGATCGTCGTGTCGCCCGAGCGCAGGTGGATCTGCGAATCGCTCCGCGGTGCACCGAGGTCGTGGGTGAGGGAGGCGAGCCCGTAGCTTTCGAGGCTTCGCAGCACCTCGTCGCGCTCGCTCTCGCGCACCTGGATCACGGCACCGAGCTCTTCGTTGAACAACGCGGCGAGCACGCCACTGCGATCACTCGCGCTGCACTGCGACGCCAGGTCGATGTCGTGCCCGCAGCCACTCGCAAAGGCCATTTCACACAGGGTCGCGAGCAGGCCGCCGTCCGAACGGTCGTGATAGGCGAGCAGCTTGCCGGCTTCGTTCAGCGACTGGATCACCTGGAAGAAGGCGCGCAGTCGGCCGGCGTCGTCGACGTCGGGGGGCGACTGCCCGAGTTGACCATAGACCTGCGCGAGTGCGGACGCCCCGAGTCGCTGGCGCCCCGCGGAGAGATCGATCAAGAGCAGGCGTGTCGCTTCTTCGCCGACTTCGAGCTGCGGCGTCAGCGACCTGCGCACGTCGGCGACTCCCGCGAAGGCACTGACGATCAGGCTGAGCGGTGCGGTCACGCTGGCTTCGCGGCCGTTGCGATCCCACACCGTCTTCATCGACATCGAATCCTTGCCGACGGGGATCGCGATGCCGAGGGCCGGGCAGAGCTCCATGCCCACGGTGTGCACCGCGTCGTAGAGATTGACGTCCTCTCCCGGATGTCCGGCCGCCGCCATCCAGTTGGCGGAGAGCTTGATGCGCCCGATCTCGCCGATGGCCGCCGACGCAATGTTGGTGATGGCTTCGCCGATCGCCATGCGGGCCGAAGCCGCGGCGTCGAGCAGGGCGACGGGGGTGCGCTCGCCGATCGCCATGGCTTCACCGCAGACCGCGTCGAAACCGCTCGCCGTGACGGCCGCGTCGGCCACGGGCACCTGCCACGGACCCACCATCGGGTCGCGGCAGATCAACCCCGTCACCGTGCGGTCGCCGATCGTGACGAGGAAGGTCTTGTCGCCCACCGTCGGTAGGCGCAGCACACGCTGCACGGCGTCGGCGATCTCGACGTTCGCGAGATCGAGGCGGGTGTGCGCCACGTTCGCCCGCACGGCGTCGCGCTGCATCTTCGGCGGCTTGCCGAGGAGCACCGACAGCGGGATGTCGATCGGTGTGTTGTCGAAGTGGCGATCGGTCACGACGAGTTGTTGATCTTCGGTCGCCACACCGAGTACCGCGAAGGGGCAGCGCTCGCGCGCGCACAGCGCTTCGAAGTCGGCGAGGCGATCTTCGGAGATCGCCAGCACATAGCGCTCCTGGCTTTCGTTGCACCAGACTTCGAGGGGGCTCATGCCGGGCTCGTCGTTGGGCACCTCGCGCAACTCGAAGCGCGCGCCGCTGCCGCCGTCGTGCACGAGCTCGGGAAGTGCATTCGAAAGGCCGCCGGCGCCGACGTCGTGGATCGAGAGGATCGGGTTGCGCTCACCCTGGGCCCAGCAGCGATCGATCACCTCCTGGCAGCGCCGCTCCATCTCGGGGTTCTCGCGCTGCACCGAGGCGAAGTCGAGGTCTTCGTGGCTCGAACCCGAAGCCATCGACGAGGCCGCACCGCCGCCGAGGCCGATCAACATGGCGGGCCCGCCGAGTACGATGATCGGCGTTCCCGCCGGGATGGGCTTCTTCTCGACGTGTTCGACCCGGATGTTGCCGAGCCCGCCCGCCAACATGATGGGCTTGTGGTAGCCGCGCACCTCGGGGCCGTTCGGTCCGGCGACCTCGGCTTCGTAGGTGCGGAAGTAGCCGCAGATGTTGGGGCGGCCGAACTCGTTGTTGAACGCCGCGCCGCCGATCGGCCCTTCGAGCATGATGTCGAGGGCCGAGACGATGCGGTCGGGTTTGCCGTGATCGACTTCCCAGGGTTCCACCGCGCCGGGGATGCGGAGATTCGAAACCGAATAACCGGTGAGGCCCGCCTTCGGCTTGCTGCCGCGGCCGGTCGCCCCTTCGTCGCGAATCTCGCCCCCCGAACCCGTAGCCGCACCGGGGTAGGGCGAGATTGCCGTCGGGTGGTTGTGCGTTTCGACCTTCATCAAGACCAGCACCGGCTCTTCGTTCTTTCGATAGACGCCGTCGCTCGTGTCGGGGAAGAAGCGGTGGGCCAAGGAGCCATCGATCACGGCGGAGTTGTCCGCGTAGGCGCTGAGCACGCCGTCGGGGGAGATGGCGCGGGTGTTGCGGATCATCTGGAAGAGCGAGCGATCCTGCTCGATGCCATCGACGGTGTAGTCGGCATTGAAGATCTTGTGGCGGCAGTGTTCCGAGTTCGCCTGGGCGAACATCATCAGCTCGACATCGTTCGGGTCGCGGCCGAGGGCGCGGAAGTTCTCGACCAGGTAGTCGATCTCGTCACTCGCAAGCGCGAGACCCAGTTCGCGATCGGCGCGTTCCAACGCTTCGCGCCCGCCTTCGAGGACGCCGATGGTCTGGAGCGGCGCGGGTTCGGCGTGGCGGAAGAGGGCTTCGGCTTCGTCGAAGCGGCGGAGCACGGTCTGTGTCATGCGATCGTGGAGGAAGGGGGCGACTTCCTTCGCGGCGTCGGCGAGGTCACCGCTCACCACGTAGGCGATGCCGCGTTCGAGACGCTTCACCGCATCGAGCCCACAGATGCGCGCGATCTCCGTGGCCTTCGAAGACCAGGGCGAAATGGTGCCCATGCGCGGGGTGACGAGGATCAGCTGGCCGTCGTCGTCGTTCGACCCCGCCGTTTCGGCGCGCGGGCCGTATTCGAGAAGCCTTTCGAGAATGGTGCGTGCGTCACCCTCGACAGCGCCTTCGGCGTCGATGAAGTGCACGAAGTGCGCGGTCAGTCGACGCAGTGCGGGTACTGTTTCCTGGATACGCGCTTCGAGGGCGCGGCGGCGGGCCTCGGAAAGAGCGGGGGCACCGCGCAAATGGAACATGGGGAGTCCTCTGCGACTTGGGTCGGCGATCGGGGAACCGCCGGAGCAGGACTGTTGGGGAAAGCGGCATTCTAGCCCGTTCGCTCGGCGCTTTGAACGCCCCGGCTTTCAATCCACTGCGGCTTTCGATCCGCTGCGGCGCAGCGTTCCGATGCGCTCCGGCCCCCTGCTAGGCTGCCGGCGGCCAGACCCTCTCGAAGAGGCGGGGAGACAGCGTGAGCGGAGTCGGATCGTTCTATCTCTGGATCAAGGCACTGCACGTGATCGCCGTGATCTCGTGGATGGCGGGCCTGCTCTACCTGCCGAGGCTCTTCGTCTACCACTGCGATGCGGAGCCGGGCTCGAAGCAGAGCGAGACCTTCAAGCTGATGGAACGCCGGCTCGCGAAGGCGATCATGACCCCGGCCATGCTGGTGAGCTGGGCGGCCGGGTTGTGGATGCTCTGGCTGAACCCCGGGCTCTTCCAGGCGGGGGCGTACATCTGGCTGAAGCTCGCGCTGGTGGTCGGCCTGCTCGCCATGCACATCGCGATGCTGGGCTGGCTTCGCGACTTCGCGGCCGACGCCAACACGAAGCCCCAGCGCTTCTTCCGCTTCATGAACGAGGTGCCGACGCTGCTGATGATCGGCATCGTCATCATGATCATCGTGCGGCCGTTCTAGCGACGGCTGGCGCGTCTCTCAGCTCGGGAAGACCTGCTTCGTCTCGAACACCTCGACCTCGGCGAAGATACCCTCGGTGAGGTAGGGGTCGCCGTGGGCGATCTGGCTCGCAGCCGCCAGGTCGGATGCCTCGAGGATGATCACGCTGCCGCACGGGTTGCCCTCGGCGTCGATCAGCGGGCCGGCGAACTTGATCTTCCCGGCCTCGTTCAGGCCCGAGAGATGGGCGAGGTGCTTCTCGCGATGTTCCTTGCGCAGCTCGAGGCCGCGGTCGCTGTCACGACCGCGGTAGATGAAGAGAGGCATCGTCGGGTGTCCTTTCGCTCGACCGGGTGGGTGGGGCGGCGGAGCCTATCGCAGCGAATTCGTCTGCCGAGAGCGTTTTCGCGTTTTTTTCGCTATCCGTGGCGGGTCCCCCTGAGGTCGACCGCGATGGAAGAACGAAGGCCGTCCCCGTTCGATGGCTTGAACGAACGACAGCGCGAGGCCGCCTGCTATAGCGCTGCGACTCGGGAAGAGGGAGACGCGGCCTCGATCCGCGCCCTCCTCATCATCGCCGGAGCGGGTTCGGGCAAGACGAACACCCTGGCCCACCGGGTCGCCCATCTGCTGATGAGCGGTCTCGATCCCCAACGGATCCTGCTGCTCACCTTCACCCGGCGCGCCGCCGCGGAGATGACGCGAAGGGCCCGGCGCATCTGCGAGGCCCAGGCACGGAGCTTCGCCGGTACTGCGGCCGGTTCCCGCGCCCAGGCGGGATCGCTCCACTGGTCGGGCACCTTCCATGCGGTGGCGAACCGGTTGCTGCGCATGCACGCGCACTCGCTCTCCCTCGACCCGGCCTTCACCCTGCTCGATCGCTCCGACTCGGCGGACCTGCTCAACCTGCAGCGCAGTGAGCTCGGTTTCGCGAAGAAGTCCCAGCGCTTTCCGAAGAAGGGCACGTGTCTCTCCATCTATTCCCACGTGGTGAATGCGCAGTGCGCGATCGAAGAGGCGACCCGCCGCGCCTTTCCCTGGTGCGAGGATCACGCCGACGATCTGCGCCGGCTCTTCGCCGCCTACGTCGAAGCCAAGCAACGACACAACGTGCTCGACTACGACGACCTGCTCCTCTACTGGTCGTACCTGATGGAGGAGTCCGAACTCGCCGCGAGCGTGGCGGCGCGCTTCGACCACGTGCTGGTCGACGAGTACCAGGACACGAACGCCCTGCAGGCCCAGATCCTGCTGCGCCTGCGGCCGGCGGGGGATGGCATCACGGTCGTGGGGGACGACGCGCAGTCGATCTACAGCTTTCGCGCGGCGGACGTGCGCAACATCCTCGACTTCCCCCGTCACTTCGATCCGCCCGCCGAGGTGCTCACCCTCGAGCAGAACTACCGCTCGACCCAGCCGATCCTCGACGCCTGCAACGCGGTGATCGAAGGCGCGAAGGATCGCTTCACCAAGGACCTCTTCTCGAAGCGACGCTCGGAGGACAAGCCGAAGCTCGTCACCGTCGAGGACGAGAGCGCCCAGGTCGACTACGTGGTGGAACGCATCCTGGCGCATCGCGAGGAGGGCATCGCGTTGCAGCGGCAGGCGGTGTTGATGCGCACGGCGCACCACAGCGATGCCCTCGAGGTCGAACTCGGGCGTCGCAACATCCCCTACGTGAAGTTCGGCGGGCTCAAATTCCTCGAGTCGGCCCATGTAAAGGACGCACTCTGCGTTCTGCGTTGGGCCGAGAACCCGAGCGATGCATTGGCTTCGTTTCGCGTGCTTCAGCTATTGCCGGGGATCGGGCCGGGTCATGCTTCCCGCGTCTTCGAGGCGCACCGTGAGGCGGGGTTCGACTTCGGGTCGCTCGAGAACGCGCGCGTGCCGGCGGCCGCGCGCGGCGATTGGCCGGCGCTGTGTGCCCTGATGGTTCGCCTGCACGACGCCGCGACCGACTGGGCGGCCCAGCTCGGTATGGTGCGCCGCTGGTACGAGCCCCATCTCGAACGCAACCACGATGCGGCCCACGTGCGTGCGGGCGATCTTGAACAACTCGAGCAGATCTCGGCTTCCTTTCCTTCTCGCGAGCGATTCCTCAGCGAACTCACCCTCGATGCGCCCTCGGCCACCGGCGATCACTCGGGGCCGCCCCATCTCGACGAGGATTATCTCATCCTCTCGACCATCCATTCCGCAAAGGGACAGGAGTGGGATGCGGTGTTCGTGCTGAACGCCGCGGATGGATGCATTCCCTCCGACATGGCGACGGGCACCCCGGAACAGATCGAAGAGGAGAGGCGGCTCTTGTACGTCGCGATGACGCGCGCGCGGGATCACCTGCACGTGATCCACCCGCTGCGCTTCTACAAGCGCCAGCAGCGGCGCTACGGCGATACCCACATGTACGCGCCCCGCAGTCGCTTCCTGCCCGACGAGATCCTGGGTCGCTTCGAACGCAAGGCCTCCGGCGCGCCGGTTCCAGGCGACGACACGGGGTACACCCCCGAACGCGCCCGGCCGCGCATCGATGTCGCCGCGCGCGCTCGCGCTCGATTCGCATGAAGGAGGCGGGCCGCGGGGGCGTGGGTGGGGGTGTGGACGAGCTTCCCCGCTCGGCGGGAGAACGTCGCGCCCTCGCGCGGATACAGCTGTTTCGCCAGCTTTCGGGTTGGGGCACGGTCGTCTGGTTTCCCCTCGTGCTGGTCCTGATTTCGACGGGCCGCGCGACCGTGGCGGTCGCCCTCGCGATCGCCGGCGGCGTCTTTTCCGGTTTGCTGCGGCTCGCTGTGGCGCTGGCCTCGTGCCCGCGTTGCGGCGAGCGCTACCTCGACATGGAGAAGGGCTTCCACGGCATCTGGCAGCACGATCGTTGCGAAGGCTGCGGCCTTCGGCGCTACGCGAGCTGAAGCAGGAAAGCGTTCACTCCATCGCAACTTGTCGGGATGACCTGCGCATGAGTTGCCGGTCGCGCCACGCGATGGATCGACGCTGTCTCGCAGTCAGCTTCGCTGTGCAACGCCAACCCGACTCCATTAATCGAAATGAAGTTTTCGTGAGGGCGAGATGAAACTCGCGTGCAGTTCGTTGTGACCGGGCGCGAACACTTTACCGGGTCATTCATGCCCGGGTTTTTTCGCTGCCACGCGCGCCGTTTTTGGTTGAAGGGCGCAAAGCGCCGCGCGTATTCTCGACTCGTCAGCAAGGTGTTGGCAGCCCCCGGCAGGCCTTCTTCCCAGTAGGGTCTTCCGGGGGCATCTCTGTGCCTGGACCTGACGCCGCGAAGTGTCGGTGGTGCGTCGGTCTAGTCGCCGAGCAGCTCGCCTGCGATCTGGCGAACCAGGTTGCCGTCGACTTCGCCCTTGTGGTCCTTCATGACCGCACCCATCACCTTGCCGAGTTCCTTCTTCGAGGAGGCGCCGGTCTGGGCGATCGCGCCTTCGACGATCGTCCGGGTGGCCGCTTCGTCGGCGAGCTGGGGCAGGAACTCCTGGATCACGGCGAGTTCGGCGCGCTCGGCGTCGGCCTGTTCGGTGCGGCCCGCCTTGTCGAAGGCTTCGATGCTCTCGCCGCGCTGTTTCTCGAGGCGGCGGAGCACGGCGATCGAGGTCTCGTCGGGCAGGTCCTCGGAGTTGTCCTTCTTCATCTCGTTCAGCAGGGCACTGCGCATGCCGCGCAGGGCATTGGTGCGGGCCCTGTCCTTGGCCTTCATCGCTTCCTTCATCTGCTGGCTTACGTCCTGGACGATCGACATCGGGCTCTCCTGTCGCGACCGGCCGGGGGGTGGGGCGGTCCGCGGGCGCGCAAGCATAAGAGGGAAGGGCGGGGCCAGCACGCGGAGCCCCGGGGACCGGGAACCGGATCGCCGCGGGGTGTGTCCCAAGGCATATCGCCAGACGGGGGAGAAACACCGATCGGGGTGGGCTCGCGGGGGTCGAGTCCACCCTGGAGGGTGGCCGAGCCCCGGATCGCGAGAGACGTGAGACGAGTAACGAGCGAATCGAACGGCGCCCGCGTTCCCTGCCCCGAGGAACCCGATGAACCAACGAAAGAGTCGACCCCTGCAGCTGGTGTCCGCACCCACGCTCCCGAAGAACGGCGACCCCCTCCTGGTCTCGGCGGAAACCCGCGAAGAGACAGCCCGCCGCGTTGCGGCTCGCGTGGCGGCCTTGATCGAGACGATCGAGTCCGGGCGGATCTATCAGGCCGTCGAGAACTTCTACGCCGCCGACGTGGCGTTGGGCCGTGGGGCGCTCGCGCCGATGTTCGGCCTCGACGCTCCGGCGGCCCGTCGCTTCATGAAGCGCCATGTCGACGCGGAGTGGTGTGGCTTCGGAGTGCACGGGGTCGGGGTCAACGGCGATACCTCCTTCATCGAGTGCACCCTCGAGTTCAGCGCGCGGGGTGGAGAACGCATCCGCGTCGAGCAGGTGGCCGTGGCCCAGTGGCGTGATGGCTTGATCGTGCGCGAGTGCTTGTTGCCGGCGCCGGCCAGGCCGCAGCGCTAACGCCTCGGCTCCGACCGGCGAACGCGATCCCACACGCTGCCTGCATGGGGGCTGCGCGTTCGTGGGGTGCGTCTCGCGAAGCGCGGGCACCGCGTCGGGGATCGCGCGCCGGTTCCGCTACGCGCCCATGGCGTGCGCGAGGTGTTGATCGCGAACACGACGGCGACATATGCCGCCGCCTTCGCCTTCCTCCCGGGGTGGTTCGCGGGCTTCGCGCAGGTAGGGAAGCCGCGGAGTAGCCGGCAGGTGGACCGGTCGAGCGACCGACCACTCGTCAATCTACCACTCGCCGACGTTCGGCATCGACTGCCACGGTTCGGCGGGGGGCAGCGCGCCACCCTTCTGGAGCAGTTCGATCGAGATGCCGTCGGGGGAGCGCACGAAGGCCATATGGCCATCGCGTGGGGGGCGGTTGATCGTGACGCCGGCGTCGATCAGCCGTTGGCAGAGCGCGTAGATGTCGTCGACCTGGTAGGCGAGGTGCCCGAAGTTGCGCCCGCCGACGTATTCCTCGGGATCCCAGTTGTGGGTGAGTTCGACCTGGGCTTCTTCGTCGCCGGGGGCGGAGAGGAAGACCAGGGTGAAGCGCCCCGCTTCGACGTCGACGCGGTTGTTGACCTGAAGGCCGAGTTGATCGACGTAGAAGCGCAGCGAGGCATCGAGATCCGTCACGCGCACCATGGTGTGCAGGTACTTCATGTGGGGGGCTCCGGAAAGGCGCGGGTTCAGCGTTCAGGCGGAAGCGATCGGTCCGGCGGGTGCCGCGCCGTTCGTCACCGAGGCGTGTTGCGGCTTCGGCGTGGCCGGGCGCAACAGCAGCAGCGCCAGGGTCTTGTTGCGCGCGGCGTAGCGAGTGGAACTCGCGACGAGATCGAGGGGGGCGCCCCGCGAGTCCTGGAGGGTGGTCGCGAAGACGTGGGCTTCGACGCCTTCGCCCACCGCGTCGAGTTCTCGCCAGAGCGTTCCACGTGCGGCTTCGGGGACGAAGGACATCGCGTCGACCCCGAGCAGCTCATCGCGATTGAGGCCGAGCAGGGCACCGGCGGCGGGGTTCGCGTCTTCGATGATCCCGGTGTCGGTGTCGATCGCGAGGAAGCCCTCGGCCACGCGATCGATCGCCGCCACCACGGCGCGGCGCTTCGCGCGCGGTGCGCCGCGGCTCTTGCGGCCCGGCGAACTCGATCGCAGATGCAGCTTGAACTGTTGGGCCAGCGGAGCGAGCAGATTTCGCAGGCCGTTGCCGTCGCGTTCGCTCGCGAGGGCCGCCTCACCGGCGGCGTCGATCCACGCCAGCAACAGGGCTTCCGTGCGGCGCTGATTCACCCGCAGGCCATCGAGCGCGGGGGGCGGCGCGTCGTCGCGCATCAGCGCAGTCGATACGAAGGTGCGAAAACGTCGAAGCGCTTCGGCTTCGGGGGACGAGGCGCCCGGGGCGGCGGGCCCGAGCCGCTCGTTCATGGCGGCTTCGATCGCATTGCGTTGCGAGATCAACCACCCGGCGAGATCGCGATTGCTCTTCACGGGCCGGAGTCTACCGCGAATGATGCGGCGAACGGTCGCGGCGCGGGGCGATTCGGCGATTTTCTCGAAACGTTGCAGGCGCTTTGACGGCAACGCCGATTCAACCGCCGGTTTCGAATCGACGATGTCGCGGTCATGTCCCTACGATCGGAATCGCCGCCGCGCCACGTGCTGTTGACGAGTGCGCGCCCCGAAGCCTTCACCCGACTCACTCGCTCGATCCTCGGCCGACTCGGGTACGGGATCTGGACCGCGCAGGAGTACCGGGCGCTGCAGGAACGGCGGCCCGAGGGAATCGGCGCTCCCGAACTCCTGATCATGGACGAGCACAAGCTCGACCGGGTCGGCGAACTCGACCCGAGCGAGAGCCTGCCCATCATCCTGCTCGCGGGGCGCGCGGGAATCCAACGCGAAGACGGTCGCTTGATCGGGGCCGTGCGGCGACCGGCGGGTGTGCACGATCTCTATCGCGTGCTCCAGCGCCACTACGAGGAACGCCCGCGCAGTACGCCGCGCGTCGACACCGAGTTGCGCGCCACCTGTCGCCGGCGCGGGCAGACCTGGGAAGCCGCGGTGCTCTCGCTCTCGGACAACGGGTGCTTGCTGCGCAGTGGCGAATCGATCCCCCTCGGCAGCGTCGTCTCGATGTCGATCGAGCTGCCGGGCGAGCCCGCGGTCGAGGTGGAGGCGGAAACCGCATACCAGATCGTCCCCGACCTCGGCCTCGTCTTCAGCGCGACACCGGCGGACGTGCGCAAGCGCATCGGCGACTACGTGCTCGATCGGCTCGCCGCGCAGGCTTAGGGGCGAGCCGGCCTGCTAGTGTCCCGCCCGCTCGCGCGCCTGCTGCGCGCGAACCAGGGTGGAATCCATCGTGAGTCAAACCGCATCCGACGATTTCGGCACGTTCGATCTCTTCGCGCCCACGCCCGAACACCAACTCCTCGCCGAGACCCTGCGCGAGTTCGTCGCGCGCGAAGTGGAGCCCCAGGCCTCCGAACACGATCGCGCCGAGCGTTTCAACCACACGCTCTTCAAGCAGGCGGGTGAACTCGGCTTGCTCGGCGTGACGCTTCCCGAGGAGTACGGCGGGGCCGGGCTCGACGCCGTCGCGGCGGTGCAGGTGCTCGAAGCCCTCTCGACTTCGGATCCGGGGTTCGGGCTCGCGGTGCTGGCCCACTCGATCCTCTTCGCACAGAACTGCTACGTGAACGGCAACGAAGAGCAGCGCGAGCGCATCCTTCCCAAGGTCGCGAGCGGCGAGCGGATCGGCGGCATGTGCATGACCGAACCTTCGGTCGGCACCGACGTCCTGGGCATGAAGTCCACCGCCGTACGCGAGGGCGACGAATACGTCCTGAATGGCGTGAAGACCTTCATCACCAACGGCGGCATCGACGACGAAACCCTCGGCGACGTCTTCATCGTGTATGCGCGAACAGGCGATCGCGAGATCAGCTCCTTTCTGGTCGAGAAGGGGATGGAGGGCTTCCGCCTCGGACAGAAGTGGGTGGACAAGCTCGGCATGCGGGCTTCGTTCACCGCCGAGTTGGTCTTCGAGAACGTGCGGGTTCCCGCCGCCAATCGTCTGGGAGATGAAGGCGAGGGCACGCTCCACATGATGCGCAACCTCGAGATCGAACGGCTCACCCTGGCCGCGCAGGCCACCGGCATCGCCCAGCGCGCGCTGCAGGTGATGACCGACTACGCGAACGAGCGGGAGGCCTTCGGCAAGCCCCTGCGCGAGTTCGGCCAGATCCAGCGCTACATCGCCGAGACCTTTGCCGAGTGGCGCGCCGCGCGCAGCTTCGTGTACGACACGGCGCGGCGCATCCGCCTCGACGCCACCGGGCAGCGCGTCGACGCCGACGCGACGAAACTCATCGCGGCACAGGTCGGCAAGCGGGCGGCCGATGCAGCGATCCAGGTCCTCGGCGGCAACGGCTACATGGGCGAGTACGTCGTCGAGCGCCTGTGGCGCGACGTGAAGCTGCTCGAGATCGGGGGCGGCACCCTCGAAGCCCACCACAAGAACCTCACCAAGGACATCTGCCGCGACCCCTCGCTGCTGATCTGAATCCGCTCTCTCCCCCTGCCCACCTCCCCCCTCGAAGAACCGAACGACATGGCCACCGAAGCGACAACCAGCGACGCCGGCTCGACGCGAAGCCTGCGAGAAGAAGTCGAACGCCGACGCACCTTCGCGATCATCTCGCACCCTGACGCGGGCAAGACGACGCTCACCGAGAAGCTCCTTCTCTTCGGCGGCGCGGTGCGCGAGGCGGGGGCGGTGCGCGCGCGGCGGGCCGAGAAGCACGCGACGAGCGATTGGCTCGAACTCGAGAAGCAGCGCGGCATCTCGGTCAGCAGTTCGGTCATGCACTTCGACCACGATGGTTTTCGGGTCAACATCCTCGACACGCCGGGGCACAAGGACTTCAGCGAGGACACGTATCGAACGCTGACCGCGGCCGACAGCGCGGTGATGCTGATCGACGCCGCCAAGGGCGTCGAGAACCAGACGCGCAAGCTCTTCGAAGTCTGCCGCATGCGCGGCATCCCGATCTTCACCTTCGTCAACAAGATGGACCGCTTCGGGCGCGACCCCCTCGAACTCATGGGGGAGATCGAAGAGGTGCTCGGTATCGACGCGGTCCCGGTGAACTGGCCGGTGGGGGAGGGGAAGGACTTCCGCGGCGTGTACGACCGCTTGAACGAGAAGCTGATCCTGTTTTCCGGCGGCAACCACGGACGCGATCTGCTCGACGAAGACATCGTCGAGGGCGGCCTCGGAAGTGACGCCTTTGCGAAGGCGCTGGGTGATCAGGCGGAGCCGCTGGCGGAATCCCTCGAACTGCTCGACGGGGCGGGGGCCGAGTTCTCCCTCGATCGTGTAAGCAAAGGCGAACTCACGCCGATGTTCTTCGGCAGCGCGCTCACCAACTTCGGGGTCTCGCCCTTCCTCG
This sequence comes from Myxococcota bacterium, assembly GCA_028278345.1. Taxonomy (GTDB): domain Bacteria; phylum Myxococcota_A; class UBA9160; order UBA9160; family UBA4427; genus DUBZ01. The sequence goes on from JANQEL010000181.1 coordinate 14,132, forward strand.
ATCGCTTCCTCGAGATGGCGCCGTGCCCGCCCGCGCGCGAGTCCGATCGCGGGCCGATCGATCCAGCGAGCGATGCCTTTTCGGGTTTCGTCTTCAAGATCCAGGCGAACATGGATCGCGATCACCGCGATCGCGTCGCCTTCGTGCGGGTGTGCTCGGGGCGCTTCTCCAAGGGGAACACCACGCGCCATGTTCGCAGCAAGAAGCCCATCCGCATGGCGAACTCGACGCTCCTGATGGGGCGCGACCGCGCGGAGATGGCCGAGGCCTTCGCGGGGGACGTGATCGGCCTGTTCGATCCCGGGGTGTTCGGGATCGGCGACACGCTCTGCGACGAGGGGGACTTCAACTTCCCGGGCATTCCGAGCTTCTCACCGGAGTGCTTCGTGCGGGTCGAAGTCGCGGCGGTAAAGAAGCGCAAGTCCCTCGAGAAGGGCATCGATCAGCTCGTGCAGGAAGGGGCGGTGCAGCTCTTCCGCGAGCCGGGGGGCGGGTCGGCGACGCTGATCCTCGGCGCGGTGGGGCAGTTGCAGTTCGACGTTTTCCGGCACCGGCTGCAGGGGGAGTACGGCGTCGAGCCCGGGCTCACGCCGCTCGACTACCGACTGGCGCGCTGGCCCCAGGGCGAGTTCGACGAAGACATCTTCCGCTTCTCCGAGCGTGTGCGGATCTTCGAAGATCGCGATCGGCGTCCCGTCCTGCTCGCCAAGAGCGAGTGGGACCTCAAGCGGATCGAGGAGAAGCACCCCGAGTTGAAGCTCGCCGAGACCGCTGACCCCTCGCGGCTTACCTCCGCGAGCTGAGGCCTGGTTCAGGCCGCCGCAGCGGCGATCGCGGCGGCCACCTCGTCGAGACCGAAGGGCTTCTCGAGGAATTGGAAGACCTGGGCGCGGTCGGCTTCCTTGCGGATCTCCGACGAGGGGAAGCCTGTCATCAGCAGGATCTGCAGTTCGGGGCGGAAGTTGCGCAGGGTCTCGGCCACCTGCAGGCCGTGGACGTGATCCTTCAACATCCAGTCGGCCAGGATCACCGTCGGCGCGAACTCGCGCCCGATGTTGAGCGCCTCTTCGCCCGTCGAGGCCGTCCGCACTTCGTAGCCCTCGCGCACCAGGAAGCGTTCGAGGTAGTCGCGGTAGCTCGGTTCGTCGTCGACGATCAGCACGCGAATTCGGCCCGACTCTGCGGTCGTCTCAATCATCGGATCCCTCAATGACGGTGTCGCCGATGGTGCGCAGACGCTAGCGGAAATCCTCGACCAGGGAGAGCAATTTCATCCCGCTCTCGCTCCGAGGAGAACCCCGCGTCCGTGCCGGAAATCGCGCAGACAAAGCGAGGATTTCTTTCTGTGGATTCCGTAGATCCAGAGTGAATTGCACGGAAACTGCGCACTCGACCAGGCGCCCCGACGCCCACCGACTCGCTTCTCGGGGCCAACGGGAAGCTGCCAATGGGTCCCGCGCGGCGCTTCCCGGGTTTTCCGACACCACTCGAAGCTTCGAGCCCGATGCAAACAGCGGAGACCTTCTCCAGCGGCATGACGGGCATGTCGATACCTGCTCCCGGGCCGTCGCGGGGCGATCGATGTGTGCAGGCACCGCTACGCAGATCGGTGCGCACCTCGCAGATCGTTTCGCAGCGCGGCTCGTCGGAACGAGCGCGATTCGCAGTGCCGACTTCATGGAAACCGAGCTTCTACAGACGAGATTGCACATGGCAAGGATCTTGCTCCTCGAGAGGAGAAGTGAGGGGAACCGCGTGCAACGAATCAGCGGTCGGATCGACCCGAGGCGATGTCCAGGGTCGCCGGCCGACAACGATGGTGAGATGACGAAAGGAATGACCGATATGTGGCTTCGCAACGTGATGGTATCGACCTTGATCGGCGCACTGGTGGTGATCGGTCCGACCGTGGTGATGGCGGGGGAACTCACCGGTGAGGCCGCCGTGCGCGCGAAGGACACGCGGCGCAACACGATCCAGCTCGGAGAGATGAGCGTTCGCCTCGACGGAGACAGCGTCATTCGCGACGCGTCGGGTGAACGCATCAACCTTCGCGCCCTTCCCGTGCCCGATACGAGCCGCGGAGGAAACGATCTGATGCTGGGTTCTGCCGTCGGCCGCTATGTCGTCGAAACGCGCGGCACTCGATACGTGCTGCGCACGCTGGAGCTGATCTCGGCCACGCACTGAGCGTGCCGAACCAAGACGGATCGAAGCTCCCTTCAACCCCTGTCGTGCGGTCGTGTCGCCGATCGGAGGAATCATGGTAGAGAAGAATCGAAAACTCATCGTGCTCGCACTCGTTCTGGGGCTCGCCAGCGTGCTGGCTCCCTCGAGTGCACTGGCACAGGGTGATGCCGACCTGTTCACCGCCAATGTCGCACCCAACGTCGTCCTGATGGTCGACAACTCGGGTTCGATGAATCACGTGGTGTGGCACGAGGAATTCGACCCGACGGAAGACCCCACGTGCACCGTCTACACGAACGATGCGACGTACTACTACTCGTCGACGCTCTCGTTCAGCCAGTGCGGGAACTCGCGCACCCTCTATCCCGACCCCGGGATCGGTGGCTGGACCCGCATCAGCGGTCGCTACCTAAACTGGATCTTCAGCGACGAGTCCGATGACTACCAGACCGACCTGGCTTCGATGAACAACGGCACGCGCTCGGCGTGCCTGGTCGCGCAGGGAATGCCGGCGACCTACACGAAGTATCGGCGATCGCGGATCTCCGCGGCCCAGGAGATTCTTCGCGAGGTGATCTGCGCCGTCAATCAGGCGGGTTCCGTGCGCTTCGGCCTCGCAAGCTTCTACAACGACAGCGACCCCGAAGGCGGCTACGTCAAGGTTCCGGTCGACGACTGGAGCACCAGCCAGGAGACGCGGATCGCGACGTTCATCGACGACCTTGCGGCGGACTCCTGGACCCCGCTCGCCGAGACCCTGTACAACGTCTATCGCTACTACCAGAGCCGCAGCAACCCCGCGTTCGGCAAGGACGACACGACGGAGTTCCCCTGGTACAACATCGAAGAAGATGGCGACGAGACGACGAATGTCTCCAGTGCGCCTCCGTCTCCCGTTCAATACACATGCCAGAAGAACTTCGTCATCATCATCACCGATGGTGAGCCGACGAAGGATGACTTCGACGGCATGGACCTCACGGCCTTCGAAGACGATCTGATCGGCGACTACAACCCCGACAACACCCTTCCCGAGGCCGGGGATGAGAAGCCCACGGGCTGCTCGTATTGCGAAGAGACGACTTTCTACCTCGATGACATCGCGAAGTTCATGCAGGACAACGATTTCCATCGCGATCTCGATGGTGTCCAGAACATCGATGTCTACACGGTGGGTTTCACGACCGGTACGACCGCCAATGAGATCCTCGAGAAGACCGCGGACGTCGGCAACGGCCTGTTCTTCTCGAGCAACAATGCGGAAGAGCTCTCCGAGGCGATCGTGGCCTCGGTAACGGACATCATCGAGAAGACCCAGTCGTTCACGTCTGCGACGGTTCCCGCGAGCCGCACGGCGGATGGCGACAACTTCTACACGAGCTTCTTCCTCCCCAAGGCCAACACGGGCTTCTGGGAGGGCCACCTGAAGAACTTCGGTTTCACGGGTGATGGTGACATCGTGAACAAGGATGGCTTCTGCGCGACGGGCGATTCCGCGACGGACACGCCGCCGTGCGACAGCAACGGTGCACTCCGGTTCTTCGATGAAGCCTATTGGGATACCGCCGAGGAGATTCCGGATCCGGCCGACCGCAAGCTGTATCTGGAACTCGCCAATACCTCGATGTTCTCCCAGCCGACGTCATTCTCGATCCCGGCCGGGGACGAAGAGGCGTGGGCCGACATGTTCGGCCTGGTCGAGGGCACCGACGACCTCGATGAACCCTATGCCTCATTGGCGACGACGACCAAGGAAGCCATGGTCGACGCGCTCGTCGATGTCGCTCGCGGCTGCGAGTGGGGAAGTGATCCCTGCACGGCGCGTGTCGACGACTCGGGCGAGAAGATCATGTTGGGCGATATCTTCCACTCGAACCCGATCGTCGTGGGTTCGCCGAATGCCTCGGTCAACGATCTCTCCTACAAGATCTTCTCGGAGCAGTATCGTGAGCGTGCCCGCGTGATCTACGCGGGGGCGAACGACGGCTTCCTCCATGCCTTCCATGCGGGAACCTGGCGCGAGTTCGAGTTGGACGACGAGGGGAATCCGACCTCGACTCCGCTCGCGGTACCCACGCACGACCGCGGCACGGGTGAAGAGCTGTTCGGCTTCATGCCCTGGGCCGTCGTCGACTCGATCAAGGAGCTCCCCAAGTCGAGCTCCTTCCCGCGAACCATGGAAACCGTGGATGGTTCGCCGATCGCGGCGGATGTCTGGTTCTATCGCACGATCAGCAGCGGTGTGATGGGCTCGGTCGACCCGGACCTCACGCCGAGCGACACCGAGTCCGCTCGCTGGCGAACGATCGTGATGGGCGGTCTGCGGGGCGGCGGCCAGTCGTACTACGCGCTGGACGTCACCGATCCGCCGGAATCGGCCTCGGTATCGACCTCGACCTATCCCCGATATCTGTGGGGCTTCCCCTGTGACCAGGATGACTGCGACAGCGCGGTCAACGAAAGCACGGAGGATGAAGAGGAGTACATGGGCTTCACCTGGTCCGAGCCGGTGATCACCCGCGTGCGGGTCAAGGTGAACGATGCGCCGAACCCGAAGGGCTACGACCGCTGGGTCGCGATCTTCGGCGCGGGCTATCACCCCTACGGTGATCCGAATGGATCGGACTACCGCGAACCGGGCGATACCGGCTTCGAGCCTCGCGGGCGGGCGATCTACATGGTCGACATCACCACCGGCGAGGTGCTCGCGAAGAAGCACTTCGACGAGAGTGCGCCCGACCTCGCCTACACGCACACGCCGACGGTGGGTCTGAAGGAGATGCGGTACGCCTTCGCTTCTTCGCCGGCGGTCTTCGACCTCGACTTCGATGGCTACGCGGACGTCGTCTACATCGGCGACCTCGGTGGCAACCTCTGGAAGTGGGTGGTGAGCGAGCCGGGTGACGATCCGATCAACAACAGCGGTGACGACGACGACATCGCACAGCCGAACTGGCCCTTCCGCCTCTACATGCGCGCGGGCACGAGCCTCGAGCCGACGCTGCCGCCGGAACAGCTCGGGAGTGACTACGACAACACGGTCCACTACCAGAGCTTCTTCTTCCCGCCGACGGGTGTATTGCGCAAGGGCGACGTGTACCTGGCCTTCGGGGCCGGCGAGCGCGCCAACCCGCAGGGTCCGGCTGCGTTGTTCAACGACGGGGACAGCTCCAACAACAACCACTACTACGTGGTCAAGGATCTCGATCCCTACGAAGTCGCGACGACTCCGCCCGCACCGATCACGGAAGCGGTGGTGGAGGCGGATCTGGCGGATCTCTCCGACGGCAACACCTTCACCTGCGAGCAGATCGACGCGAAGCTCGGCTACTTCCTCACTGCGCGGGACGCCGAGAAGTTCATCACGAACAGCGTGATCTTCTTCGGCGAGGTGTTCACGGCGAGCTTCCTGCCGGCGGACCCGAGCGCGAGTGATCCGTGCGAATCGAAGGGGGCCGCCTACCTGTATCGCTTCGATCTGGAGTGTGCGGTGGGTGCCTTCGATACGAACCCGGGTACCGACAACGACAAGCGTCGCAAGGAGATCGGTGGCGGCATTCCGACGCGTCCGCGCATCTCGGTCGGTGATCTCAACCACGCGGGTGGTGGTGGCGGCTGCACGAACAAGGTCGTCGTGATCACCAGTGATGGCGAGATCGACTCCGACTGTCCGGGAAGCATCTCGAGCAGCGGGATCCGATTGCGCTCATGGCGGCAGCGTTGATCGACGGCGCTCTGCCGCACTAGGGCCAACCCCCGGGCGGCCGCGAAGGGCAACCTTCGCGACCGCTTTCGTTTCGGTGCCTGTCGATCCCGGGGGTGGCGGTTGCGCGGAAAGGCGCGATCGTTCTTGACGCGACGCGCTACGCGTCGGTCGAGACGGGGGTGGGAACGAGGTGAACGAGTCGAGTACCTGGACGGAGCGATCGCGACGTTCCATCGCCCTGGGGATGGGCTTGCTGGGTCTCCTCGTCGTTCTCGCATGCTCCGAGGGCGGCGAGGGCCACTCCACAGGAGAAGCTCAGCCGGGTCGTCGCGTCGCCTCGGCCGCACCCGGACGCGTGCTCGTGATCGGCGTCGACGGCGCATCCCTTCGCTTCACGAAGCAGCTGATGGATCGGGGGCGCTTGCCCGTGCTCACGAAGATGATGCAGCAGGGCGCTTCGGGCGTGTCGCGCCCGCAAGGGCCGCTGCTCTCACCGCGGATCTGGACGAGCGTGGCGACCGGCAAGCTACCGAGGAACCACGGCATCGAGGGTTGGGTGCGCGTCGGTGACGACGGCACGCCCTACCTCTATTCGAGTCGCGATCGCCGCGCGCGGGCGCTGTGGAACATCGCGGGTGCAGCCGGCATGCGCGTGGGTGTCGTCAACTGGTTGATGACCCACCCACCGGAGGTGGTCAACGGGGTGATCGTGAGCGATCACGCCGCCGAGGGGATGGAGGGCGACAAGCTCGACATGGCGAGCCAGTTCGCCCGCAACATGAAGGGCGTCACGGGTCAGGCGCAGCTCGGGGAGGCGGCGGATGTTGCGTACGTCGCGCCCGCTTCGTTCGAGGAGCGCGTCGCAGCGGCTCGCAACGCAGCGCCGCTCACCGAGATCGAGAACCCCTTCGCCGATCGCGAGGTCTGGCCGGATGGTGGCCTCAACGACTTCTTCCGGCGCGTGCAGGCGAACGATGAGTTCGCGGCTGGGGTGGCCCTCGAGATCGAAGCGCAGGAACGCCCCGATTTGATGCTCGTCTACCTGCCGGGGATCGACCGCCTCTCGCACTTCCTCTGGGTGAGTGTCGAGGATCAATCGATCATTCCCGAGGAGAAGCGCTGGCCGCAGCACGTGATCGATACCCAATCGAAGGCGCTCACCACCTACTACGAATACGTCGATGCGTTGATCGGGCGCCTGACGGAGAGCCGCGGGCCCGACGATCTGGTGATCGTGATGTCGGACCACAGCTTCGAGACCGACGTGTCGGGTTCGCACCCACGCGGGGTCCACGATTCCGCCGCCGCGCGCGATGGGATCCTGATCGTGAAGGGGAGGGGCGTTCCCCAGGGCCGGCGCGACCTCGTCTTCCGCATGATCGACATGGCGCCGACGCTGTTGTCGTGGCTCGGGCTTGCGCCCGCCCGCGACATGGACGGCCGGGTCGCGCATTGGATGCAGGTCGACCAACCCGAGGCGGTGGCGAGCTACGACGACATCCCGATCGAATACCTCGGCGAGAGCAGCCCCGAAGTCGACTCGCGCATCATCGAGAACCTGAAGGAACTCGGATACGTGGAATAGGGCGATCGCGCCGACCTCAGTCGGCGCTTTCGTTCGATCCTTCCAGGCGTTCGATCACCGCCCGCACCACGAGGGGCCAGGCGATCGTCGCGTCGGCGAAGACCTCGGCGAAGCGTCCCCCCTCGGCTTCGGGAACGAACTTCCCCCACGAGACCCCCTCGGTGTAGCTGCAGCCCGAGAGCCCGCCCCAGTGTTCCGGCTCGGGACAGATGCGCACCGCATAGCGATAGCGGCGAGCCGGTTCGTCGCGGTTCAGGCGCGCGCGTTGGATCTCGAGATAGGGCCCCACCTGTTGCGCCCAGTTGCGCGGCACGCCGCCGCCAATGGTGAAGATGCCGATGCGTTCGTTCTCGCGGATGCGCGCCGCGAAGTCGTCGAGGTCGAGGAAGGGGTCGAAGCGCAGCCGCGGCCTCCCCGCGGCCTCGCGCGCGTGGTTGTAGATGGCGAGGTCGAGACCGAGCTCCGAGTCGGTGAAGGCCGGAACGTAGATCGGCACCTCGCGTTCCACGGCGCTGCGCAGGATCGCGCGGCCGCGCACATGGCTCTGCAGGTAGCGACCGAGGCGTTCGAGGATCATGTGACTCGAGAGCACGGCGTCGTCCGGCACGTCGGCGAGGGCCTCGCGCAGGATCTTCTCCGCGTCGTCGAGGTTCTGCTCGAGTTCGATGGTGTCGTAGACGCGGTTGTAGCCCCGGGTGAAGAGGTCTTCGTCGTTCATCGTGGTGCGGTGCTTGAAATGCTGCATGCCCGCGCCTTCGACCAGGCCGTGGGTCATCAGGGCGCCGGTGGTGACGATCGCGTCGACCCAGCCGCGGTCGATCATCTCGCACAGGATCAGGCCCTGCTTCGCGATCGTCATCGCGCCCGAGATGGTGACGACGCGGAAGCAGGCTTCGTCGCGCACCATGGCTTCGAGCACGTCGGCAGCTTCTCCCAGGCGGCGACCGCCGAATGCGGTGTTCGACATCGCGCGCACCAGGGCATCGACGGAATCGCTCGACACCAGATCGAGGGCTTCGAGGGGTTCGAGGCCGTCGTCGTGGCCGCTGCGGTACTTGGCTTCGTCGCGGAATTCGACCATGGCGGCGCATTGTAGCGGTGGGCTGCGGTTGTCGATCCGGCGGCGATGAGGGATGGTCCCCCGCCGTCATGAGCGATCGCTTCGACATCCTGAACGAGTCGACCGGTGCATCCGAGGCCGCCGAGACGTCGGGCATCGATGCCCTGCGCGAGCGCGCGGCCGGCGCTCTCGAAGGCGCGTTCGCCTTCGTCGAACGCGAGGGACACGCTTTCTCGCAGCTGCGCGCGCGCAGCCTGGTTCGACTCGAGCCCGTCGAGCAGGGCGTTGCCTGGCTCGACGACCGGGTGGATGCCGATGGCCGTCTGGCGAAGATCGGCCAGGTGCTGCCGGGCTCTCTCGACGCGCTGCTCGACGCCGCGGACGACGCCGGTGCCGAAGTGCAATTCAGCGGCACCGTCGAAGCCCTGAGTCTGCTCGCCGATTGGGGACGGCTCTTCGAGCCCGTGTGCGATCGCATCGTCGACGGCCTCCACCGGGCGCAGGGCGAGGACGGTCACTTCGGCCCGCCCTCGAGTGCCGCGACCGCGGAGCAGCCGATCATCCGTGTCGTGTCGACGGCGCTCACCGCCGGTTTCCTCGGACGCACGCGTTCGGCGCGCCCCGAGATGCTGCGCGGCGCGGGAGCCTTCCTGGCCCCTCACTGGTCGGTCGACGCGATCCGCCGCCACGGCTGGCCCGCCGTCGCGGCCTTTGCCCACTACTTCACCAACGTCTACGACGACGAACGCGAGGCCGCGCTCCCCTGGTGTGGTCGCGAACTCGAACGCGGTTGGCTCGCCCACGAGTACGCTCCTGAAGACGTGATGCGGGTGCTCTTCTACTGCGAGGCGTCGGCCCTGCCGGGGGTGACCTTCGACGCCAACGCGCTGCTCATGCAGATGTTCGACGCGCAGAACGCAGATGGCAGCGTGGGAGACCCGTCGCTCGATGCGAGCGAGCGGGTCGCCGGCACCCTCGACGCCATGCACTTCATCCTGCGGGTCTGCAACAGTCCGGGCCAGTAGTCCGCGATCGCTGATGACCGCTCCGGCTCGGAGAACGACTTGTCGATCCATAACCTCGCGACCATCCACGAAGCCATCGCCGCAGAACTCGGCGAACGCGATTGCATCGTCTTTCGCGATCGCCGGCTCTCGTGGAACGTCGTGACCGATCGCACCCGCCGGCTCGCGGCCGTGCTCGCGGGAGCGGGCCTCGGATGCCATCGCGAACGCGCCGAACTGCGCAACTGGGAGTCGGGCCAGGATCACGTCGGCCTCTATCTCTACAACGGCAACGAGTATCTCGAAGGCATGTTGGGGGCCTTCAAGGCGCGCTGCGCCCCCTTCAACGTCAACTATCGCTACGTCGAGAAGGAACTGCTCTACCTCTTCGATAACTCCCAGGCGAAGGCCATCGTCTATCACGCGCGCTTCGTTCCGGTACTCGAGAAGCTGCGCGACCGCCTGCCGCAGGTGAAGCTCTGGCTGCAGGTCGCCGACGAATCGGGCCACGCGCTCCTGCCGGGCGCCCTCGACTACGAGGAAGCGTTGGCGGCGGCCACGCCGGTGGCGACGACGAGTGAACTCAGCGACGACGATCTCTACATCCTCTACACCGGCGGCACGACCGGCATGCCGAAAGGCGTGATCTGGCGCAACGAGGACATCTTCAAGGCGGCGCTGGCCTCCGGAGGCCCCTTCGAGTCCCTCGAAGAGTTCCGCGAGCGCATCCGCGCCCGGCCTCACATGCGCGTGCTGCCCACACCCCCGTTCATGCACGGCGCGGCCCATTGGGCCGCATTCTCGATGTGGCACACGGGTTCGACCGTCGTCGTGCAGTCGAACGTCGAGAAGCTCGATCCCGACGACGTCTGGTCCACGGCGGAACGCGAGAACATCAACGCCATGACGATCGTCGGGGATGCCTTCGCGCGACCGCTACTCGATCAGCTGGCGAAGAAGGAATACGACTTGAGCTCGCTCAAGCTCGTCACCTCGGGCGGGGCCATCTTCACGGCCGCCCTCAAGAGCGAGATGCTCGAACGCCTTCCGAACATCCGGATCTACGACAACCTGGGCTCTTCGGAATCCGGCTCCCAGGCCTCTCACGTTTCGACCCGCAAGTCGGGGGCTTCGACGGGCAACTTCCACATGAGCGAGGGCAATGTCGTGCTGCGAGACGATCTCTCCGGCCTGCTCGAAGCGGGTTCGAGTGAAACGGGATGGCTCGCGCGCTCGGGGCACGTGCCCCTTGGCTACTTCGACGATCCGGAGAAGACGGCGAAGACCTTCCCGGTGATCGATGGCGTTCGCTACTCGGTGCCCGGAGATCGCGCGATGGTCGAGGCCGACGGTCGTCTGAAGCTGCTCGGCCGCGACTCCGTCACCATCAACAGCGGTGGCGAGAAGATCTTCGCCGAAGAGGTGGAGCTCGCGTTGAAGGATCATCCCGGCGTCTACGACGCCGTGGTCTGCGGCACGCCGAACCAACGCTTCGGCAGCCAGGTCACCGCAATCGTGCAACTTCGGGATGGCGTGGAGCCCGATATCGCGGCCCTGCGGCAGAAGGCGAGCGAATCGATCTCGGGCTACAAACTCCCCAAGGCCTTCGTCTTCGTGCCCGAGATCACGCGCGCCCCGAGCGGGAAGGCGGATTACCGCTGGGCGCGCGAAACCGCGCTACGCGAACTCGGCATCGAAGAGAACTGATTCACGCCCCCGAAAGAATCGAAAGGAACAATCCCATGTCGGAACCCCAAATCCTCGTCGAAAAGAAGGATCACGTCGGCGTCATCACCTTCAATCGCCCAGACCAGATGAACACGATCTCGGGTCCCATGCTGGCGGGGCTCTCCGACGCCCTGGTCTCCCTCGATCGCGACGACGAAGTGCGCGTGATCGTGCTGACGGGCGCTGGGCGCGCCTTCTGTGCCGGGCTCGATCTCAAGCAGCAGTCCGCGGGCAAGGGCTTCGACGGTGAATCGATCGGCGATCGACCCGTCGCCGCCACCCTCGACCTGCGCGACGCCCCGCCCACCGTGCTCCACAACGTCGAGAAGCCGGTGATCTGCGCGCTCAACGGGGGCGCAGCGGGTTATGGCATGGACCTTGCCCTCGGCTGCGACATTCGCATCGCCTCGGACACGGCCAAGATGTCGGCCGCCTTCACCCGGCGCGGCGTGATCCCCGAGAGCGGCGGCACCTGGCTGCTGCCGCGCATCGTGGGGTGGTCCGTGGCTT
>JANQEL010000263.1 GCA_028278345.1 Myxococcota bacterium
CGCGTTCAAGCTGGGCGATCGACGACCCGCACGCCGGCGAAGGCCGACTCCGAGCGCGCGCACGAGGCGTGCCCGCGATTCCGCTCGGGCCGGCCACGAGGCGAAGCGTCCACCCGCGACCCTCGACGAAGCCTGGGTGGCCCTCGACATGGGCGAGACCGATCGCGCCTACGCGCTGTTTCGCCGTGCCGCACGGGATCATCCCCAGGATCCGGAGGTCACCCGCGCGCTGTGGTCCGTCGCGATCTCGTCTGGGCGCAGCGATGAGGTCGCGCGCACGATGGCGGACCAGATCCGCCGACAACTGCGCAGGGGAAACGCCGAGGTCGCCGCGGAACTCTGGCGCGAACTCGCCGAGTCGCTTCCAGAGGTGCGTCTGCCCGCCGAAGACCTGTTTCGCCTGGTGGACCCGTTGCTCGAGCACCATCCGGCCGAGTTCGCCCTGGCGGCCCTGCGACAGTGCGTCGACGCCCCGCGCGGCGAACTGAGCATCGGCCTCGCGCTGCAGATCCTCGATTCGGCCGAGACCCTCGACCCGACGACGGCTCTGCTCGCCGCTCGCCGCGCTCTCGAATTGCCCGATCTGCACGAGAGCAAACGCGATCGGATCCTCTCGCGGGTGCGCGAACTCGATCCGGAAGGCCCGGAAGCCAGGGCCGTGCGAACCGATGCGGCTCCGAAGGCCGGGCCCGAACCCGTTGTCCCATCGGAAGCCCTCGAGGTCCCCGAGGCCGACCCCGAAGATCCACCGGCGATCGATCTCGCATCGCTTCCGCGCTTCGACGCTTTGCATCAGGTGTCGGCGCGACCGACCTCCCTGGAAGACGACACCTTCTACTTCGAACTCGCGAACGGTCGGCGCGCCAAGATCGCGTGGGGCGACGTGCAGGCGATCGCGGTCGCCGCCGTGCGCGATCTGGCGCCGAAGCCCGTGGTGCTGATCGACCTGCTGCTGAACTGGAACGAAATCGGCGACGCGCCCCTGCGCAGCATCCGCCTGCGCAGCGACCAGTTCGATCCGGTGACCCTACTGCGCGCGGCCGGCGAATCCACCGAAGGCCTGCGCGCCCTGCTCGCCGAGCTGCTCGAGCGCAGCGGAGCGATCCCCCTGCCCGATGAAGCCGCGGCCCGCGGTCGACCCTTTCGCGTCTACAAGTTCACGCGTACCTATCAGCGTCGCGTCTTGAAGGTGGATTGCTGAAGCCCGCGTCGGTCTATTCGTCGCGTGCCATGCGCACGAGGGTGCGAAGCAGCGTGCTGCGCTGGGCGCCGCCGAGCAACACGGTGAGATCTTCGTAGAGCTTCGGATCGCTGACGAGCAGCCCGAGGGTGCCGTCCGCGTTGTCGATGCGTTCGAGGATCTCGTTCAGGTGCGCGACGGCAGAGACTGCATCCTCACTGAGCTTGCCCGTATCGGCGTCGTAGATCAGCGCGTGGAGCAGACCCTCTCCGGTCTCGACTTCTTCGAGGATGTTCGCGATCGACGAGATCGCGTGGTTGAGATCGGGACCCTGCTCGTTCGGGTCGGCGTAGATCAGTGAGTTCATCAGGCCGTCGCCGGTCTCGATCTCCTTCAGGATGTTCTCGAGACTCGCGAGCGACCCTTCGATGCTCTGCGCACCGCTCCCACTCGACTCGTCGTAGATCAGGCCGTGCAGCAGACCGTCGCCGCTTTCGACCTCGAGGATGAGATTGCTCGCCGCGTTGACCGCGCTCGCCGCCTTGGTGATGACGCCCTCTTCGCGCACGTCGCTCACGACGGCGTTCAGGTTGTTCGCGAGGTTCGAAACGGCGCCGAGGGCCTCGGTTCCCTGTGCGAGGGCGGCGTAGAGGTTTGTGGGAGAAAGCGTCGCGATCTCTTCGCCGTCGATCAACACCGAGCCCTCGGGAGAGCCCGGCTGGATCTCGATGTAGCTATCGCCGAGTACGCCGATCGTGCCGATCGAGGCCACGGAATCGGTGCGCACACGGTTCTGTACGCCGCGGTTGATCCGCATGGTGATCAGGATCGGTTGATCCGAACCGAACTCCGTGAACTCGACCGCTTCGACGCGGCCGACTTCCTTGCCCGCCATCCAGACGGGTGCGCCCGGCAGGAGGCCCTGCACATTGTCGAAGTGACCGAAGATCCGGTACTGGTTCGGGAACAGGCCGCTCTCGGAGGTGAGCGAGAGCACCGCGATCGCCAGGGCGAGCAGACTCATGATGAAGAAGCCGCCCACGATCAGGCTGAGTCGTCGAGTGTCGTCCATTTCCTAGCTCTCCCCTCTTTCCACATCGCGACCGGGGTCGTAGAACGCGCCGAGGAAGTCGCGCACCGGAGGAGCGTTCGAAGCGCGGAACTCCTCGATCGGTGCGTCGATCCGCAGCACGCCCTTCTCGAGCAGCACGACCTGATCCGACACCGCGAGGCAGAGCTCGGGCTCGTGGGTCACCACCACCGAAGTCACGTTGAGCTCCTTCTGGAGTTGTCGGATCAGCTGACCGATGCGGCGGGAATTCGCGGGATCGAGCCCGGTCGTCGGCTCGTCGTAGAGGATCGCCTGGGGATGCATCGCGATGGCCCGCGCGACACCCACGCGCTTGCGCATGCCCCCCGAGAGTTCGGCAGGCATCTTGGGTCCCACGCCCGCCAGACCCACGCTTTCGAGGCACACCTCGACGCGATGGGCGAGTTCGGCTTCGGGCTGATCGAAGTGCTCGCGCAACGGGTAGGCGATGTTCTCGAAGACCGAGAGCGAGTCGAAGAGTGCGGCCCCCTGGAAGACATAACCAATGCGCTTGCGCACCTCGATCCACTCGCGCTCGCGCAGGTCGGTGACGTCGCGGCCCTCGACGACCACCCGTCCGCTGTCCGGGCGCAGCAAGCCGATCATGTGTTTGAGCATCACGCTCTTGCCCGAGCCCGAACCGCCGAGGATGGTGAGCACCTTGCCCTTCGGCACCTTGAGATCGACCCCGTTGAGCACCGAGGTGCTGCCAAACGACTTGTGCAGATCCTGCAGTTCGAGGAAGCAATCGGGATCGGGGATCGCGCTGGCGAATTCCTCGCGTTCGACTTCAGCCGGGGTGGTTTCGCTCATCGCATCCCCCTCACACCAGCATCAGGAATTTGGTGAGGAAGAAGTCGGAGACCAGGACACCGATCGAGGCCGTGACCACCGCTGTGGTCGTCGACTGCCCCACGCCCACGGTGCCTCCGGTCGTACGCATTCCGAGGTAGCAGCCGATGGTGGCGATCATCCAGCCGAAGACGACGGTCTTCGAGAGGCTCTCGAAGACATCGGGGATGGTCACGACGTTGATCACGGTCTGGAGATAGAAGTTGCCCGTGATGCCGTACTGCTGGGCGATCAACGCGCCCCCCGAGATCCCCAGGATGTAGGCGAGGGTCGTGAGCATCGGAAGGCCCAACGTCAGCGAGAGCACCCGAGGCACCACGAGCTTCTGCACCGGGTCGGCCCCCATTGCGCGGATCGCGTCGACCTGTTCGGTGACCGCCATCGATCCGATCTCGGCGGTGATCCCCGCACCCACGCGTCCCGAGACCATCAGCGCCGTCAGCACCGGGCCGAGTTCGAGTACGAAGGCGAGCCCCACGAAGCTTCCCGTGTAGGGCTTGGCGCCGAAGCGGGTGAGCGAGACCACCGTCTGGAGCGCGAGCACCATGCCGGTGAAGAGCGCCGTCAACGTCACGATCGCGGTCGAGCGAACCACCACCGAGTTGAACTGCACGAGGGTCTCGCGCGCGGGGAAGTGTCCGCGAAACATCGCGCGGATCGTGTGGAGACCGAGCAGTGCGAACTCCCCCATCACGTCGACGACTTCGAGGATGCGGTCGCCCAGGGTCTCGATGCGCGTCGCCAGGGTCGTCACGGCGTCACCTCGGCGAGTTCTTCGCTGGGCGGCGGCTCGAGGTCGAAGCGGGGTTCGAAGCCGCGCCACCAGGCTTCGAAACTCGCCTCGATCTCGGGATGGCCGGCCTCGCCCGTCTCGAAGACGAGTACCCAATCGATCACACAGTGGCCTCGCACGAGGGTCACGGTGCGGGTTCGCACGACTTCACCCCGTTCGTCCTTCGAGTCGACGACCTGGGCGTAGGCGCGGCCGCCTGCGAACTCGAACGCGTCGCTTTCGATGCGGGTGCGATTCGCGATGCCGACGAGCAGCTGGCGCGCGAGCACCGCGGGATCCTCTGGCTTCGCACCCTCGTCGTTGCAACGGGAATCGAGGGCCATGAAGGCCTCGCCATCGCTGCGGTAGGCCACCTTGGCATCGTCCACTTCCGTCACCTGCCAGCGTGTGCCCGGCGGATCGCTCGGATGGGGGAGTGAGTAGCCGTGCCCGTGGTGTCGGAAGCCGTCCGGGCCCAGGCCACTGCTCGCGCAAGCCGAACCGAAGGTCGCGAGCGCGGCCAGTGCAGCGATGCCTGCACGCGGCGCCCGTGTGGCGGATGCGCGATTGAAGACCCTCACTTGAATCCTGAAACCCTTCCGGCCCCCCGCCGGCTTTCCCCGTCCGGGCCCAACCTACCCCATTCGAGGCCACTTCGATCCCGACGCCGACTTCACGAGTCCCCAGACGCCTCTCGCCATCACGATACGTGGCAATGTGATCGGTCCGCGATCGGGCTCGCTTGAAAAGCATCGGGTCGATCCCCCACTTCGTTCGGGTGTCATTGGCTACGCGAAACGAGCGGAGGCGCCGCGTTGCAATTCGTCTGGGGCTCGGGTATTTCGCCCCCATGTCTGAAACCGCATCGAAGGAAACGGCTGAAACCCTGGTGCTCGCGAGCGGATCGCCGAGGCGACGCGATCTGCTCGAGCGCGAGGGCATCGCCTTCGAGGTTCGCCCTGCGGACATCGAGGAGGAGGTTCGCGAGGACGAATCGCCGGCGGACCTCGTTCGACGTCTTTCCTTCGAGAAAGCCAGTGCCGTGGCCTTGCGGCTCGGCGACGAGGTCTCCCGCTGGGTACTGGGCGCCGACACCATCGTGGTGATCGACGGCGATGTGCTGGGCAAGCCCCGCGACGCGGCCCATGCCGAAGCCCTGCTCGCCCGCATCACCGGTCGCACCCATGAGGTGGTCACGGGCTTCGCCTTCGTCTCGACGCGCGCACCCGAAGACCGCGCGAAGTCCCATGTCGATCTGCGAACGAGTCGCGTCAGCATGCGCGAGGCCACGAGTGAAGAGATCGCGCAATACGTGGCCGGCGGCGAGCCGATGGACAAGGCCGGCGCCTACGCGGTCCAGGGCGAGGGCCGTCGCTTCGTGACCCGCGTCGAGGGCTGCCAGGACAATGTGATCGGCCTGCCCGTCGACGAGGTGGCCCGCGTCTGGGCCCGCCTTCGCGACGAGATGGACGAGCGCGAGTCGTGAGCGAATCGACCTCGCAGGTGGCCGCGCGGCTCGAGGCAGTGCGCGAGCGGATCGCGGCGGCCGCCGATCGGGCCGGACGCAAGGCCGACGAAGTGGCGCTGCTCGGCGCCTCGAAGGTCCAGACGACCGAGACCATCGTCCAGGCGCTGCAGGGCGGCCTCACGCTGCTCGGCGAGAACTACGTGCAGGAAGCGGCCGAGAAGCGCCCCGGCATCGAAGCCCTCGCGCTCGAACTGGGGTTCGCCCCACCCCGCTGGCATCTGATCGGTGCGCTGCAACGCAACAAGGCGAAGCGCGCAGTCGAACTCTTCGACGTAGTGGAGACCGTCGACCGCAGCTCTCTCGCAAACGCCCTCGCCAAGGCGGCCGCGGCGAGCGAAGCGCGTGCCGGTCGCCCTCTCGATGTCTTCCTCCAGGTGAATCTCAGCGCCGAACCCCAGAAGGCGGGCGTCGCCGAGGAAGAACTCGAGGCGCTCTTCGATCACTGCGCCGGGCTCCAAGCGCTTCGGGTCGTCGGTTTGATGACGATCCCGGCCCCCGTTCCCGACCCCGCCGACAATCGGCCGGTGTTCGCGCGCCTGCGCGAGTGGCGCGACCGCCTGGCCGAGCGCGCCGGCGGCGAAGCGCTTCGCGAGCTCTCGATGGGGATGTCGCGCGACTTCGAGATCGCAATCGAGGAAGGGGCTACGGTGGTGCGCGTCGGCAGCGACCTCTTTGGCCCACGCCCCCCGAAAGCGTCGTCGACCTGAACGGTTCACGGAGTTGGCAGCCGCCGACGCCGCACGAGGACATCATGAGCAAGAACATCGAAGCGCTGGTCGATCGTCGCATCGGCTTCATCGGCTGCGGTGCCATGGCGCAGGCCCTGGCCGGGGGTCTGGTCGCCGCCGGCGTCGACGCCGCCCGCCTG
>JANQEL010000231.1 GCA_028278345.1 Myxococcota bacterium
GCTTCGTCTTCGCAGGCGATCGAGATCCACTCGTCGTCGCCGCGGGTTCGGAAGCAGCCGTGGGGTGACATCCAGGGGTCGCGATTGCCCTGACGTACGGGTTCGCTGCCGTTCATCGCGTAGTCCATCCACGCTTCGACCGAGAAGGCCGCCGTGGCTTCCCAGAGCGAAACGTCGATGTGCTCGCCGCGCCCGCTATTGCGTCGCTTCTCGAGGGCGGCGCAGATCTCGAATGCCGCGGTGATGCCCGCGTTGGGGTCGGGCATCGAAACGCCGATCTCCGAGGGCGGTCCATCGACGAAGCCCGTCGCAGCCGAAAGCCCCGTGAGTGGCGGAATCGAAGGCCCGTAGCCCATGTAGTTCTTCTGCGGACCGGTTTCGCCGTAACCACTGATGCTCGCGAGGATGATCCCGGGATTGCGCTCGGCGAGAGCCTCGTAGCCGAGCCCCAGGCGATCCATCACGCCGGTGGCGTAGTTCTCGACGACGACGTCGCAGTGTTCGACGAAGTCGAGGAGCAGGGCGCGCGCTTCCTGCTCGGCCAGATTCAGCGCGACACTGCGCTTGCCCTGGTTCCACTGGTTGAACATCCCCGTCGTGTTGAGGGTGCGCTCGACACCGGGTGGGTGCAGGGGAAGGCGGCGATAGAGATCGGGGCGGCCCTCGGATTCGAAGCGGATCACATCGGCACCCAGATGCGCGAGGTTCATCGCGCAGAAGGGCCCCGCCCACGCCCAGCTCAGGTCGGCGACGCGCACGCCGGCGAGAGGGCGGGTTGCCGTGCCCTCCGCCTGCGTTCGCTCGCGCGGAGCGAGGCTGGCCAGGGCGTCATTGTCCTGTCCCAGACGCGGGGCACCGTCGCGAATCGCAGCGCGTCCCTTCGAGGTCAAGCCCGCGGGTGCCAGATGCACCCACCGCCCGGCTTCGCCGTGCTCGACCTCGCTGAAGAAATCCCGCGCCTTCAGCTGCTCGGCCTCGGCGATCTGCTCGAGACGCATCACCGGCGCCGCGCACACCCGGTTCGCCTGGAGTTCGTGCCAGGTGTCGAAGACCTTCCGCTCACCGATCCACTCCTGGATGAACTGGTGGATCAGGTCCTGGTTCTCGCCGCGCCCGCGCTGCGTCGCGAAGACCTCCATCTCGGCCCACTCGGGGTTGCCCATCACTTCGACCAGGCGTTCGTACTGATCCGCCTCCATGCATCCGATGTAGAGGTGGCCATCGCGGCACTCGAAGATCTGCCACGGGACCAACAGACGTGTGCCGTAGCGGGTTGCCACCTCACCGCGATAGGTGAACTGCGGCATCGCGTTCTCGAGCACCGAGGCGGTGTAGGCCTGCTCGGAGAAGTCGATGAACTCGCCCACCCCCGAGACCTTCGCCTGGTGCACCGCGGCCAGCGCCGCGGTGGCGCCCGCGACCCCGCTCATGAACGCGCACTGATGCCCGAAGACCTTGAGGGGCGGCAGATCGTCGCGACCCGTCGCGGCCGGGCACAGGCTCGCCCAGCCACCCCCACAGCTCACGGTGATCTCGCTGGCGTGGTAGTCGGCGAAGGGCCCGGTCGCACCGAAGGGTGTGATCGAAAGCGTCACGAGATCGGGACGCGTCGCTTCCAGGGCTTCGGGCGAAAGCCCGTAGGCTTCGACCTCCTCCCCGCGCAAGTTGTGGATCAGGATGTCGGCCCAGGCGAGCAGGCGCTGCAGCTCATCGCGTCCACTCGCGCTCGTGAGATCGAGCTCCGCGCCACGCTTGCCGGCGTTGAGCGCCAGGAAGAGACCGCTGCGCTCGGGGTCGGAAACGCCCTCCGGAAACGGACCGCGCCGGCGGCTCCAATCGCCTTCCGGCGTTTCGACCTTGATCACCTCGGCGCCGTGATCGCTGAACAGCCGCGCCGCGAACGCTGCGGACACCCCCGCGCCCAGTTCGAGCACACGAAGATCGTCGAAGGTGTCCGCGGCCACGGGGTTCGCCTCCTATTCCGGCAACCCCAATACCCGCTTGGCGATCACGTTGAGCTGGATCTCGTTGGTGCCGCCCCAGATCGAGTCGGCGCGCGTGATCAGCCACTTCTTCGTGCGCTCGAGTTCGGCCGCTTCGAAGCCGGGACCGTCCCATCCCAGGCCCTGCGTGCCCGAAGCCTCCATCGCGATGTCCTGCTCGGTCTTCACCATGTTGGCCCAGCGAAACTTGCCGAGGCTGCCGATGTCGCGACCCTTCTGGCCCGCGCGGGCCTCCTCGGCCGCGCGGCGCATCGTGAGGCCGAGGGCCTTCTTGTCGATTTCCCAGGCCGCGAGGCGCTCGCGAATCCCGTGATCGGCGAGCACGCCGTTCTCCATCCCGACTTCGCGCTGCACGAACTGGGCGAGGGTCTCCTTCGAGGCGCCGCCGATGCCGCCGTCACTCGAACCGTCGGTGCTGCGCTCGTGCTGGAGCAGGCGTTTGGCGACCGTCCAACCGCCGTTCAGCGGGCCGACCACCTGATCTGCACTGGCGCGGGCCCCGTCGAAGAACACCTGGGAGAAGTGCGCGGTGCCGTCGATCAGCGTGAGGGGAGCGACTTCGACGCCGGGCTGATTCATCGGGAACAAGATGAAGCTGATGCCCTCGTGCTTGGGGGCCTCGGTGTCGGTGCGCACCAGGCAGAAGATCCAATCCGCGCGATGGGCGCCGGTGGTCCAGATCTTCTGGCCCGTGATCACGTACTCGTCGCCTTCGCGTACGGCGCGGCACTGCAGGCTCGCGAGGTCCGAGCCGGAGCCCGGCTCGCTGAAGCCCTGGCACCAGCGCACGGTGTGCTTCGAGATCGGAATCAGGTGCTGCTTCTTCTGTTCTTCGGTGCCGTACTCGAGGAGCGTCGGCCCGAGCATGCTGACGCCGAAGCTCGTCACCGTGGGGGCACGGACCGCCTTGAGCTCGGCCCTGAGCGCGGCCGTGTGCTTGCGATCGAGCCCCCCGCCGCCGTATTCGGTCGGCCAGTCGGGGGTGACCCAGCCGCGATCGGCCATCGCGTTGATCCACTTGCCGAGCGGCTCACCCGGGAGATCGGTGCGGTTACCGACACGAAGCTCCTCCGGGAGGTGCTCTGCGATGAAAGCGCGGACTTCTTCCTTGAACGCGTCGAGGTCTGCCATTTCTGATTCTCCTAGTAACCCTGCAGCGACGCGAAGCGTCGCAGGTGATAGGTGTCGTCGCCGAGGGTGATCTCGGCGGCCTTGAGTCGCTTGAAGAAGAGGCCGATCTCTTCTTCGTCGGTCATTCCGGTGCCGCCGTGCATCTGGATCGCCTCGGCGCCGATCAACCGGGCGGTCTTGCTCACCTGCGCCTTGGCGGCGCTGACGGCCTGCTTCGCATCGGCCCGGTCTTCATCGACGGCCGAGAGTGCGTCGAGCACGGTCGAGCGCGCGAACTCGAGTTCGGAGAACATCTCCGCGGCGCGGTGACGCAGAGCCTGGAAGGTGCCGATCTTCACGCCGAACTGTTCGCGTTCCTTGAGGTAGGTGAGGGTGCGCTCGAAGGCTTCTTCGGCAGTGCCGATCGCCTCGGCGGCGAGCGCCACGGTGGCCTGGTCGAGGACGCGGTCGAGCAGGTCGGCGTCGCCGAGCATGCGGTCTGCGCCGACCTCCACGTCGCTGAACTCGACGTGCGCCGCGTTGCGACCGTCGATCATGTGGGTCCGCTGGATCGAAACGCCGCTCGCGTTCGCGTCGACCAGGAAGAGCGCAAGCCCCTCGCGTTCACCCGAGGCGCCACCCGTTCGCGCGACGACGACGATCTGGTCGGCGACGTGGCCGTCGAGCACATAGCGCTTGCTGCCGTTGATCGCGTAGGCGCCGCCCTTCGACTCCGCCGTGGTCTCGATCGCGTAGGGATTGAAGCGGCGCGCCTCTTCGAGGGCGAAGGCGATCAGTCGATCTCCTTCGGCCACCGCGGGGAGCACGTCCTTCTGCAGGGCCTCGTTCTCGCTCAGCCGGATCGCGTTGGAGCCGAGTAGCACCGTCGAGAGCAGGGGCTCGGGGGCGAGTACGCGGCCGCATTCGAGCATCACGACGCCGAGTTCGGCGACGCCCATTTCGCTACCGCCGTGCTCCTCGGCGAGCAGGATGCCGAGCCAGCCGAGGTCGGCCATCTCCTTCCACAGCGCGCGGGTGAAGCCCGTACCGTCGTTCGCATCGCGCAGCTCGCGCATGCGGCTCACGGGGGAGTTGTCTGCGAGAAAGGTCTGGGCCGTTTCGCGCAGCAGGAGTTGTTCTTCGCTCAGGGTGAGGGCCATCGGCGGGTTTCTTCCTTCTATCCATGTTCCATGTGGCTCCCGAGGGCTCTCGGGAGGCGCTCGGACGAGCGGGGTGTCGCGGAACGCGAGGTGGGATGGGCTGGGAGGTGCGTTCCGCGGGTCCTATCGTTATCGCTCACGGCGCGATGGGTCAAGCAAGAGGGAAACCCCGCGCGGCCCCAGATTAGGCGCTGCCGCAGCTCCGCGACAGCGCGCCCCGTTCAACCCCGCGAATGCGCGAAATGAGAGGAGTCAGACCTTGGAATTCGACCTCATGACCGGTGGCCTCACCTGGAAGAAGAGCGCATCGCTTGCGCAAGAACTCGAAGACGCCGGCTTCTCCGGGATGCTCTTCACCGAGGCGGGCTCGGTTCCGTGGATGATGATCGCGGCCGCCGCCACGGCCGCCCCGAAGCTCCACTTCGCCACCGGCATTGCGGTCGCGTTTCCGCGCAGCCCGATGATCTCGGCGCAGATCGCCTGGGAGCTCGCGCAGAACACCGAGGGTCGTTTTCGCATCGGGCTCGGCAGCCAGGTGCGCGGCCACATCGTGCGCCGCTACAGCGCGACCTGGGACAAGCCCGCTGCCCAGATGCGCGACTACGTCGGCGCCTTCAAGGCCTGCATCCGCGCCTTCCGCCGCGAAGAGAAGCTCCACCACGAGGGCCCCTACTACAACCTGAGCCTGCTGCCTGGGCAGTGGGCGCCGGGGCGCCACGACTTTGAAGACGTAAAGGTCGATATTTCGGCGGTGGGCCCGATGATGTGTCGCGTTGCGGGTGAACTCTGCGACGGCGTGCACGTGCATCCGCTGCACTCGCAGCACTACATCGAGAATCGCCTGCTGCCTTCCCTCGCCGAAGGTGCGGAGAAGGCCGGTCGCAGTGTCGACGACATCGACCTCCACATTCCCGTCTTCGCCATCGTCGGTGACACGCCAGAAGAGCGACAGCGCATGGTCGACGTGACGCGCACGCAGATCGCCTTCTACGGCTCGACGCCGAACTACCACTTCCAATTCGACGACCTGGGCTTCGAGGGCATGACGCCGAAGCTCGGTGCCATGATGAAGGCCGGGGATCTCGGAGGTATGGGCGATGCGATCACCGACGAGATCCTCGACCACTTCGCCCTCGTCGCCCGCTGGGACGACATGGCCGACGCGATCATAAAGCGATACGGCGGGCGGGCCTCCCGCGTGATCAGCTACCTCGCGATGGGCGACATCAGCGACAACCCGAAGAACCTGGCGCGCTGGGGTGAGATTTCGAAGGCCGTCCGAGCCGCCTAGTCTCTCGCGTCCTACTGCACCACGAACCGGCTGCGCCCCGCCGTCAAACGAAAGAGGAAGAACCGTGAGTGAAGAGCAGGGCTATGTGCCCCCGAAGGTCTGGACCTGGGACCAGGAAAGCGGCGGTCGCTTCGCCAACATCAATCGCCCGATCGCGGGGCCGACCCACGACAAGGATCTCCCCGTCGGCGGGCACCCGTTGCAGCTGTATTCGCTCGCCACGCCCAATGGGGTGAAGGTGACGGTGATGCTCGAGGAGTTGCTGGCGCTCGGGCACGAAGGGGCCGAGTACGACGCCTACCTGATCAATATCCAGGAGGGTGCGCAGTTCAGCAGCGGCTTCGTGGCCGCAAACCCGAACTCGAAGATCCCCGCGCTGGTCGACCACAGCACCTCGCCGCCGACGCGGGTCTTCGAGTCGGGCGCAATCCTGGTCTACCTGGCCGAGAAGTTCGGCAACGCCTTCTATCCCGAAGACCCGTCGAAGCGTGCCGAATGTCTATCGTGGCTCTTCTGGCAGATGGGGAGCGCACCCTATCTCGGCGGGGGCTTCGGCCACTTCTACGCCTACGCACCGGAGAAGTGGGAGTACCCGATCAACCGCTTCGCGATGGAGGTGAAGCGGCAGCTCGACGTACTCGATCGCAACCTCGCCGAGCGCGAGTACCTGATCGGCGACGAGTACACGATCGCCGACATCGCGACCTGCCCCTGGTACGGCGCGTTGGTGTTCGGCGTGCTCTACGAAGCGGGTGAGTTCCTCGACGTGAAGTCCTACACGAACGTCCAGCGCTGGGCGAAGGCGGTCAACGACCGCCCCGCGGTACAGCGCGGTCGCCGCGTGAACCGTATGTGGGGCCCGGAAGAGGAGCAGGTGCCCGAGCGCCATAGCGCGGCGGACATTCGCTGAGCGCTCTTCGCCCGGACCGCGCCGGTGCGGAGGCGTCGGGCTTCATGCTCTGTTCGACGATCTCGAGGCACTGCTCCAGCGCGGCACGCAGGTCGGCCGGCTCGGCGTGCTCACTGGCGAGTTCGATCGCCCGGCTGAGCTGGTCGACGAGGGGCTGGGCTGCGCCCTGGTCCGCGCGCTGCACGGGGGCGATGAAGCGGTAGCCGCGGCCGTGCACGGTCTCGATGAGCTGGGGGGCCTGGGCGTCGTCGCCGAGCACGTGTCGCAGCTCGCGCAGGGTGCTGCGCAGGGTCTCGGGACTGATGTGCGTGTTGCGCCAGACCGAGCCGAGCAGCTCGTCCTTCGAGATCAGGCGTTCGGGCTGCGTGATGAAGACGATCAGCATCGCGCTCATCTTCGGCTTGAGCGAGACCTCGCAGTCGCCGCGCCAGAGGCGCTGGCTGTCGAGATCGAAGCGGAAGCCCGCGAATTCGAGGCTGCCGCGACTGCCCCGCGAAGCGGGAGCGAACGCCTGTGGGCGGCGCTGGCGTCGCGGACGGCTCAGCGCGCTGCGCAAAGGTCGCGGCGGTTGGGCGTCGAGTTGGGCCTGTTTGCGGTGCGTCGGGTTTTCGTATGCCATGACGGGCAAGCTACGGGTGCGTCAGCCCCGTCGCTGTGAAGCGCTTCACAGGCCGTGCATTTTTTCGACGATTCGCATGTTTCCGGCGCACGCTACGTTCGCGCGTTCAGCGCGATCACGCGCATAGGGAGGCGTCCCCATGAGTTCGACCGACTCTTCTCGTCCACCCGTCGTCAGCGAGGCCGAGTGGCGCAAGGCTCTCGACGAGCAGGTCGCGCGCGAGAAAGCCCACATGCGGGCGGGCGACGAAGTCGCCGCAGCGCGGCGCCGGCTACCCATGATGGCCGTGAAGCCCGACTACGCCTTCGCGGGTGAACTCGGCCAGGAGACGCTGCTCGAACTCTTCGAGGGGCGCCGGCAGCTGATCGTCTATCACTTCATGTTCGGCCCCGACTGGGAAGAGGGATGCCCCGGGTGCTCCTGGGTCGCGGATGCCATGTCGCACCCCGCGCACCTGCACGCGCGCGACATTACCTTCGCCATGGTCTCCCGCGCACCGCTCCCGAAACTCCTCGCCTATCGCAAGCGCATGGGTTGGCGGCTGCCGTGGTACTCGTCGTTCGAGACGGAGTTCAACGTCGACATGGGAGTGACGGTCGACGGCGAAGAGCATCACGGCTTGAGCGTCTTCTTCCGCGATGGGGACGAAGTCTTCCGTACCTACACGACGGGCCGGCGCGGCGTCGAGCACCTGGGGAGTCACTGGACCTACCTCGATCTCACGCCATTCGGTCGCCAGGAGACCTGGGAAGACTCCCCCGACGGTTGGCCGCAGACGAAACCCTATAGCTGGATGCACCGACACGATGCGTATCCCGACTGACTCCGCCGGGCAGAGTCGCTGTAGGGTCCGGATCTTGCTCTCACTGATCTTCGCGACTGCCATGCTGGCCGTGCCGGGGAGTGTGGCGGCGGAAACCGTGGATCTGGATCTCGTGCTCGCGGGGGGGCGCGTGATCGACCCCGCCTCGGGGCTCGACGCCGTGCGCAACGTCGGCGTACGCGCGGGGCGGATCGTCGCCATCAGCGAAGAAGCCCTCTTTGGGCAGCGCGAGATCGATGTCTCGAATCACGTGGTGGCCCCCGGCTTCATCGACCTGCACACCCACTCGGTGACGCCGCTCGGTCAGCGTTACCAACTGCTCGACGGTGTCACGACCGCCCTCGAACTCGAAGCGGGCACCTATCCCATCGAGAGCTTCGGTTCGGCGCTCGGCGATGGGGCGCGGATCCACTACGGCGCTTCGGCGGGGTGGGGGAGCGCGCGTCTCGAAGCGCTCTTCGGCCTGCGAATCACCGACACGCTCGCGACCCGGCCGCAGCTGATCGGTTGGCGCGGCTACTGGACGGTGCTGAAGTCCCTCTTCACCGGTCGCCCCGACGATCTCTTCAGCCGGAGCGCGAGCGAGAGCGACATCGCGCGCATCCGCGCGAAGCTCGCCTCTGCGCTGGACAACGGGGCCCTGGGTATCGGGGTTCCCCTCGACTACTTCAGCGAGGGAACCGGGAGCGCCGAACTCGAGATGATCTTCGGTCTCGCGGCCGAGCGCGAGACGATCGTCTTCATCCACGTGCGGCGTGGAGTGAACGGTGACCCCGCCGGTCTGCGCGAGGCTCTGACGCTGGCCGAAAAGACCGGCGCCGCGCTTCACGTCTGTCACATCACCCACAACGCGATGCGGAACATCGATCTCTTCCTGCGCGAGATCCGCGAGGCGCGTGGGCGGGAGGTCGACGTTTCGACGGAGCTGCTGCCCTACAACGCGGGGTCGGCGCTGATCTCTTCCGCGGTCTTCGGGCGCGATTGGCGCAGGATCTTCGCAATCGACTACGCAGACGTCGAATGGGCGGCCACGGGGATGCGCTTCGATGAGGCGACCTTCGACGAATACCGGGAGAAGCATCCGGAAGGCCAGGTCGTGCACCACTACCTGAAGGAAGAGTGGACGCGGCGGGCGCTCCTCGAACCGGGGGTGATCGTGGTGAGCGATCTGCTTCCGATGGTCGACGAAGAGAGCATGGTGGCGCCCCACAACGGCGCCTTCGCGAAGATCCTCGGGCGCTACGTGCGCGAGGCCGGGTTGCTCGATTGGTCGACGGCGCTGGCCAGGATGACGCAGCTACCCGCCGATCGGCTCGCGGCCTTCTATCCGCGGTTCGCGCGCAAGGGGCGCATCGCCGTCGGCGCAGATGCCGACATCACCGTCTTCGATCCCGAGACCGTGATCGATCGCGCAACCTATGGCGATCCCTTCCAGGCTTCGGCGGGGATCCACTCCGTGGTCGTCGCGGGGAAGGTCGCGGTCGACAATGGGACCCTCGTCGAACACGTCTACGCCGGGGAGCGGGTCACCGCCGAGGCCGCGAAGTAGCTTCCTCGTTCCAGTCGGAGGGTCCGCGCGGAGAATCACGCAGCCGTTCGTTCAGCGATCGGTGGAAGTGGCCGAGGGCGGGTTCGTTGCGTCCGAAGACGATCTCTTCCTGCGCGCCCGAATGGAATCCGCGCTGCTGACCCGCGGCGGTCGTGAAGTCCTCTTCGTCGGTCACGCTCACGATCAGCTCGAAGTTCTTTTCCCAGTGCCGATCGCTCTCGGTCGAATCGGGAGGCACGTAGATCGAGGCGTAGAGATGGGTTTCGTCGGGGGTGCGGCCCGGTCGCGCCTGGTACAACTCGACGTGATCCTGTTGATAGATGAGCACGCTGTTCGGCACGAGAAACCACAACATCGTCGCGTGGGGAAGCAACGACCACTGTTCCCGCGGCTTTTCGTCGAGCATCGGATCGATCGACTTGCGCGCGGCGATCAGCCGGCCGTGGGGACCGAAGCGGTCGAAGAGCGCGAAGCGGTCGTGAATCATGGGCGAAAGCGTCGTGCGGTGGAGCACCGAAAGGTGGTAGGCCTCGCAGAAGGTATCCACCGCGGACTTCCAGTTGACCGGACGCGCGAAACGCGTCTCGTCGAACAGCCGGTAGGCGCCCAGGTCGAAGGGTGCGAGCTCCGATTCTGCACCGGCCAGCGGTTGCTCCGGAATGCGGCCGTCCGGATCCCCGCACAGCCAGATCAAACCGTCGCGTTCGGCCACCGGGAGTCGTCGCAGATCGGCGTTGGCTGCTTCGTCGAAGAACTCGCCGCGACGTCGCGAGGCCAGCGCGCCGTCGAGTTCGTACGCCCAACCGTGGTAGGGACAGACGAGACGAGGCGCCTTCCCGCGGCCGTGGCAGACCTCGGCTCCGCGGTGGCGGCACACGTTGAGCATCGCGGCGACTTCCCCCGAATTGGTGCGCGTGACCACCACCGAGCGATCGCCGACGAACACTTCCGCAAAACAACCGGGTTCCGGCACCAGCCCCGAGAGCCCTACCAGGGTCGGCTCGCGATGGAGTAGGGCGCGTTCGCGTTCGAGGCGCGCGGGGTCGGTATACTCGCTCACCGGGCACGCGTGTACGGCGTCCGCGGTATCGGTTCCGTCCCCGTCCGCGCGATGACGTTGGATGCGATCGAGCAGTTCGCGTTGGCGCGCGCGCTCCATCCCCCGAGCGTACCGCGGTGGATCCGATCGTGGAGACGAAGGCGTTGCTTGTGCCATCTTTCTCGCATGGCCGATGTCCCCGACACCGTCGACCCGTTCCGCGACTCCGCCCCGCCCGAATTCGCCACCGTGCGTTCGGGCGAGGATCTCGACTGGAAGAAGATCGAGGCGTACCTGCGCGCGAATCTTTCCGCCGAACTCGACATCGCAGGTGATTTCGAGGTGCTCCAGTTTCCCAATGGCGCCGCGAACCTCACCTACCTGATCCGCTTCGGCGATCGCGAACTCGTCCTGCGGCGTCCGCCCTTCGGCACCCTCGCGCCGGGCGCGCACGACATGAAGCGCGAGTTCAAGGTGCTCTCACGCATCTGGCGCACCTTCGACCGGGCCCCGCGCGCCTACCTGTTCTGCGAAGACCCCGAGATCGCCGGCGCCGACTTCTTCGTGATGGAGCGCGAGCGCGGTGAGGTGATTCGCGGCGTCATCCCGGAAGCCATGCGCGAGCACAGCGATGTGGGGCGGCGCATCGCCTTCGCACTGGTCGACGCGATGGCGGACTTCCATCGCCTCGACCCCGAAGCGTGCGACCTCGGCGATCTGGGGCGCCCGGAAGGCTTCGTCGAACGCCAGGTCAGGGGTTGGAAGAAGCGCTGGGATCTGGTGGCGGCGCCCGAGCACGACGAGGCCATGAGCGAAGTGCATGCGCGCCTCGAGGCTTCGACCCCCGCTCCCCAGCGCGTGTCCTTCGTCCACAACGACTTGAAGCTCGACAACTGCATGTTCGATCCGAGTGATCCGGACCGCGTGATCGCGATCTTCGACTGGGACATGACGACCCTCGGCGATCCGTTGATCGATCTCGGTACCCTGCTCAACTACTGGCCCGAAGTCGAAGACGGCCATACGGGTCGCATCGGCCACCCGGGGATGGAGCAGATGGGCCTGCCGAAGCGCGCCGAGCTGATTGCGCACTACGGCGAGCGCGCGGGGCTCGATGTCAGCCAGGCGAAGTGGTACTGGGCCTTCGGGTTGTGGAAGACCGCCGTGGTGGGCCAACAGCTCTACTACCGCTGGGCCCAGGGCGATAGTTCCGACGATCGCATGAGAACGATGGGCGATGGCGTTCCGTTGCTGTCCGCGACCGCCGCGCGGTTGCTCGACGAACTCGGGGTCTGAGGGCCGGCCGAGTTTCTCCGATCAATCGGTCGGGAACTTCAGCCCATACGCGGCGAGGCGATCGCGGAGCAGCGCTTCCCCGCCGCGTCGTTCGAGTTCGGCCATCGCGTCTTCGCAATCGTCGCCCGAGGCGTAGCGGAACTTCGAAAGCCCATCCGTCGCCGCTTCGTAGATCACCGAAGCCGGCCGATCGCAATCCGAACGATAGGTCTCGCCACTCGCACGATGCGCGATCATCGCCTGTACGACCTCCTGGTACTCGCTCATCAAGGGATCGTTCGAGATGTCGATCGATCGACTGTTGAAGTCGCTGGCGACGAAGCCCGGCGCCACGACCTTCACGGTCACCCCGATCGCCGCCATCTCGAAGCAGAGCGATTCCGAAATCCCCTCCACGGCGAACTTGCTGCCGTAGTAGAGGGTCGCCAGGGGGCCGGCGACGCGACCGCCCATCGAAGAGATGTTGATGATCTTGCCCTGCTTGCGCGCGCGAAAATGGGGCAGCACGGCCTTCGTCGTTTCGAGCAGCCCGACGACG
Organism: Myxococcota bacterium; assembly: GCA_028278345.1. GTDB lineage: Bacteria > Myxococcota_A > UBA9160 > UBA9160 > UBA4427 > DUBZ01. The sequence continues at coordinate 12,339 of JANQEL010000231.1, forward strand.
TTGGTGTCGAACTGCTGCACCATCTTCTTGCGCGGGGTGGCTTCGAGGGGGCCGTAGCAGCCGTAGCCCGCGTTGTTGACCAGCACGTCGATCGCGCCGAAGCGATCGAGGGCGCTCGAGACGGCATCTGCGATCGAGTCCGAGTCCGTCACGTCGCAGCGAAACACGGCCGTGCCCTCGAGCGCGGCGAGATCAGCGCCGTCCTCCGGGTTGCGCATCGTCGCAGCGACGTTCCAGCCTTCGGCCGCGAAGCGCTTCGCGGTGGCCTGGCCGATCCCTGAAGACGCGCCGGTGATGAAGACGACTCGTGTCATCGATCACTCCCTCACGCCGCGGGCACTTCGTCGATCGCGGGGCCGCCGGCTGCAGTCACCTCGCTCGCATTCGAATTGCCATCGGGAGTCGGATCGAACCCGCTGCGTTTCATCGGGGCGACGATATGCCAGCGGATGCGCCCCCGGAACTCCCTCGCCGGACGCTTGACGCGCGAATCCCGAGCGCGGAGAATCCGGGGTCTGCGGCCGCGCCCGGTCGACCCCATCCCCGCCCGTCCCCCGTGTGCGCGAATTGCGCACGCACCCCGAGGAGTCCCCCATGAGCGAAGCCACGATGGATCCCGCAGAAGTCGCCGCCCTCGAAGAGGCCGCGCGCGAGTTCGACAAGAGCCGCATGAAGCAGATCGGGAGTTATCACTTCGCGATGGTGATGGGCGGCCTCACCTTGTGGGGCGCCGCCGAAACCTGGGCCCAGGTGACCGGCTCGACCCTGGCGCAGATCGTCGCCGTGGGGAACGCCTTCGTCGCGGCGTATGTGATCTCCTCGACGATCCACGAGTGGGGCCACTTCACCGGGGCGCGCATGAGCGGTGCGGTTTCGCCGGTGCTCGAAGCTCCGCGTCGCCACTTCTTCATGTTCGACTTCGCGATGGATCAGAATGACCTGCGTCAATTCACCTGGATGAGTTGGGGCGGCATCCTCGCACCGTGGCTCGCCGTGTTGATTGCGCTGATCTTCGTGCCCCTCAGCAGCTTGAGCGGTGCGGTCCTGGTTTCGACGCTGATCGCCAAGGCGGTGGGCGCAGGCGCCTTCGAGATCCCCGTCGTGACCGGCGCGGGTTCGAGTGGCGACCCGGGCGGCGAACTCGCCAAGGCCACGATCGGGGGCAAGCTCAAGCAGGCGGGGAAGACGGGCAACCTCGTCGGCCTCGGGTTCTTCGTGCTGATCTGGTTGATCGCCTGAGCGGTCGCGATCGCACGACCATTCATGGCTGAATTCGAGGTCGATCCCAGCGGCTCACGCCTGGCCCTCGCCGTGCGTCGCATCATCCACGCGCTCAATCGCAACGAGATCGGCGCCGCGAAGCTCGACGAAGCCGGTCGGCTCGTGGAGGCGATCGAGCCCCTGCTCGAAGGTCCACCCCGACCGCGCTGGTACGAAGCGGGGGAGGGCGATGCGCAGAGCGATGGCGCGCACTTCGCCTACCTCGGCCAGAGCGCGGTGCGCGGCGAGTTGAATCCGATCGCGCCACCGCTGCGGGTCGAGCGCTCGACCCGAGCGGACGGAACCCCCTGCATCGCGGGCCGCGCGCGTCTCTCCCTTCCCTATGAAGGCCCACCCCGCGGCGTGCACGGCGGTTGGGTCGCGGCCTTGATGGACGACCTGCTCGGCGAGGCCCAACACCTCGCCCGGCACTCGGGCGTGACCGCGACGCTCGAAGTGAAGTATCGCGACGTTACGCCGATCGACGAAGATCTCGACCTCGAAGCCTGGGTCGAGCAGGAAGGCAGTCGCTGGACTGTCGTGCGCGGCACGATCCACGCCCGGGGAAAGCTGTGCGTGGAGGCCAAGGGGCTGTTCATCCCCGTCGATTTCGACGAGATGCACGCCCGCATGGCCGAGGGCGAGCGCTAGTATCAACGCCACCAAAACACATCAGGAGTCAGTACCCCATGCGCGAAGCAGTCATCGTTTCTACCGCCCGCACCGGGCTCGCCAAGAGCCACCGCGGCGGCTTCAACAACACCGGTGGCGTGGCCATGAGTGGCCATGCCGTCAAGCACTCGATCGAACGCGCGGGCATCGAGCCCGGCGAAGTCGACGAGGTGGTCATGGGGTGCGGCACACCCCAGGGCACCACGGGCAACAACATCGGTCGCCTCGCCGCGATCAAGGCCGGCTGCCCGGTCGAAACCACGGGCTTCGTGGTGAGTCGCCACTGCTCGAGTGGTCTGAACGCGATTGCGACGGCCGCGAGCCGCATCATCGTGGACGGCGAGCAGATCGTGGTCGGGGCGGGCGTCGAGTCCATCACCCACAGCCTCGGAGGCACGGGCTTCACCCTGCAGGTCGACAAGCCGCTGGCCGCCGAGTACCCGGGCCTTTGGATGCCGATGATCGAAACCGCCGACATCGTGGCCGAGCGCTACGGCGTGAGCCGCGAGTACCAGGACGAGTATTCGCTGCAGAGTCAGCAGCGCACGGCGGCCGCCCAGGAGAAGGGCCTGTTCGATGACGAGATCGTGCCGATGGATACGGTAATGATCGTCAAGGACAAGGAGACGGGCGAAACCTCCGAGGTCGAGTACACGGTGACCAAGGACGAGTGCAACCGTCCTCAGACGACCCTCGAAGGCCTCGCGAAACTCCCGCCGGTGCGCGGTGAAGACAAGTGGATCACCGCGGGCAACGCCTCGCAGCTTTCGGATGGCGCGGCCTCGACCGTGCTGATGGAAGCCGGTGAAGCGAAGAAGCGCGGGATCGAACCGCTGGGTGCCTTCCGCGGTTTCGCGGTGGCGGGTTGCGAACCCGACGAGATGGGCATCGGCCCCGTCTTCGCCGTGCCGAAGCTCTTGAAGCGCGCCGGGCTCTCGATCGATGACATCGATTTGTGGGAGCTCAACGAAGCGTTCGCGAGCCAGTGCCTCTACAGCCGCGACAAGCTCGGTATCGACCCGGAGAAGTACAACGTGAACGGCGGCTCGATCTCGATCGGCCACCCCTTCGGCATGACGGGCGCGCGCTGCGTCGGGCACATCCTGCTCGAAGGCAAGCGCCGCAACGCGAAGTGGGGCGTGGTCACGATGTGCATCGGCGGCGGTCAGGGCGCGGCCGGGCTGTTCGAGATCTTCTAGCCCTCGCGGGCCTCGAGCATGGTTCGCCTCGCCGATCTCGACGAGTTCGAGCGAGCGCACCTCGAAGCGAAGGTGTGCGAGCCCTTCGACTCACGGCCGTGGGTCGAAGGGCCGCCGCTCTCGAAGCGCCGCGTCGCGATCGTGACGACGGCGGGGCTGCATCGCCGAAGCGATGACGCCTTCGAGATGGTCGATACCAGCTACCGGGTGATCCCCGGAGATGTCGACCTCGCCGACCTCTCGATGAGCCATTCCTCCGTGCACTTCGATCGGAGTGGCTTTCGCGAGGATACGAATCTCGTCTTCCCCCTCGATCGTCTGCGCGAACTCGAGGCGGAGGGCGTCGTCGGTTCGATCGCGAAGTTCCACTATTCGCTGATGGGGGCCGGGTGGCCGCCACACGCCATCGAAAGCACCGCGCGCGAACTCGCGCGGTTGTTGCGTGAAGACGGCGTCGATGCCGTCTGCCTGGTGCCGGTCTGACCGAACTGCACCCGCGCGGTCGGCGCGGTCAGCCACTACTTCGAAGACGAGGGCGTAGCCACGACCGGCATCAGCCTGGTGCGGCATCACACCGAGCAGATGCAACTGCCGCGCTTCCTCTGGGTGCCGTTTCCGCTCGGCCGTCCATTCGGTGCGCCTCATGAGCCGGAGTTCCAGCGCCGCGTGTTGCGCAGCGCCCTCGCGTTGCTCACGCGGGATCGGGGGCCCGTGCTCGAAGACTTCCCCGACGACGCCCCGGTCGCGAAAGAAGAGGTCGGCGACGAGGGTTGGTCTTGTCCCGTTTCGTTCGCGCCGGTCGACGATGGGAGATCGACGCTGGTGCGCGCGGCGCTCGACGAAGTCGATCGACTGCAGCCGTGGATCGAGCAGCGCGAGGCAGCGGGGCAGGGCGGTTTCGGGCCGGTGGGTTCGATCGCGGTGCGCGATGTGGTCGAGGCGTTCGGCGCGATCGTCGAAGGGGAAGCCACTGAAGTCATTGGCGATGGCGTCCCGCTGCAGGAGTGGGTTCGACTCGGCTGCGACGACCTGCACGCCTTTGCGATCGAGGCGAGCAAGGCACAGCCCGGCCATGCCTCACCGGCCCAGCGCGAAGATTGGTTCTGGAAGCAGACCGCCCTCGCGAGACTCGTCGGGGAAACCGCCAGCGCCCTGGTCGATCACGAGTCGCTCCTGGTGCAGGCCCTCGCGCGACGGGCGATGGTTCCCCGCGTCCACATGGCGGAGTTGATGCCGACAGTCGATCCTGTCATCTGATCGCGGCGCACGGAGAGAGTGGAAATGAACATCGAACCCTTCGAAGGTCCGTTCGGCGCCGACGTCACGGATGTCGATCTGGCGAACATCTCGGACGGCGACTTCGAGCGCTTGTATCAGGCGTGGCTCGACCATGGCGTGTTGCGTATCCGCGATCAGCAGAGCCTCGACGATGCGGGCCTCGAACGCTTCAGCGCGCGCTTCGGCCCCCTCGAAGAGATCCCCGTGAAGCTCCCACCCGAGGTGAAGGTGAAGCTCCCGAGCCTCTACGTGACCGCGCTCTCGAACATCGAGGTGAACGGCAGGCCGATCGGCGGTCTGGGCAATGCCGAAGCGGCCTGGCACTCCGACATGACCTACCTCCCCAACCCGCCGCCGGCGAGCGTGTTGCTCAGCATCGAGATCCCCGAGACGGGAGGCGACACCCAGTTCGCCTGCCAGCGCGCGGCCCTCGAAGCGCTGCCGAGCGAGCTTCGCGAACGCGTCGGGGAGCTGCGCATCAAGCACGACGCCGCCCACACGAGCGTGGGTGAACTGCGCCCGGGCTTCGAGGAGGTCACGGACCCGCGCGAGACACCCGGGGCCACCCATCCCATCGTGCTGACCCATCCGGAGACCGGGCGGGACGCACTCTTCCTCGGCCGCCGCGATTACGCATATATAGAAGGACTACCCCTCGAGGAGAGCGAAGCCCTGCTCGACGAGCTGTGGCGCCATGCCGCGCTCTCCGAAAACGTCTGGACCCAGCATTGGAACGAGCGCGACGTGATCATCTGGGACAACCGGCGCGTATTGCATCGGCGTGACGAGTTCCCTGCGACTTCGCGAAGGTTGCTCAAGCGTTGCCAGGTACTCGCGCGGGAGACTGCTTCCCAACACCGCAGCGGGTCGTCGGCCTAGTCGATTCAAGCGTTTGCCGCGCAGGCTGCACATCCCGTGCCCCGCCTTGGTCTCGTTTCCCTGCACATAGCGCACTGATGTTTGGCTTATGGCGGTGATTGCGCCTCGTGATCCCCGAATCCGGCGTCTAGCATGTCGAAGGACACCGGAATTCAGTTGGTGAGACGAGGAGTCGCATGGTCGGCGGGACCGATCGGGGTGCGCGTGGACGGCATCGTGGGCGGCGGCTCCCCTGGCGCTGGAGCTGCGCGCTCATCCTCGCACTCGCCGCCAACTTCGCCACGTCGCAGCGGGCCGAGGCGGCCGACTGTGTCGCCGAAGCGTTCATCACGATCACCGATGCGGGCTTCGTTCCCGATCAGGTCTGCGTCTATTCTGGAGGCTCGGTCCACTGGACCCACGCGGCCAGCGATACCCAGACGGTTTCGCATTTCGATGGTCTGTTCGAGTCGGGCTCGATGCAACCCGGGCAGCTCTTCAGCGCCACGATCGAGATCGCGGGGGTGCATGCCTATCGCTCGACCTACGACAGTCGTCTCGACGCGGAGCTGATCGTCGCGGTCACCGAACTCGCGGGCGCGCCCGACGAACTGGCCGACGACAACATCCCCGACATCCAGTTCCCGTCGCAGCGAATGGAAAGCGTGGGGCTGCACCCGGTGATTGCGGTCGACGCCGCTCGCGACCGCGTAATGGTCGGCTTTCATCCCGACACGACCGTGGCCCAGGCGAACGCCGCGTTGTCTGCGGCTGGCGTCGCGATCATCGGCGGGCTTCCGCTTACGCGGGTCCTGCTCGTGGGCGTGGACGACGACGGCACCTTCGGCCCGATCACGAGTGTTCTCTCGACGCTCCGAGCCGACCCCGCGGTCGAGTTCGCGTCCCTTTCGATGCGCATGGAGACCTTCGCGCTACCGCGGCCCGTCGACGACGTGACCGCCACCGCGCTGGCGAACTCGTCGCCCTCGGGCCAATGGATCTGGTTTGCGGGCCTCGACCCCATCACCAACAACCCCGTTGGCAGCTATGCGAACTGGAATCTCGAAGCGATTCGCGCACCCCAGGCCTGGAACATGCGCGAGCACGTGGTGCGCTTCCTGAACAACGGAGCCGGCGTCGTCACCCTGGTGATCGACGCGGGGATCGGAACCCACTTCGACATCGACAACGATCGCAGCCCGCTGTGCAAGCCCGGGCCCTCGGGGCTCTCGTGTACCTCCATCGTCGAGAACGGCACCACGCCCGCCGAACTCAGCGGGTACGCCCACGGCGTCCTGACCAACGGAATCATCGGTGCGACCTGGGACAACCCGAGCGCCCAGGCGGGTCGATCCTGGGGCCTGAGCGGCATCAACCCCCACGCGAACTTGCGCAGCCTCGGCTGGGATCTCCAACTCACCAATACGCCCGGTGATCTCTTCTACGCCGGATCGCACGAATTGCTCGATCACGCGATCGATACGATTCCGGGCCTACGCGTCATCAACATCAGCTGGGGCAACGCGGCGCCGCGCGCCTCGGATTGGTGGACGAGCGTGGGCCCGACCTATGCGAGTTGTCGGCCCGGTCACGGTGACGACGACGACACCTCGATACCCGCCGTCATCTGCATTCCGGACAACGAGGACGACTTCCTCGACGAAGTCCAGAATTCGGGTCAGTCGATCCAGCGCGCGATCGAAGCCGCGGCCGATCGCGATGTGCTGATCACGAAGGCCATTGGCAACTACTCGAATCGCTACTGCATGAATCCGCCGGCCACGCCACCCGGTTGCACGCCCTTCCTGATCGACCACCGCAAGAGTCAGGCGATGGGCTGGTCGAGCGAGCATTGGACGCACTCGCTGCCCGATCCCGTGATCCACGTGGAGAACCACGGGCAGACCTTCCAGCGCGCCCCGACCTCTTCGATCGGCGGCAACATCTCGGCACCCGGTGTGTACCTGGCTCGCCTGAAGCTCGAGAATCGCCTCGATCAGATCGCGTCGGGCGGGACGTCGTCGGCGGCGCCCACGGTGGCCGGCGTCGCCGGGTTGCTCTTCGCCTTCGATCCCCTGCTGGGTGCCGACGATGTGCGGTCCAGTCTCATTGCGTGGGCCCACGGTGACGTCGGGCCCAATCTCCACGCCCGCCTCGACGCCTTCAACCGACACCGTGGCGGCGATCGACGAGGCCGCCGCGAACGGCCGTGGCCGCGACATGGGCCGGGCGCTGGTGCGCTTC
>JANQEL010000245.1 GCA_028278345.1 Myxococcota bacterium
CCTTCGTCGCTGCGACGTACGGTAAGTACGCCTCGCTCCTCAGAATTCGCGCGCCTTGCATCTGTACATGGCCCGGCCGATCGGGTCGGTGCGTCACACATCGGGGCCGACATGAGGCAGATCGGAACAGCGGCGATGGTCTGTTTCGGCATTCTCGCGTGTGGGCGCGCAGGCGTGGAGTCGATCGAAACGGCCCCGCCCGGGCTCGCCTCCAGTGCACCGGTCGTCGAGGTGGTCGCGGAACGCGTGCGCGAGGGGACGATCTCGCAGCGCGTCTTCGCCCCCGCGAGCCTCGCCGCGCGACGCGCGAGTCGAATCGGCGCCGAGGTTCCGGGCCGAATCCAGGAGGTCTTCGTTCGCAGCGGCGATCGCGTCGACGAAGGCGCGGCCCTGTTTCGAATCGACCCCGAGCCCTACGAAGCCGCGCTCAGGCGTGCGAAGGCCGGACTCGACCTCGCACGCGCGGAGCGCAAACAGATCGCGGTCGACCTCGAACGCCGTAGCGCGTTGCGCTCGGACGGGGTGGGCTCACAGAGCGACCTCGATCATGCGAAGACCGCACTCGCCGTCGCGCGCGCTCGAGAACGCCAGGCCGAAGAAGCCGTCGCGATGGCGCGCCTCGACTTGAAACGCACCCTCGTCGTCGCGCCCTACGCGGGGTCGATCGCGGAGCGATTCGCCGACGAAGGCACTACGGCACTCGCGCAACCCCAGACCATCGTCGTCACGATCCACGAAACGAGCGAACTCGAAGCGCGGGCCGACGTCGCAGAACGGCAGCAATCGGTGTTGCGCAAAGGCGATCCGGCCTGGGTTCATGTCGACCGACTCCCCGAGGCGATTCGCGCCGAGGTCGACTCCGTTGCCGACACGATCGATCCTGCGACGCGGACGTATCGCGTACGGGTTCGCGTTCCCAATCCCGATCACCGACTCCGCGGTGGGATCTTCGCGCGGGTCGAAATCCATCCGGAGCCGAAGGCCGGTGTGCTGCTGATCCCGCGCGACGCCGTTCGCTCGGAAGCAGCGCGTACCCGGGTGCTGGTGGTGCGCGACGGGCTCGCGGTGGCCGTCCCGGTCAGCATCGGACTGGTTTCCGAGACCCACGCCGAGGTGCTGAGCGGGCTCGAAGCGGGCATGGAAGTCATCGTCGGGAAAGCGGCCCACGAACTGGCGCCGGGTATGTCGGTGCGCATCGTCGCGGCGCCATCCGGAGAGGCGACATGAAGCTCGCCGACCTGTCGATCCGACGCCCTGTCTTCGCAGTGATGTTGATCGGCGCGATCGTCGTGCTGGGCATCGTTTCGATCTCACGTCTGGGCATCGATCTCTGGCCGCGTGTCGAGTTCCCGATGGTCGTGGTGAGCACCGTGCTCGAGGGGGCGTCGCCCGGAACGGTCGAGCGCGAAGTCTCGATGGTTCTCGAAGAAGAGATCAACACGATCGAAGGTGTGCGCACCCTGCGGAGCATGTCGAGCACGGCACTTTCGCTCGTCTACGTCGAGTTCGGTCTCGATTACGACATCCGTGTAAAGGCCCAGGAAGTCCGCGATGCCGTCTCGGCAGCGCGGGGCGAACTCCCACGCGACGTCGATCCCCCGGTGATCGAACGGCTCGACCCCGACGCGGCGCCGATCCTGGCCATCATCCTCGCCGGCCCCGACTCGATTCGCACACTCAGCGAGTACGCGGACAAGCGCGTGAAGCCGCGGCTCGAACGCATCCCGGGTGTCGGGAGTGTCGCCCTGGTGGGTGACCGCAAGCGTGAGATCCGCGTGTGGATCGATCCACTGCGGCTCGGCGGTTATGGCCTCACGATCGACGAGGTGCTGGCTGCACTGGCGCGCGAGCACGTCGAGCTCCCGGGCGGGCGCCTCGAAACGGAGCAGCGCGAATGGGTGCTCCGAACCGAGGGCAAGATCACGGACGCCGCTGACTTCGGTTCATTGGTGGTCGCCGAGCGGGCCGGGCGCGTGATCAACCTGCTGGACGTAGCCACGGTCGAAGACGGCATGGCGGACGAGCGCACGATCTCCCGCCTGAACGGGCGCCGCGGCGTGGCGCTCCAGGTGCGGCGTCAGTCGGGTGAGAACACGGTGGCGGTCGTCGACGCGTTGCGTTCGGAACTGGATCGCGTGCGAAAGGGCTTGCCCGAGGGCTACGAGATGCTCGTGGCCCTCGACGAGTCGCGATTCATCCGCAGCTCCATCTCCGACGTGGTCGTGGCCCTGTTCGTGGGAGCGGTGCTCGCCTCCGTCGTGGTCTTCCTGTTCTTGAGGAGCCTGCCGTCGACGGTCATTACCGCGCTCGCGATCCCCTGCTCGATCGTCGGGAGCTTCGGCTTCTTCTACTACTTCGGCTTCTCCATCAACACGATGACGTTGATGGCACTGTCGCTCTCGATCGGGCTCTTGATCGACGATGCCATCGTGGTGCTCGAAGCCACCTACCGCCACATCGAGGCGGGTGAGCGCCCTGCCCTGGCCGCCTCGAAAGCGGTCAACGAGGTTGGGCTCGCTGTGATCGCGACCTCGCTGGCCCTGGTTGCCGTCTTCGTCCCGATCGCGTTCATGGAAGGTGTGGTGGGGCGCTTCTTTCGTGAGTTCGGGATCGTCGCCACGAGCGCGGTCTTCCTGTCGACTCTCGTCGCGCTTACGCTCGTGCCCATGTTGAGTTCGCTCTTCGATCCGAAGGCGGACGTTCACACCCGCTCCTACCGGCCTCTCGAGCGTCTGTACCGCGGCCTGGAACGGTACTATCGACGGGCCCTCGTCTGGGGTATCGCCCACCGCGCAGCCGTAGTCGGGCTGGCGCTGATCGCCGTGTTCGGCGGCATCGCGGTCGCGCGCACCGTGCCGGTCTCATTCATGATTTCCGAGGACCGCAGCGAGTTCAACGTCTGGTTCAAGCTCCCCCTTGGCACCTCTTTGCACGAGACGACTCTGGCATCGGGCCGCATCGAACGCGAGATCCTCGATCTCCCCGAAGTCGAAGCGGTCTTCACGACGATCGGCGCCGGTGCTGCACAAAGGGTCAACGAGGCGGTCGTCTTCGTACAGCTCGTACACAAGAGCGAGCGGGAGCGCAGCCAGCACGAGATCATGTCCGAGCTGCGCGGACGCATCGCAGGAGCCCACGAACAGATCGAGGAGTTTGCCGTCGAGGATCTCGCGCTCTTCGGCGAGGTGGGCCAGCGCAGTGCGCAGCTGATGTACTCGATTCGCGGTCCCGATACCGACCGTCTGCAGTACTACGGGCGATCGCTCGTGCACAAGATGAACGCGGCCGGTGGCTACGCGGATCTGTATCTCTCGTACGAGACGGGCAAGCCCGAGATCGCCCTCGAAATCACCCGCGATCGCGCGGCCGAGCTCGGTGTGCCCGTCGTGCAGATCGGGCGCACCATCGCGTCGCTCTTCGCCGGCTACAAGGCAGCGAGCTACGAGGAGGGAGGCGAGCGCTACGACGTACGCGTAAAGCTGCGCCCCGAGTACCGCGACGATCCCGACAAGCTGGCGATGGTCCGCGTGCGTGCGTCGAGCGGCGCGCTGGTCCCACTGGACAATCTGGTGATCCCCCGCTTCGGGACCGGGCCCGTTCAAATCGATCGCGAGAGCCGCACGCGCTCGATCATGCTCGCGGGCAATCTCACCGGCAAGTCGATGGGAGACGCGGATCGTGAGATCAGACGCTTCGTCGAAGAACTCGGACTCGACGCGGCGGTCGAAATCGAGGCCGCCGGCCCCCCCAAGCGGATGCGTGAATCCCTCGAAGCCATCGGCTTCGCATTCATGCTCGCCTTCGTCGCCATCTACATGATCCTGGCAGCGCAATTCAATTCCTTCGCGCACCCGTTCACGATCATGCTCTCCGCGCCGCTCTCCTTCATCGGCGCGTTCGCCGCGATCGCGCTGTGGGGCCACGAACTCGACACCCTCGGTCAGATTGCCTTCTTGATGCTGATGGGCATCGTGATGAAGAACGGCATCCTGCTCGTCGACTACATCAACACACTCCGCGGTCGCGGGCTCGAATTGCGTGAGGCCGTACTGGATGCGGGTGTGACCCGGCTACGCCCGGTGTTGATGACCGCCGTGTCGACCATCTGCGGGATGTTCCCCCTGGCCTACGGTGCGGGCGACGGTTCGGAGTGGCGGAATCCGATGGGCGTGATCTGTATCGGCGGCCTGATCACGTCGACGGCCCTGACCCTGCTCGTCGTTCCGGTGGCCTACACGCTCGTCGACGGATTCCAGCGCCGTCTCGTCGCGGTGATCCGCGCGGCCTGGCGTGCAGGAGGTCGTCACACACGAACCGGCACCGCTTGATGTCACCGACCGCGCCGCACTACCGGAGTTGCTTGAAGTACTTCTCCATTCCCTTGATGATGTCGCGACGCGTGATCTGACCCACGAGTTCCCCTTGATCGACCACGGCGAGTCGCCGGAATGAATTCTCCAGGAAGATCTGTGACGCCCGAATGATGTCGAGGTGGCTTTCGACTGTCATCGGCACATCGTGCATGTAGTTGGCAACGACATCATCCGGAAAGCTGTCGAACCCGTGCTGAAGCAGAAGCTTGAGGCAGTCCTTCTCGGACAGGACCCCAACGAGCTTTCTCCGGGAATCCACTACCAGCACACCGATCAGCTTCCTCTTGACGAGAAGCTGGATGGCCTTCTCCATCGGTGTGTCGGGCTGGACAGTCGTAAACGACTTGTCCATGAAGTCGAAGATGATGGGCAGTCGTCGCATCTGGGTTACCCCCGTCGCGCGATCAACCGAAATGATAGAGGACCTCGAGCGACCCGCCGAGTAGACCAGCGCGTCACCGAGCCTCGGTTGTGGGTCGATTCGCCGCGGACGAGCAGCTCCGGTCAAAGCGACTGCCGGCACCGACGCCCGCCCTGGATCGCGATGCCGACTCCATCAACTGGATCCGGATCCAGTTAATGGCCGTAGTGGGATTCGGCTGGGGATGCTCCCCGAGGTCTCGATGATCCACGGAAGCTCGCATTGGGATACGACCACGCGTGCGCGTTGGACGACAGTGGGGTGGTCTGCTGGGGCACTGGACCCGCCGCCGACGTTTCGGACGATCTCCGATCAGCCGGGCTTCCGGACGGGATCGTGAGGACCGGAACCAAGCGATCTCCGATTGCTAATCTCGGTTGATGTTCGAACGCACCGACCCGCAGACGCTCAGGATGTGGCTCATCATCGCAGCCATCGTCTACTTCCTGCTTCCGTTCGACCTGTTCCCCGACATGTTCGGAATCCCCGGTCGCATCGACGACCTGGCCCTGATGGGCGCGCTCGCATGGTTCTATCGGAACCAGGTGCAGAGAAGCACCCGAGCGGGATCCGCATACGACGCGGCTGGAGATTCCGCGCGTCGAGAACAGCAGACTTCATCCCGCACCGTCAACGCGCCCGCGACCGATGCCTATGCAGTGCTGGGCATTCCCAGGAACGCTACGAGCGACGCGATCAAGCGCGCGTACCACGCGCGAATGCAGGAATACCATCCCGACAAGGTCGCCCACCTGGGAGAAGAACTTCAGCAGGTCGCGCTCGAGAAGACCAAGCAGATCCAGCGGGCCTATCAAGAGTTGCAGGATTGACTCGCGTCGCGATCGTGAAGGCAGCCAATCAGAGAGTGGCGACATGGTGACCCGGGCGCGATTCAAACGCGCGACCCCCAGCTTCGGAGATATCCATCCGAATCGCACAAACAGTCGTCGTCGCTTGGGTTTCTCGAGAACTTACGTCGGGCGCGAGCACTCAGGAGCACCCATGGTCACGCACGAGTAAGCGGTTTAAGGGCGCCAACTTCCAGATCTCAGGTGGCCGGAATATCCCCTGGCAGGTCAGGGGGAAGTCCGGGTGGACTTGAATCTGTCCGCGAATTCAGGTTAGAACCCTTCGAATGCGCGTCCGCGTCGAGTGTCACTATTGGAGGCGGGGGGGGGCCAACCAACTACGAACGAATCCCTTCATAGCCTGAATCGGGAACGTTCTGATGGCGTTCACTGTGTCGATGAATCAGGATCGAGTTACGATACTAGACCTCCGAATTCGTGGTATCGGAGATGACACGCTGCACCTATCGGCAGATTGCAAACCACTGCTCCAAGGAGCCTGTGAGCATTGAGTCTCGTGTTCCTGTCCCACAGTCAATCTGACAAGCCAATTGTTCGGCGACTGGCCGCCGACCTGCAGGCGCATCACCACCTGGTCTGGATCGACGAGAGGGACTTACGCGTCGGCGATTGGCTGGAGACCGAGATCCGCAGAGGTTTGTACGACGCGGATTTCGTAGTCGTCCTCATATCTGCAGCGTCGCTCGCCAGTGCATGGGTAATGAGAGAACTCGAGATCTCAGTAGCTCGGGAGAGCAAGGGAGACTTGGTGGCCGTTCTCCCGGTGCTCCTTGAGGAAGTTGCAGTTCCATCATCTATTGAAGGACGAGTCTATGCAGATCTAATAGATCCCATGAGATACGATCGCGGCCTCGAGGTGTTGCTTGCACGCCTCGGCTCGGCAATCGACTTGGCGAACCTCAGTGGATCGGCCATTAGAACACTCATCGCCGAACCTGTGAAGCTCCTAGACGTTCTAATTCAGAAGGCCAAGTACGAAGGCCGGTTCCACGATGCGCCGCCGGAGACGTTCGGGAGCGCAGGAAGAGAAATTGCCCCTAAACTCATCGAGTGTTTCGGTGATTCCGAGCTGTGGATCCGACTCAACGCCGAAAAGACGTTGACCCTCATCGGTCGCGCCGCCGTGCCCTTCCTCACTCACGCGCTCGGAAGTTCTTGCACGAACACCCGGCTACACGCGGTACTCACGCTGGGCCACATGGGGAAAGCCGCTCGCGAGGCTGTATTCGCTCTTTGCGCAAGACAGTCAGATCATGATCAAGAGGTTCGACGGTTTGCCAAGGACTCCCTTTGGCGGGTGATGAACCTTGAGTACGTCCCATTCGGCTTGCAGTTCGATGGCCTCTGATTCACGAGGGTGATGCCTGGGTGGATCGGAAACAGTAGAGATGAGTATGTTCGGCCGCCGGCAGCATTGTAGCGCCCGGCTAACGGCCTTGGAGAAGATGCCCCTCCCCACCATCCACGAGATAAGCATCGCGTCGCGCTGGACCAAAAACTCGCCGAGCTGTTCGGCCATGCACGCAGCGTCCAGATTCTGCCGGGTGGGTGCGCCGTCCGAGCACCATACAAGAGAATCTGCCCAATGAAGCGACCCTGCTTTACGACTCTGACCACAAGAGTACTTCCGAATCGCGGTACTATTCAGGCACTGATTCAATCGGGAGTTGCGAGGCGAGGACTCCTCTTCTTGGTGTGGATCAGCCGGTACACGTTATTCGCCTTGGGGACTGTCGGCATCGTACTAGCGATTTGGCTGGTGCCCTATTGGCAAGTCCAATGGTACGGCCCCCCAGACCCGGATCGAGTCAACAGTTTTCGGGCCACCTTGATTCAGACAATGGCCGGAATAGTCGTTCTCTACGGCGTCTACTTGACATCACGTCGAATCGCGGCGCTCGAAAAGCAGGCAGAAGTTGCCACCGAGAACCTTCGGCTAATCGAAGTCGGCCAAAGTACCGAACGCTTCTCTCGTGCGATCGATCACATTGGAAGCGAACAGCTGCAAGTGAGGATCGGCGGAATCTACGCACTCCGCTCAATCGCAACTGATCAAGCAGCGCGCTACGAATCGGAAGTTCTCGACGTCCTTGCGTCTTTCGTTCGCCTGCGTTCGATCGAAGTTCGAGCGCTCCCGCGCGTGGATCAGGATCGGTGGAATGCAACCCAGAGAGAGTATCGAGTGGAGGACACAGACCTCACTAGCGCAGTCGACGTGCTATGCGGACTGATCCGAAGGAGACAGTTCGCGATCGATGGACATGCACTTGATCTGGGCGGATGTGAGATGAAAACCGCGAACTTGGTCGGGGCGAATCTCACGAACGCGAACCTTGATCGTGCGAATCTCCGCGGGGCCCACATGGAAGGTGCAACTCTGGTGGGCGCCAACTTGTTCAACGCGGAACTCAGCGGTGCCAATCTTCGCAACTCGGCACTCGACGAGACAGAGCTGACGGGCGCA
>JANQEL010000249.1 GCA_028278345.1 Myxococcota bacterium
AGACAAGCGCGAGAGCGCGAAGGCGTGGCTTCGGGCCCGGCTCACCGAGGGAGAGCAGCCGCGCGAGGAGTGGCGCGCGCGGTGGGCGGCCGCCTGGGAGGAGCTCCTCGACACGCCCGTCGATGCGCTGGTCGACGTCGAGAGCACGAAGCGACTGGCGGACGAACTCGCGGAGTCGCAGATCGCGATCGAGCTCCTGCGCCCGATCTCCGAGCGCTTGTTGCACGCGGCGATCGAAGAACTCCGCCAGGACGACGAACCCCTCGACCAACGCATGCCCGCCGAGGTTCGCGAACGCATGCGAGAGGCGATCGCGCGGCCCGGCCTGATCCATCCCGACTGGGTGCACGCCATGCTGCGTGGCGACGCGGTCGAGGCCGTACTGAACGACACCCTCTATCGGGTGTTGAAGGACTTCTCGACCGTGATCCCGCGCATGATGACGAAGGCCAGCGTGATGGGGCGTTTCAGCGTGATCGGGGGCGCCGGTGCGTTGGCCGAGAGGGTGATTCGCGAGGTCGAGAAACTCCTCGAGCCCGAGATACGCGCCTTTCTCGGCGAGCAGACCGGGCGCGTGCTCGAAACCATGGCGGACTATGCGAGCGAGAGGATCGACGATCCCGAGCAGCTCGAGTTTCGGGCGGGGTTCGTCGACTTCGTGCTCTCGCGTTCGCCGGCCTTCCTCGTCGGAAGCGTCGACGAAGACGCGATCGATGACCTCGAATCGATCGTCGACGCGACGACTCGCCAGCTGGCTGAATCGCCGGAGGCCCGGCGTGCCGTTCGCAGCGGGATCGATCGGGCGCTGGAAACCTGCTCGGGCAAGACCCTGGGTGAGGTGTTGGAGTTCGACGACAGTGCGGCCGAGCCCCCGATCGACGCCCTGGCCGCAGCGACCTGGCCTGCCTATCAGCGCTTGATCGGCAGCCCACATGCAACCCGCTGGCTCGACGCGATCGTGGACGAGCTGCTCGACCACATCGACCACGGGACCGATCGCGGGGAATAGCCCTTCGCTATAGTGATCCCTTCGGTGGCGCGTCCTCCAAAGGCGGCCGAGCCGAAGTTTCCGGAACGCCGCCCGCCCCGGTACCCAGACGAGTATCCAGAGCCTCATGACTCGAATCCCTCCCGTCATCGATACCCGTGCGCGCCCGCTTCGCGACCTGCGAATTTCGGTGACCGATCGCTGCAACTTCCGCTGTACCTACTGCATGCCGGCGGAGATCTTCGGCGAGAAGTACGAATTCCTGCCGCGCAAGGAGCTGCTCACCTTCGAAGAGATCGAAGCCCTCGTGCGCATCTTCGTGGGACTGGGTATCGAGAAGCTCCGGATCAGCGGGGGAGAGCCGCTCCTGCGCCACGATCTGGCCACCTTGCTCGGTCGTCTCTCGCAGATCGAGGGCCTGCGCGACACCGCGCTGACAACGAATGCGACGCTGCTGCCTCGGCAGGCGGAAGACCTCCGCAAAGCGGGCCTCGGTCGACTCACCGTGAGCCTCGACAGCCTCGACGAAGCCGTCTTCCGGCAGATGAACGGCGACAAGCTCTCGGTCGCCCAGGTGCTCGAGGGGATCGAAGCCGCGGAGGACGCGGGCTTTCGCCGCCTCAAGATCAACTGCGTCGTGCAGAAGGGCGTGAACGACCACACGATCGTCGACCTCGCGCGCCACTTCCGTCACAGCGGACACATCCTGCGCTTCATCGAGTACATGGACGTCGGCACGCGCAACGATTGGGATCTCAGCCAGGTGATGTCCTACGACGAAATCGTCGAGGCGATCGGCAGCGAGTACCCGCTGCGCCCCATTGCACCGAACCACGTGGGCGAAGTTGCGAGGCGCCTCGAGTACGAGGACGGCGCGGGCGAGATCGGCATCATCACCTCGGTGAGTCGGCCCTTCTGTGGCGACTGCTCGAGGGCCCGCCTCACCACCGACGGAAAGCTCGTGACCTGCCTCTTCGGAGTCTCGGGTACGGATCTGCGAGGCCCCCTGCGCGACGGCGCGAGCGAAGACGAACTGCGCGAGATCATCAGCGGCGTCTGGCGCGTACGCGACGACCGCTACTCCGAAGAACGCGGCAAGGCCACGGCCACCCGCGATCGCTCGCGCATGGAGATGTATCAGCTCGGCGGCTAGACGGCAGGCGTGGCAGGACGACGCTTGTTGCGTCGCTGCGACGAGCCCCCGATCCTCCGCTTCATGTCGGACATGGGCCAGAGTCGCGGGACGGCATGGCACGCGATGGAGCCCGAGGCCGTCGCCCTCGAACTCGGCGTCCAACTGGGTGGTTTGAGCGATCGCGAGGCGAAGGCGCGCCTCGCGCGATTCGGCCCGAACCGAGTGGATCCGCCTGCGCCGACGTCCCGCCTTGCGATCCTGTTGCGCCAGTTTCGCAGCCCCCTGATCTATGTGCTGCTGGTCGCGGGTGGCGTCGCCCTGTTGCTGGGCGAGGTCGCAGACGCCGTCTTCATTTCCGCCGTGTTGCTGCTGAACGCGCTGATCGGCTTCATCAACGAGTTTCGTGCGGACCGCGACGTGCGTTCGCTTTCCACCCTGGTCAAGAGCCGCGCGCGCGTCCATCGCGAGGGGCGGATCGTCGACATCGATGCGGAGCAGATCGTGCCCGGCGATCTGCTCACGATCGAGGGAGGTGTACGCATCGTCGCGGATCTCCGACTGATCAACGAACACGATCTGCGCGTCGACGAATCCCTACTTTCCGGTGAGTCGCTGCCGGTCGAGAAGGACGCGACCCGCGTGCTGGCCGTCGAAACGTCCCTCGCAGATCGACGCAACATGGTCTTCGCCGGAAGCATGGCGACTTCGGGACGCGCCCTCGGTCTCGTGGTCGCGACGGCCCGGTGGACCGAACTCGGCGAGATCGGGAGCGAACTGGCAGCCGTTCCGCGTGAACCACCCCCGCTGATCCGGAGGATGGAGCGATTCGCGCAGCGCGTGGGTTGGGCCGCCGTGGTGTTGTGCGCCACGCTGGTGACGATCGGAAGCCTGCGCGGACAGCCCCTCGGCGAGGTGATGTTGAGTGCCATCGCGCTCGCGGTCTCCGCCATTCCCGAGGGCTTGCCCGTCGCGCTGACCGTCGCGCTTGCGGTTGCGGTGAAACGCATGGCGCGTCGTAACGTCGTCGTACGTCACCTGCCCGCAGTCGAAGCACTCGGCAGCTGCGCGGTCATCGCGACCGACAAGACCGGAACCCTCACGCGCAATCAGCTCACGGTCGAGCGCGTCCTCGCCGGTTCGCTGCAATGTGAGGTGACGGGCGTCGGGTACGTACCCGACGGCGAATTGCTATGCGGTCGCCAGCGTGTCGTGGTTCCGGAACACCCGCACCTGTTTCGCATCGCGCGCGCGGCGTGTCTTGCGAACGAAGCGAGCCTGTCGCGGCGGTATGACGATTCACAAGCCTGGCAGTGGTCGGGGGATCCGACGGATGTCGCGCTGCTCGCTCTCGCGATCAAGGCCGGCCTGAATCCGGTGGTGTTGCAGCAGGCGCACCCGCTCACCGGCGTGATCCCCTTCGAGTCGGAGCATCGCTACATGGCGAGTTTCCATCGCGATCGCGAGGGGGGGCTGGTGTGCGTCAAGGGGGCTCCCGAGCGCGTACTCGAGATGTGCGACTTCGAATTCGATCGCGATGGCCGCCAGACCGTGCCCGTCGATCGAGAGGCAGCGCTGTGCGCCGTCGAAGAGACGATGCGCGCCGGCTATCGCGTTCTCGCGGTCGCCGAAGGCGAAACGTCGCAGGTGGTCGAGGCGAAACACAGCCCCCCCGAACCCTCGGGACTCGTCTTTCTCGGACTCGTTGCGATGACGGATCCGCCGCGACCGGACGTCGCCGACGCACTCGAAACCTGTCGCCATGCGGGAATCCGGGTCGTCATGGTCACCGGCGACCATCCGACCACCGCTTCCAGCATCGCCGACCGCATCGGATTGGGCGAGCCGGGAGGCGAGGTGTTGACCGGGAGCCAGATCGAGAAGAGTTCCGACGCGCATCTCGACGAACGCATCCAGCGAACCTCGGTCGTCGCGCGCGCCACGCCAACCGAGAAGCTCCGTGTCGTGGAGGCACTTCAGCGCAAGGGTGATTTCGTCGCCGTCACCGGAGACGGCGTGAATGACGCCCCGGCCCTGAGGCGCGCCGATCTGGGCGTGGCGATGGGCCGTGATGGAGCCGATGTCGCTCGAGAGGCGGCCGATCTGGTGATCACCGACGACGACTTCTCGAGCATCGTGGCCGGGGTCGAGGAGGGGCGCTTTGCGTACGACAACGTTCGCAAGGTCACGTATCTGCTCGTGTCCACGGGTTTGGGTGAAGTGCTCGCGGTGACGGGTGCGCTCTTGTTCGGTCTACCCGTCCCCTTCACTGCCGTGCAGCTGTTGTGGTTGAACCTGGTGACGAACGGGATCCAGGACGTCGCTCTCGCCTTCGAACCTGGAGAACCCGGTGCACTCGAGCGCAAGCCACGTCCTCCGCGACAGGGGATCTTCGATCGCTTGATGCTCGAAAGGACCCTGCTGGCCGGTGCGGTCTTCGGCGTACTGGGACTGGCGAGCTTCGCGACCTGGATCGACGAGGGGCGCTCGGTCGACGAAGCACGCAATCTGCTCGTCCAGCTCTTCGTGCTCTTCGAGGTCCTGCACATCGGCAACTCGCGATCGGAGACGATCTCGATCTTCCGTCTCAACGCGTTCAGCAATCCGATCCTCTTTCTCGGCACCCTGACCGCGCTCGCCGTCCACCTGACCGCGCTGCATACGCCGCAGCTTCAGTCGCTGCTCGACGTGCAACCGGTTTCACTCGACGATTTCTGGGTTCTTGTGGCGCTCGCCTTCACCATCCTGGTCGTGATGGAGCTCCACAAGGCCTGGCGTCGAAGGCACCCGCTCAGCTGAGATCCGGTCGCGGCTCGTTGCGATCGAACAGGCGTCGCATTCCGGCGATGGGAGCGGCCAACGTGACGCCACACCGCGAGCGATACTCCACGCGGCCCCCGCCGCTATGCTCTCGGATCCGAGTTCTGTTACGCGCTGCTGTGGCGATCGGCGCTCAGCCACCCGCCAATCGAACCACCACGCACGACGACGCTGGAGGCATCTTTCGTGGACGAGTACCCCCACCGCTACGCCGCCCATGCGCGAGCCGACGCCGAAGGCGAGGTGAGCATCGGGAGCGAAGGTCTGGGAACACTGGCAACCGCACCGCCCCCGCAATTCGGTGGGCCCGGAGACCGTTGGTCGCCCGAGACGCTCCTGGTCGGAGCCGTGGCCGACTGCTTCATCCTCACGTTCAGGGCCGTCGCCCGCGCATCGAAGCTCTCGTGGCTCTCGCTCGAGTGCGAGGCCGAAGGAACCCTGGACCGGGTCGACAAGATCACCCAGTTCACGGAGTTCGTCGTTCGAGCTTCGCTTCGCGTGCCTGCCGACGCCGACCCGAAGCGAGCCGAGCGACTTCTCGAGCGATCGGAACACTCATGCCTCATCACGGCGTCTCTGAAGGCGCCCAGCCGCCTGGAAGCGCGCGTCGAGGTCGAAGGCGATAGGACCCGCATCACGCGCTAACGGCCCGGTCTTTTTCGGCCGCGAGCCGAAATTCCCAACGCCCCCTCTTTCGGAGCGAGCGTTCAGTCGTTCGGTTTGGGACGAGAGAGAAGGTCGGGAGAATTCATGCGCGGATCGAGCCACGGGCGGGGATCGTGCGCGCTCTTGCGGCTGCTCGTGGTGCTGCTCTGCGCGAACCCGCTTGCGTGCAAGGACGTGTCGAAATGGACCTCGGGTCCCTGCTTCGACACCTCCGACGAAGACGAGACGTGTGACGACTACTGGGACGACGACGATGATGACGATGATGACGACGGCTTCTCCGGGAGCAGTGATCCCTACACCTGCGAATCGAGTCCCGGTGGTTTCGAGATCAGCGACGACAAGCTCTTCTTCTACGCGGCCAGCCCGGAGATCGACGAAGCGCGGCTCTGGTGGTCGGGCGCCGAAGGGCGCGCGCGGCCGATCGGTGTTCTCGACGATGTCGGGTTTCAACCGAAACAGATCGAGGCCGTGGGTGACGACGTCTACGCCGCGGGCTTCCAGCGCCGAGACGAATTCTCCGTCCCCGGCTTTCCGTACTCATCGGCGGCGATCTGGCGCACCGATGGCGTCACCGCCACGCGGATCGATCTATCGAACGTCTCTCTCGACTCGAATCATCTCTTCCGGATCCACGCCATCGGCGCGTTCCAGGGCCAACTCTACTTTGCGGCCGGCCGGTACCCCGACTTCGGCCTGTGGCGCGTCGATGCGCGTGACCGCGCAGAGTTCGTCGCCGATCTTCCGGGAACGAAGTACTTCGACTCACTCCACGACCTCGGCGATCGGCTGCTGCTGTTGAGTGAATCCCAGGAGGATCGCCACCTCTCGGGGATCCAGACGTGGCGGCCCGACGTGGGTTTCGAGTCCATCGGCCCGGTTCGCGATCACCTCGGACTCTTCTACATCGGCTCAGTCGACGGCAGGCACTTCATCCGCTCGCGCTCGAGGGGGATCTATGCCGTCGAAGGTTCGAGCTTCCCTCGACTCGTCGTCGACAACCGGTCGCTCAATCGGGCCGTCGTGTACGGGCGCAACGTCTACTACGGCTATTCCAACTACGTCGAAGGTCACCAACGCGGTTTCCTCGCAGAGTATGATCCCGAGAGCGGTATCCGGACGCGGTTCGTCACGAACCGGGCGTTTCGAACTCCCCAGCCGATCGGCGAATTCCTCGGCAGGCTGCTCTTTCGCAGCGGCGATGCTGCCTATCTGATCGACGGCGAGTCGGATGCGGAGATCCTCGCCCGCGACGAGGCGATCCGCGGCAGCAGCCTGAGTCCCCCCGTGATCTACCGCGACAGGGTCTATTGGGGGAACGACCTCGACGAACGAGAAGCGACTTGGACCCTCGATCGACACGGCCAGGTCGCTGAAGCGGAAGGTGTTACCCCCGGCTGTACGAGGTTCTGAGGTTTCGCGATCCCGGCGATGTGTTCGCGTGTGATCTCGACTTCGGCCCCCAGCGATCCGTCTGCGCCCTCAACATCGGTCCGCTCATCGGCAAGACGAGTGCAGGTCGGTTGTAGTCCGATCGGACGGTGGCCTCACGCCGAGATCGACGCCATGCTGCCACCGATCGGTGTTCGCATCTCGCGAATCCGAAGCCGGAGGCAGACGAATCATGAGCGCCACTTCATTCGAACGCCGAGCCACGGGCCGAGCCCTCATGGCGCTCATGCTGGCCGCGACGATGCTGAGCCTCGGCAGCTGCGGCGGAACCGGCGGCGGCAGCGACGACGAAGATGACGACGGGGGCGATGGCGTCTGCTCGAACCGGGTCACTCGAAACTGCCTCGTGGAAGTCGGCACGCAGTTGGGAGGGATCGAGTGGCGAATCGGCAATGCGTGCGACGACCTCATTATCGTGCGCTGGTGCCTCCACGACGGCGCCGGAGAGTCGTGTGACATCACCGAGGATTCCGACTTCGAACACGTGCCCCCGGGTGGGTACCACGGCGCGGACAAGCCAGTGATTCGCGCTGTCGAGTACTGCGGCGAACCCAATGACGACGTGAACACGGGAGAGAACGGCTTCTGCGACTACGGGTGCGTCGGAACCGGTGTCATCCGGGAACGCGTCGCGAATCGGGCTTCATGTACTGCTCGGTGCGAGGCGGAATGCGGCCTTGGGGACCTGGCGTGTAGCGGCGCGGTGTACACACCCGACTAGAACAACCTGAATAGTCCCCGTGCAATAAGGTGCCGAAAGTAGATCGGAGCCGGCCGCACGGCCTCGCGCGGCGCGCGCCGGTTGTACTCCTCGTACGTCAGCTGTTCCCACTCGATGTGGGCCGGCGGCTCGAAGAATCTGACAGCGATCGCGAGATCGCGTTGCCAGCCCGCGTACTCGAGCAGACCGTTGTGGCGGCTGCTTCGTACGAGCGTCTCGATGTTGATCGGGAGCCGCGGATCCGAGTCCCGCATCGGGCCCGCATCGGGGCTCGGGCCGAACTTTACATACTGTCCCTTATCGGCGAAATCGCGAAAACCGGGCTTAAGCTACCTACGCGCACGCGCTCGATGAGGACGACCATCACCCCACGTCGAAATACCGCTATAACGCCGACGCTACAAAGCGGTCCTGCAAGCGCAATCTCGAATTCCTCAGCAACGTCCCGAAGGAAGATGCGGCGACGCCCAAAGCGATGAAGTCCAAGGAGTTTCGCCGCCAACAGGGCGTGGGCGTGATCGAGCTGTGTACCGGGAGTAACGGTCGCGAGGTTCTTGAAGCGGTCGGGCTGTCCGCGCACTGAGTTTACTCTTTCATTCGCCTTCGATTTCGCACTCGAACATCGCGCCACCCGTCCACCTCCCCGCCGCTTGGGATTCGAGACTTTTCCGCTCTCGTGTGACCGGATCTGTCGCACTCACCGCGCATGTTCGCGAGGTGAACGAACCAGGACGATCTTCGCGGCTCGCCGCGGTCGACAACGCGGTGGGCCCGCGTGCGGAAGATGAGCTGTATCGCCTGGCCCGAGCCGGGGGGCCGATACGCGAGCTATTGGCTGAGGTGGCGCTGCGGCTCGTCTCGACCCAGGCGTGGAGCCGTCTGGGTTACACGCGCCTGGGCGACTACACGCGTGAACGGCTGGGAACGCCGGCGCGCTCCGTTCGGGATTGGGCTTGTGTCGGCGCGCGGCTCGATGAGTTGCCGGAGCTTCGCGCGGCGTTGGCTTCCGGCCGGCTGCCCTGGAGCAAGGTGAGGTTACTGGCCCGGTTCGTCGAAACCGGTGACGAAGACGCGTGGATCGCATTCGCCGAGCAGCACAGCGTGAAGACGCTCGAGGGTGAATTGCGTGCGGTGGATCGGGGGTCGCTCGAAGCGGGGGCGGCAAGTCGTGAGGTAGAGGATGGGCCCTGCTGGGTGCGGATCTCGGCGCCCATGTCGCTTGCCTTCAAGTGGCAGCGCACGAAGCGGCAGGCGATTCGGGTCGAGGGGGCGGAGCTGTTGTCGGGAGAGGTGCTCGAACGGGTGACGGCGGAGGTACTGGCTGCGTTGCCGGTTCAGTTGGAGGAGGTTGGCGAGGACGAGAACGACGAGAACGACGTGACCGGTGACGTGATGGTGTTGCCAATTCAATCTGCCGCGTCGCCGCCGGTTGAAGCGGTCTCGTGGAGTCCGCGCGTCGTCGAGCGCGACCGCCCTCCCGCGCAGCCGCCTGCGTTTCTCGACCGCCTGATCGAAGGCCTCGCCGACGCCGACGCCTTCGAACTCGACACGAGGTTGCGTCAGCTGATTCGCCTCGAACAACGCCTCGATGCCCAGCTTTCTCGCCTCGTTCGCATGGTGATGGCACCGGAGTACGAGTGGAGCGGAGAACGCCCCACCCAGGAAGTGCTGGCGCGCGAGCTGTTGGGGATGTCGCCCAGCAAGTTGCGGGCGCTGCTGAGAATCGAGCGTGTCGGGGACCAGTGTCCTGCCCTTCGGGAGGCGTATCGAGACGGAGTGCTCTCGTGGAGTCAGGCCGAGACGTTGGCTCCCCTACTGGACCGTGATGTCGACGGAGTCTGGCGTGAGAAGTGGGTTGCCTACGCGCAGACAGTCACAGGGCTGCGACTGAAGGAGGCCGTCAAGCGCGCGAAGTTCGTGCGCGATGTCGACCCCGAGATCTACCAGAGCCATCAGCAAGATCCGGCGCGGTTCGCCGTGTGCACGGCTGAAGACGCAGCGGAAACCCGCGACCGCCAGAAGTGTGCCGACCCCATGCGTTCGACAGGCCAGGTCCGGATCACGTTCGAGGCAGCCAACGACGTCGCTCAGCTGTTCCGGGCGGTCCTGTGCACGCTTCGCCGCGCGATCGAGCGGGAAACGGGGCAGTTACCCAGCGAGGCCGAGGCCTTCGAGGTGATGCTTGGTCACGCGCTCGAGAGTTGGGGCATAGAGGAGGATCCCTGGTTGAAACGAAACATCAGCAAGAAGTACCGCGCGGTGCTGGAGCGCGATGGTTGGAGGTGTGTCTTTCCCGGGTGCACCTCGTGCAAGAACCTGCACGTGCATCACATCCGGTTTCGATCGGCGGGTGGAGGGGACGAGCCCGAGAACCTCACGACGCTGTGCGCGTTCCACCATTTGCGGGGTGTGCACGGTGGAACGGTGAGTGTTACGGGGTCGGCACCGGATGATCTCGAGTTCGCGCTCGGGCTACGACCGGGGCGGGAGCCGCTGGCGCGGTATCGATCGGGGGATCAGGTGGTCACGTAGACTACGAGATGGCACGAAGGATCTATCCAGACCGTCGTAGTGTCACGTTCAGTTTCCGAACGTCGATGGCCTCGCCAGTCCCTTCGTCGACCACGAGCGGTCGTACGACGTCTCCCGATTCGCGATTCACCATCTGGATCGGCGGCTCTTCCCCCTCGGGCCAGAGCCAGTCTTCGCCGTAGCGCCACATGGCCGCGAGAACGGGGTAGAAGGCGCGTCCCTTCTCGGTAAGCACGTACTCGAAGCGGGCCGGGCGTTCCTCGTACAGCCGTTTTTCGAGCAGCCCTTCGTCGACCAGGCGCGACAGGCGCTGGGCGAGGACCCCGCGCGAGAGCGAGAGCTTTCGCTGGAATTCGTCGAAGCGACGAACCCCCATGAAGGCCTCGCGCATCACGATCGGGGTCCACCAATCGCCCAGCAGGTCGGTCGTTCGCGCAATCGGGCACGGCTCGTTGTCGAAGCGGGTGCGTCGCATCTCAGGCAATCACTTCGAGGCGCGCGCGCACGTGCTTGTGCCACGGAGTCCCCGCGAACCAGTCGCGATCCTCGGCCGAGGTGAGCTCGTTCGGCGGCGTACCGAAGACCTTTCGCTTGCCGTCTTCGTCCGGGTATTCGAGGCCGTGGCCGTTCGGCAGGGTGATGTGCCCGTCGCGCAGTGTGTCGTGTACCTCGACGACGGCTTCGGCCGAACCGCGCTTGGTGGTGATGCGGACGCGTCCGCCCGATTCGATGCCGAGACGTTCGGCGTCGCCGGGGCTGATGTGCATCGCGCCCTGGCGATCCTTCTTCCGCCAACCGGGGCTGCGGAAGATGGTGTTCGCGGTGCTCGTGCGGCGTTCGCCCGCGGCGAGCACGAAGGGGTACTCGTCGGTGGTCTTCGGCGGCGCTTCGTCGATCAGGTCCGCGAGTTCCTGGAGCAGCTCGGGGATCACCAGGTTGACCTTGCCGTCGTCGGTGCGGATGCGTTCGAATGTAATGTCGTAGGGGTCGCTCGTGATGACGACGCCGTTGCGGTTTGCGAGGATGGCCTCGAAGAGGGAGTCGCCCAGCGCCGTGCCTTCCCCTTCGTGCCCTGCGCGGCGTACGGACTCCGGCTCCGAGGAAGCCAGGGTCTGCGCAGCGCCCCACATGAGCGCGGCGCCCTCCATGCCTTCCTCCATGGTGCGCCCCAGGGTTTCGTAGAGCACGACCGGCATGATGGCGGCGAGCTTCGGCTGGTTCCCCATCGCCTGCATGAAGGCGAGGCCGAACTTCTCGAGGCCTTCGGCTGCGGCTTCGCGAAGCTCCGTGAGCTCGTCGTCTTCGAATGCGCCCAATGCGCGACATAGCCGGCTGTGGATCTCGGGCTCGGTGAGGGTGCCTTCCGCGATGGGGAACAGCGGATGCCGCAGCAGGAAGGTGTGGTCGGGAAAGCCGCCGCCGAAGAAGGTCGTCTCCGCCTTTTCGTACTGCGACGCGGCGGGGAGGACGTAGTCGGCG
Source organism: Myxococcota bacterium (assembly GCA_028278345.1). Classification (GTDB taxonomy): domain Bacteria; phylum Myxococcota_A; class UBA9160; order UBA9160; family UBA4427; genus DUBZ01. Next base: position 11,791 of record JANQEL010000249.1, read on the forward strand.
TGCTGTGCGGTCTCCGTCATCGCGACGTCGATCACCACGACCAGGTCGAGGGCATCGAGGGCCTCGCGCATGCGCGGGCTATCGGCCAGCGAGTGCACGGGGTTGCCGCTCTCGATGAACATCGCGCGGAAGCGATCCGGGTGATCCGTGAGGATCTCTTCGGGGATCGTGTTGCAGGCGATCAGGCCGGTGAGGATGCGGAAGCCGAGCACGGGTGAGACCCGGTTGCCCTTGCCCGAGCCGATCAGCTTGCCCATGTGGGTGCCGAGGTTCATGTTGCCCTGGCCGCCCAGGTTCCCCGTGAGCGCGTAGAGCAGCTTCTCGAGGTAGGAGTTGAGCGTGCTGTGGGGTGCCATCTCGATGCCGAGGTCTTCGAGCACGGAGAGGCTTTCGGCTTCGGCGATCAGCTGCGCGGCGCGACGCACGTCCGCTTCAGCGACACCGGCGCGTTTGCAGTACTCGGCGATCGGGACACTCGCGAGCACGTCGTAGAGGGCCTGCCCGTCGTTCGCGTGGCGTTCGAGGTAGTCGCGGTCGAGCCCGCCTTCCTCGACGAGGATCCTGAGCATCGCGGCGAGCACGAAGGCGTCGGTGCCGGGAACGAGCTGCAGGAAGACATCCGCGAGTTCCGCCGTTTCGGTACACCGCGGATCCATCACGATCATGTGTCGGTTCGGATCCTTCGCGATCGCGCGCAGGGCGGGGCGAGCCCGTTCGAAGCCGTGACTCTGCCAGGGGTTCTTGCCGATGAAGACGGCGACCTGGGTGTGTTCGAAATCGGGTTCCGGGCGTCCGCCGAACATCTCGCGCTCGACCCAGAATTCGCCGGTCTTCTCCTGGGCGAGGGCGTTGGACGAGTAACGCATGCCGAGCACCTTGCGCGTCGCAGCGCTATAGGCGCCGCCGAGGTGGTTCCCCTGACCACCACCTCCGTAGTAGAGGATCTTCTCTCCACCGTGGGTGTCGCGAACGGCGGCGAGCTTCGCCGCGACCTCTTCGATCGCCGTGTCCCAATCGACGGCTTCGAAGCTTCCGTCTTCGCGGCGGCGCAGCGGGGTGGTGAGGCGATCACCGTGGTTCTGATAGTGATCGAGGCCGGCGGGCTTTTCGCAGGTGTATCCCCTGGAGCGCGGGTTGGTCTTGTCGCCCTTGATCTTCTTGATGTGACCGTCTTCGACCTGCACCTGAAGACCGCAGTTCGTGCTGCAGAGGATGCAGGAGGTGCTCTGCCATTCCGTCGCGCTCGCCATCGTCGGGACTCCTTGTGGACGCGTGGGTTCGTTTGTCGAACTTAGAGGGTTCGATCATAGAACCCAGTTGTCGGTGGGCGCAAGGGCCGCGGGGTGGCTTTGCGTGTGGGCTCAGGCGCTCGGGTTGATCAGGTACTTCTCGCCCGTCGCCATCTTCCCGTAGCCGGCCACGGCATCGAGCTGGAGGGCACCGGTCAGGGAGACCTCCCGGGTATAGCGGCTCGCGAAGGTGGTCTTGATCTCGTTGGCCACGCGCTGGCGCAGCTTCTGACCGGCCTCGAAGCCGATCTTCTGCAGGAACGGGGTGAGGAGCCAGCCGCCGACGCCCCAGGCGAGGCCGAAGTCGCGCTTCAGCACCGTGGGGCTGCGATCGAGACTCCCATAGATGTAGACCTGCTTCCAGGTGTCCGAGCCATAGCGGCTGTACTCGGCGGCGTTGCGGTTGGCGGCGCGTTCCATCGCCGAGAGGATCTGCCCGGCGAGTTCACCGCCCCCCGTCGCGTCGAACCCGAGGGTGGCGCCGGTCGACGCGATCGCGTCGGTGAGATCGTCCATGAAGCTGGGTGCGCTGCTGTTGCAGACGATCTTCGCGCCCTGGTCGGTCAAGATCTTCGCCTGTTCGTCGCGGCGCACGATGTTCACCAGCGGGATGCCGTCGGCGAGGCAGAGCCGATTCAACATCTGGCCGAGGTTCGAGGCCGCGGCGGTGTGTACGAGAGCCGTATGGCCCTCCATGCGCATCGTCTCGGTCATGCCGAGAGCGGTCAGCGGATTCACGAAGCACGAAGCACCTTCGGCGGGCGTCGTGCCTTCGTTGAGTTCGAGGGTCATGCCGGCCTGCACGAGGCGGTACTCGGCGTACATGCCGCCGCCGATCAGGCCGACCGTCTTGCCGAGCAGGGCCTGTGCGGCATCGCCTTCACCCGCCGCGACGACGACGCCCGCACCTTCGTTGCCGACGGCGAGGGATTGATCGACGCGCGCTTCGAGCATGCGCATCAGGTGGTCGGGTACATCGGCGACCACCACCGGCGCATCGGCGGTTCCGGTCTGCTTTGCGGTCGACATGTCGGCAAGTCCGAAGAGCAGGCCGAGGTCCGAAGGATTGATCGGAGTCGCTTCGACGCGCACGACGACGGCATCGCCCGTCGGCGCGGGGATCTCGGTCGTGGCGATCGAGAGTTCGAGTTGGCCGGCCTGCGTGATCTTGCTGCGGATCTCGCGGGAAGAGAGGGGGAAGTCGGACATGGGAGGGACCTCGCGATTGCGGACGCGGGCGCGCGTCGGGGAAGTGGCAGACGCGCGAGTCTGCAACAACGCAGTCGCGCTGTCTTCACCGTGCGTGTGAACCCGGCGCGGTTCAGCGCGGGGTCAGGCGATAGGTGCTGCGCACGTGACCGCTGCCCTGCAGCCAGAAGATCGCGTCGTAGAGGGTCTTCCTGATGTCGCGGTATTCGAGGTCGAGGGTCTCCAACGTGTGGCGGTCGTCCGCCTCGACCCATTCGGTGGCGTAGCGCGTGGCTTCGGCCGATAGCGGCACTTCTAGGGACGCCACCTGACCGACGAGATCGCCGGCGCGGCCCAGTAGCTGCACCGCGCTTCCGGGCATCGGGATTCGGGGCAGCTTGCGGTCGAGGACCTCGGCGATCAGGTCGCCGTAGGCGGGCCAATCGAAATACTGCCCGCCCATGGGGAAGCGGTCCGGTGGCCCCCCGCGTTCGATCAGACGAACATGGGCGATCGCGAGATCGCGCACGTCGATCATCTGCATTCCCGAGCTCGTCTCGACGACCATGCCCCCGTCGAGCAGGAGCTTGAGGCCGAGCATGCCCTCGGACAGGCCCGGATCATCGGGGCCGATCACGGTGCCCGGGTAGGTGGTGTAGATCGGGACGCCTTCGGCCTGCAGCCTTCGCACGTAGCGATCACATTCGATCTTCGAGCGGCCATAGCCCGTCTTTGCGTCGCCCAGGGGCGAGCGCTCGTCGATGCGCTTCGCTCCCGGGCGGAAGAGCGCGGTCGTGCTCGAGACCTGCACCATGCGGTCGATGCCGCGCTCGAGGGCGCCGCCCAGCACGAAGCGCGTCCCGCGCAGATTGTTCTTGAGAACCTTCTCCGAATCCGACGCGTGGATGCTCACCATGGCCGCGGAGTGCACCACCGCGTTGCAGCCGTCGAGGGCCGTCTCGACGGCACTTTCCTGGGTGATGTCTCCCACCACGTGGTCGAGCCCACCGAGCCCGGCGGGTTCGAACACCCGCTTGAACTTCTCACGACTGCGCACGAGCAACCGAACGTCGTGGCCGGCTTCGACCAGTGCGAGGACGGTGTGGTAGCCGACGAAGCCCGTGCCGCCGGTGACCATGACGCGCAGGGGGGCGTCGGTCGGGGAGTTCGAATCGCTCATGGGGGGGCCTCGGCGGTTCGGGTTCGGCGTTCAGCGGATCATACAGGCGCCGCCGTCGGCGGGGACGGTGTGGCCCGTGATGTAGCGCGCGTCGTCGCTCGCGAGGAAGACGGCGACGGGGCCGATGTCGTCCTCACACTCGCCGAGGCGCGGGATCGGCTGCCCCTTCGTGACACGGGCCTCGAAGCCCGGATCGTGTTCGAGCAGCTGAACGACGCCGGGCGACTTCGCGAGGGGGCAGATGATGTTCACGCGGATGCCCTCCGGCCCCCACTCCCGCGCCGCGGTCTTGCTGAGCGCGCGGATCGCCTCCTTGTTGGCGCCGTAGGCGGCCTGTCCGTACTGGCCGTCGAGGCCGGCGGCCGAGCCGATGTTGATCACGCAGCCCCCCGTCTTCGCGAGCTCGTCGTGGGCGGCCTGCATGAAGTGGAAGCTCGCGCGATAGCCGGTGTCGAAGCACAGATCGATGATCTCGTCGGTGTGCTCCATGATGGTCGGGAGTTCGAAGGGTGCGCGTTGTGCGTTGTTGACCAGGATGTCGAGCTGACCGTGGGCGTCGATGGCGTGGGCCACCGTAGCGTCGACATCGTTGCGCTTCGTGACGTCGCAGCGAACGAACGAGGCACCCGGGCCGATCGTCGAGAGATCCTTGGCGGCCTGCTCCCCCGCCTCCTCGTTGAAGTCGGCGACGACGCAGCGCGCACCGGCGCGGGTGAGTGCCGTCGCGATGCCGAGACCCACGCCCTGGGCCGAGCCGGTGACGATCGCCACCTTGCCTGCGAGGCGACCGGAGAGGCGGCGGGTGAGTTCGTCTTTGCTCTCGATGCTCATGGGTTCCTTCCTCCGATCAAGCCGGTTGGCCGAGCAGCCAGTCGAGCAGTTGGTGGGCGTCGCGGCGACGGGCTTCGGGGCTCGTGCCTTCGATCGAGATGAAGGCGAAGAGCGCGCTCAGTGTGATGCGCGTCAGATCTTCGGGGTCGCGACCTTCGGGGAGTTCGCCGCGGGCCTGGCTCTTCGCGACGCACTCGACGATGTAGCTGAACAACTCGTGCCCGAGCCAACGCTCGCTGCGGGGCTCGCGCAGCATCATGGCGAAGGATTCGCGCCGCAGGTTCTCGTTGGTGGAAGCGGCCATGTCGAAGAGTCCATCGACCAGGGTGTGGAAGAGGCCGTCACCGCCCTCGGCCTCGCCGTCGAGTCGTTCACGCAGGTAGGCGAGGGCGCGGGCGTCGGCGCGCTCCTGCATCTCGCGCAGGAAGTCCTCGCGCGTGGGGAAGTGGGCGTAGACCGTCGGCCGGGTGACGCCGCTCTTGCGCGCGATGTGTTCGATGCGCACGCCCGCGAGGCCGTGCTCCGCGATCTCCGCCATTGCGACCTCGAAGATCACGTCCCGGGTCTGCCGGCGCTGGCGCTCACGGATGGGGATCGGCGTCGCGGCGGGCGTGGTCGGCTCGCCGGGCTCGGAGCGCGCTGGGTTGGAGGGGGGCATCGCTGGGCTCCATCGACGTTTCGGGCTTCCCGAGACGCGAGTCACTTTATCATTGAAATATGACTTTACAACTGTATATATTGCCCGAGCGCCGGGAGAGCGCGAGGGGACCCCCATGAACGAGACCCATCGACTCCGGGATCGCGTCGCGATCGTCACGGGAGCCGGGCAGGGCGTCGGCCTCGGCGTCGCCCGCGCCTTTGCGGCCGAGGGGGCGAGCGTGATCGTCGCGAATCGCTCCGCCGACAAGGGCGAGGCCTGTGTCGCGGGGATCGAGGGCGACTTCACTTCCAGCGGCGCCCGCGCGCACTACGTGAAGACCGACGTCGGACAGAAGGAGAGTGTGATCGCCATGGTGGAAGAGGCGGTCGCGATCTTCGGCGGCGTCGACATCCTCGTGAACAACGCGACGCCCACGGGCGGCACGGCGCGCCTCGAAGTCATGAGCGACGAGGCGATGCACGAACACATGGACGTGAACTACTTCGCGTCATTCTGGGCCATGCAGGCCTGCTTCCCCCACATGAAGCGCAAGGGTTGGGGGCGCATCATCAACATGGCGTCCCTGAACGGCATCAACGCGCATCGCTACTCCACGCCCTACAACGGGAGCAAGGAAGGGCTGCGCGCGCTGACGCGAACCGCGGCGGTCGAGTGGGGACGCCACGGCATCACGGCCAATGTCCTGTGTCCATTCGCCGCTGCGCCATCGTGGGAAGCGTTCAAGAAGTTCGATCCCAAGAGCGCCGCGACCATCGAACAGGGCAACCCGATCCCCCACGTCGGCGATTGCGAACACGAGATCGGACCCGTCGCGGTCTTCCTCGCGAGCGAAGACGCGAAGTTCGTCACGGGCAACACCATCCACGTCGATGGTGGCGGCCACATCAACGGCGTCGCATGGCAACCCGAGTTGCCCGAGGTCGAGGTATGAGCGCGCACGTCTAGCAGACGGCCGTCCAGTCAGGAGTCCCCCAATGCCCTCCATGTCCCAATTCCTTCCGCGCCCCGCGGTCGTGCGCCTGCTCGCGCAGAACGAAGTCGACGCGAAGTACGAAAAGCGCGCGAAGGCGTGGAAGACCTTCAGCACGCTGATCGAGCCCCTGCGCTGGCTCGAGAACCTGATCTACGGCCGCAAGATCCGTCGCACGAAGCTGAATGGCGACCCGGTCTTCCTGCTCGGTTTCGGACGCAGCGGTACCACGCACCTGCACAACCTCTTCTATCAGGATCCGCAGTTCGGCGTGGTCTCGAACTACCAGGCCAGCACGCATCCCATCTCGCTGATCGGTCGTGGCTGGCTCCAGCGGTTCTTCGCCAAGCAGATGCCGAAGAAGCGGCCGATGGACAACGTGCCCATCTCCCTCGACAGCCCCCAGGAGGAGGAGCTGGCGATGATCAACTGCACGGACGAGGCGCCGCTGCACTTCATGAACTTCCCGCGCCTGGTGCCACAGATCTACGACCGCTACGTCTCGGAGCTCGGGCAGAACCAGCAGGATCTCGAGGCCTGGCAGCGCGCCTATATGGAGGTGCTGCAGAAGGCCACGTTGCTCTCGGGCGGCAAGCGGCTCGTACTCAAGACGCCGCCCAACACCGCGCGCATTCGCGTGTTGCTCGACATGTTCCCCGAGGCGCGCTTCGTCAACATCGTGCGCAACCCGTACCCCGTCTATCAGTCGATGCGGAACATGTATCGCAAGACGTTGCCTCCAGCGGTCCTGCAGGAGATCGATTGGGAGGTCATCGATGCGTGGATCGTGCACGCGTACCAGGTGCAGATGCAGGCCTACCTCGACCAGCGACACCTGATCGCGCCCGAGCGCCTCGTCGAAATCCGCTTCGAGGATTTCGAGCTGCACCCGATCCCGATCCTCGAAGAGATCTACAAGACCCTCGAGCTCGGCGACTTCGAAGCCGCTCGGCCGCGCTTCCAGAGCTTCCTCGACGGTCTGGGGAGCTACCAGAAGAACAAGTTCGAGTTCCCCGAAGACGTGGTGTCGACGGTGAACGAGAACTGGGACTTCGCCATCGAGGCCTTCGGATACGAACGCATCGAACCGGGCCAGTCCATCGATTGAGCCTTCGTCCAGGCGAACCCAAGGAGATCGCATGACCCCCCACGAACGATTCGAAGAGCGCCTCCGCGAACTGATCAACGGCGAGCGCGAGGTGGAATGGGATTTCAACGAATTCGTCGGCCACGCCGACGTGGTGCGGCAACTGCTCGAAGTCGCGCCCGACGAGATTCGCGACGACCTCGAATTCCTCCACAAGTTGATGGCCGACGCGCGCGACACCACGGGGCAGGCCGTGCTCGGCATCTTCCCGCGGCTGACCGACCCCGAGCTCGCCGGCGTCGAGGGGCGCATCTCCGACTACATCGCCGAGCATTGCGGGATCCGCTACGGAAAGCCCGAGTACGTGGTGGGGCGAACGATCGGCGAGTCGCGCTGCCCGGGTTGGCCGGGAGTGGGGACTCCGCTCACCAACAACCGCTTCCCCTATCTGATCGACACCTCGGCTTCGAACTACTTCAGCAATCGCTTCTGGCACGGCGACGGTGCGCCTCCGGGCTTCATCCCCGTGCCCGAAGGCGGTCGCGTCGTCTTCCACGGCGAGTATCCCCACTGCCGCTACTTTGCCTTTCATCCCTCGGACATGGACACGAACAACCTCGACACGATCGTCGATGTCGACATCGATCCGGACGAGGGCAGCGTAAACCCGTTCCGCGAAGCCGTGCCCGAAGGGAAGGGCCGGCGCTTCACCGCACAGCTGGTGTTCACCGAGAAGCCCGAAAACCCCGAGCCCAACACCTGCTACGCCGGAGTGAAGGTGAATGGCGGTCGCAACCCGGCGGTCTTCTGCATCTTCCGCACGACGGGATCCGACTTCGGGGCGATGCCGCCGAACATCGGCGGGGTGAACGTCCCCGCGATCACGGTCTACGACGCCCACGGCAACCAGACCCTCCACTACGAAGAGATGGAACCGCATCCGGAAGGCTCGGAGCCGCCGTACGAGACCACGCACTTCGCGCCGCTGCCGATCCCGGATCACCGCGGGCTCTGCTGGCCGGAGAAATACAGCACCAAGTCCAACTGGGGGCTCCCGTACGACATCCTCGCCAGCAAGGACATCCTCTATCTGGTGACGCCCTACACGGATCGTCTGGGAGACGTGCACGTCACCAGGGGCAAGAAGTTCACCGCGCCGGATACCCCGCGCGAACCGATCCACACTCCAGGCAAGGACATTCGCGGCTTCACGGTGACGACCTACAACTTCTGGGCGGGCATCTGCGAGGACGCCGTGATCGACGCCGACATCCCGGTCGACGAGAACGGCTACTACACGATCGTGGTGTCCACGAAGGCCAACCGCCCGGCGAACGCCACCAGGGAGAACGGGGTCGCCTGGCTCGACTGGGGCGACTACCTCGACGGCCAGCTCACCTTCCGCATGCTCCTCGCACGCGAGGAGAACCTGACGAAGCTCAAGCGCGCGATCGACGAGGGCGAGGTCGACGAGGATATTGCGCCCTACGTGCCCCAATCGCGACACTGCTCGAAGGAAGCGTTCGAAGAGAAGGGATGGAAGGCAGCCTTCTGAGATGAGTGAGCCCGTGATCCTGGTCGAGAAGAACGACGCCGTCGCCACCGTGACGCTGAACCGGCCCGAGCAGATGAACTCGCTGTCGTCGAAGCTTCGTCTGGCGATTGGCGAGACATTCGATGCATTGCAGGCCGATCCCGAGATCCGCGCCGTCGTATTGACGGGCGCGGGCCGCGCCTTCTGTGCCGGTATGGATCTCGCCGAGTTGTCCGGGAACGCCGACGGCACGTCGGGCTTCGAACTCGCCTCGGTGGGCCAGGACGAGATGGCCAACGGCATGGCGAACTTCGAGGGACCGATCATCGCCGCCGTGAACGGACACGCGGTGACCGGAGGCTTCGAGCTGGCGCTGGCCTGCGATCTGATCCTCGCGAGCGAGAAGGCGAAATTCGCCGACACCCACGCGCGGGTCGGGATCCTGCCCGGGTGGGGGCTCTCCCAGAAGCTTCCGCGCCTGATCGGGGTGGCCCGAGCGAAAGAGATCAGCCTCTCGGGCAACACCGTGACGGCCGATCTCGCCTATGAATGGGGCCTCGCGAATCGCGTGGTGAAACACGAAGAGCTGGTACCGACCGCACAGGCCCTCGCCACCGACATGGCTTCGTGCGTGCCCCACGTGATGATCGGCTACAAGAAGCTGATCGACGAAGGCCTCGCGATGCCCCTTCCGGAGGCCCTGGTCTACGAGCGCCAGGCCGGCATCGAATCCTCGAAGCAGATCGCCACCAGCGAGATCGCCGAGCGTCGCGAGGGCGTGCAGTCGCGCGGTCGCGAGCAGAGCAAGAAGTAGCTCTGCACCGCCACCCGGCCAGCAGTCCGTTGAAGAGCCCTGACCGAGCCAGCCGTGGTCATCCGGCCCGAGTTCAAGGCGCGTGATCGCGGGCGTAGCCGTAGCTACGGCCGTGATCGCGCAACGCAGAGATCGGGTCGAAGGGCCGCGGATGGCGACCGAAGGGCTCTTCAACGGGCTGCTAGGGCATGTACGCCTGCCCGCCGTCCACCGCGATGCTCTGGCCGCTGATGTAGGACGCCGCCTTCGAGCAGAGGAAGGCCGCGACCTCGCCGATGTCCTCTTCACACTCCCCGATGCGACCAGCCGGGATCGTGGCGATGAACTCCGCGGCTTCCTCCGGGTTGTTCTCGGTCCACCAGATCAGGCCGGGGGATTTCGCGTGGGGCAGGATCACGTTGGTGCGAACGTTGTCGCCACCCCATTCGGAAGCGGCACCACGGCTGATCGCCCGGATGGCTTCCTTGACCGCGGCGTACGCGCCGTAGTTCGTCGCATCCCAGCGGCGGGCCGCCGTGCTCGCGAGGTTGATGATCGAGCCGTCGCCTTTGAGGTGGGGATGGCAGAAGCGCATCATACGCAGGGTGGCCAGCGGGCCCGAGGTCCAACCGTCTTCCAACATGTCTTCGGGAATGTCGAGGAGAGGACCCAGGGGAACCTGCTGCGCGTTGTTGACCAGCACGTTCAAGCCGCCGAATGCCGCGACCGCTTCTTCGACACAGCGCGCGAGGTCTTCGCCGACCTTTACATCTCCTTCGAGGGGAAGGGCGGTCCCGCCGCGCGCTTCGATTTCCTTCGCTGTGGTTTCGACCTTCGACTTCGTGCGGCCCATCACGGCTACGCGCGCACCGTGGCGCGCCAGTGAGAAGGCGATGCCCTGCCCGACGCCCTGGCCGGCACCGGTGACGATGGCGATGCGATCTTCGAGTCCGAAATGCGGTTCGCTCATGGGGGCTCCTCGTGCGGTGGAATACGCGCTGCGACGCTACAACCGCGATAGACTGAAGCGCAATCGAGCGAAGCGAAACGGGGAGAGAAGAATGTCATCGATCGCCTGGGCCTACGTTGCGTTCGGTACGGCGTCCATCCTGGCGGCCACCTGGATGGGTTTGATCCAACGCGTGCAGGTCGGGCAGGGCAAGATACTGCTTCGCGTGCTGGCCGTATTGGCCCTGGTGACCTCGGTCGTTTCCCTGGGCGGGAGCCCGGGCACCCTGGGCGGCGTGCTGGCGAGCATCGCCCTCTTCGTGAGCGCCGCCTTCCTGGTTCTCGGCAGCCTGGCGGGACAATCGGATCAGGGACCGGCCTTCGGCGTGGGCGATGCGCTACCCGCCTTCGAGGCGAAGGATCACAACGACGAGTGGTTTCGCTCGGAGGCCCTGCGCGGAAGGCCCATGCTGATCAAGTTCTTCCGCGGCCACTGGTGACCCTACTGTGTCGCCGAGTTGCGGCGATGGGAAGAACTGCGACCCGAACTCGACGCGCGATCGATCGAGATCGTCACTCTCTGCACCGATACACCGAAGCAGTTGCGTGAGGGCATGGGGAAGCACGGCGCGAAGGCCGTGATGCTCTCGGACCGCAAGCTCGAGGTGGCCCGCGCGTTCGGCGTCGACAATCGCAACACGGCGGTCCGCCCACCGGGGCTGGTCGGCCTTCCGATTCCGACGACGATCCTGACCGACGCCGAAGGCATCGTGCGCTGGATCGACCAGAGCGACGACTACATGGTGCGATCGGAGCCCGGGCGCGTGATGGCCGCCCTCGAAACTGCGCTTCCTCGCACAGCTTGATGCGACGGGGCCGTTGAGGGGGCTCCCGTTGTAGCCTACGCGACAATTCGCCACGAGAACTTCGCGGGTCCGGGCGCGCACGCGTTGTCCGCGCGGGCGTTCCGTTGCAGAATGAGCGCCCCCTGGTTCGACGACAGGGCAACGCGCGAGCCCAATCGCGCAACGGAGAACCATCCCATGAGCGAAGTCGCGACCCTCACCATCGGCGACAAGACCGTCGAACTGCCCGTGGTCGAAGGCGTGAACGGCGAGAAGGGCCTCGACGTGACGAAGCTACGGGGCCAGACCGGCGCGATCACCCTCGACCCCGGCTACTGGAACACGGGGTCCTGCGCGAGCGGTGTTACCCTGATCGACGGTGCCGACGGCCTGCTGAGCTACCGCGGGTTCCCGATCGAACAGCTCGCGGCCCAGAGCCACTTCCTCGAGGTCGCCTACCTGCTGATCAACGGCGAGCTCCCGAGCGCCACCGAGCTCGAGGCCTTCGACCAGTCGATCCGCTACCACACGCTGCTGCACGAGGACATGAAGGAGTTCTTCGGCGCCTTCCCGAAGGACGCCCACCCGATGGCCGCGTGCTCGGCGGCCGCCGGGGCGCTTTCGACCTTCTACCCCGACTCCCTCGACCCGCGCGACGATGAGCAGGTCGAGATCTCGGTGCATCGCCTGATCGCGAAGATGCCCACCATCGCGTCGTATGCCTGGAAGCACTCGATCGGGCAGCCCTTCATGTATCCCCGCGACGAGCTCTCGTACGTGGGCAACTTCCTCCACATGATGTTCGCCACCCCGTGTGAAGACTTCGAACCCGACCCGGTGATCGAGAAGGCCATCGATCTGCTGATGATCCTGCAGGCCGATCACGGGCAGAACTGCTCGACCAGCTGCGTGCGGCTGGTGGGCTCGTCGATGGTGAACCTCTTCGCCGCGATCTCGGCGGGCATCAACGCGCTATGGGGCCCGCAGCACAGCGGCGACAACCGCGCGGTGATCGAGATGCTGGCGATGATCCGCCAGGAGGGAATCAGTGGAAGGGCCTTCCTCGATCGCTTGAAGGATTCGGGCGACATCGACTCGCTCCAGGGCTTCGGTCACCGCATCTACGAGAACTTCGATCCCCGCGCTCGCGTGCTGAAGCCGATATACGGCGAGCTGATCGATCGCGTCGGCGTGAATACGAAGCTGCTCGAGATCGCAGCCGAGATCGAAGAGGGCGTCACCTCCGACCCGTACTTCGAAGAGAAGGGGCTCTTCCCCACCTACGAGTTCTACTCGGCGGTGATGTTCAACGCCGTGGGCTTCCCCTCGGAGACCTTCACCGTGATCTCCGCGATGGCGCGTCTACCCGGCTGGATCGCCCATTGGAAGGAGCTCCACGCCGATCCGAGCTTCAAGATCGCGCGGCCGCGCCAGATCTACACTGGCGCGAACAAGACGAGCTACACGCCGGTAGGCAAGCGAGGCTGATCGCCCAACGGCGCTGCGGCGTTCAGATCGTCTCGAACCAGGAGCGCAGCGGCCCCTGGCTGCGGACGTGCAGCTCGGCCTGCAGGAAGCGCACGCCGTGGATCGCGAAGCTCGCGACCATCCAGGCGAGCATCGCGTAGACACCGAACTCCGCGTCGAAGAAGAGCAGCGAGAGGGCGAGGATCGCGAGGTTCGGGTTGCGCCGGGTCGTGATCAGGCGGAAGTGCGAGTCGAAGGGCTTCCAGGTGTGGATGCGCACGCGGTAGCGCTTCTTGAACCGCCACTCGAGCAGGCGCACGGCGGCGTAGAAGAAGAAGGTGAACGCCGCGACCGCGTGCCAGCCGGTGGGCGTCGGGCTCGGGTTCGTCCCCCACCAGAAGGCGAGCCACCAGAAGGGCGGATGGATCAGGTCGATTGCATGGTCGAACAAGCCGCCCCAGCGCGTCGAGGTCTGGGTGACCCGTGCGAGCTTGCCGTCGAGGGTGTCGAAGTACGACATCAGCAAGCCGACGACGATGCCCAGCGCGTGCTGCCCCGTCGCGAAGAGCCACAGCGTCACGAAGACCAGACCCAGACTGATCGTGGTGAGTGCATTCGGCGAGAGACCGAGGCGCGCGGCGAGCCGGGTGCCGTGATAGGCGGGAGTCGGGTAGACGAACTTCGTGATGAAGTCGGTGACGCCCTTGTAGGCGAGGTCGAAGGTGCGTCGCTCGATGTCGTCAATCGTCGAGGCGTCGATCCGGGCCACGAAGGGGCGCGTCATCTTGCGCAATTCGCTGTTGTAGATCTCGGGGAGCGCCGCGGCGTCGAGCTGGGTCGTGCCCGCGGGCAGGGCCGAGGTCTCGATCTCACCGCCTTCGAGCAGGGCGCGCCAGCTCTCCACCTCGTCGCCGTCGCAGTAGGCCGCGACGGGGATCACCCGTCCGTCGCTGCCGGGCATCGTCATCACGGCGGGCGCATCGCGCAGCAGCAGGTAGCCGGCCGCGCGATCGAAGAAGTGATCGGCGCGCAGCATCGCCACCGGGGAGGCGAGGTTCGCGTCGGGATCGTCGAAGGCCTTCAGCCCCTCGGCCTTGAGCTGGCGCTTGAGCCGATGCGACATCGGGCGACGCCAGACCTCGATCGGGCTCTCGCCGAGCAGGAGGTAGCGGCCACCGGCGCGCTCGGACGCATCGCGCACGGCGGAGGCGGGCAGGAGCCCGGCGCGCTGCGCCTCGGGGTGCTGCGTCGGCGTGAGGCTGGGGTTCAGCGACGGATTGTCTGCAGTGGTGGTCATCGACGGCATGGACCCGGGAGCCTCCCGGTGAATGCGGAGCCTAGCCCGCATGATTCACCAAGTCTTGATTGCGCTGCGACATCGACACTCCCCATGTGCGTCGATGCGAGCGCGATCGCTTGCTTGTGAGAATGAAACGTTGATTGGTCCGCGGCGTTCGTCACGCGACAGCCTTCGCCCGAATTCGTGATGGGAGATCGGCCTACGGTTTCGTGCGTTCGTCGTGCGGCAGCCCGATCAAGCGATACCCGCTCCAGACTTCGGAGTCGTCGCGCAGGCCGAGTCGCGGGGCGGGGTAGGGCGTGCATGGCAGGGGAGCTTCCCAGCATTGTTGGCCGCGCACCGGAACGTTCAACGCGATGCCATGTCGCGTGTGCACGACCTTGGTTTTCGCCACGCGCCTCCCGCGTGGGGTGTCGGATCCAATCACCCAGGCCTCGAGGGTCGAGGCCATATGGGCGCAGTAGAGGGCTAGACACGCAGCTCCGGCGATTCGGCCCGCTCGGCCGATCGTTTTTTTCGCTTTTTCCGGCGTGGGGCGGGCGGCCAGCCAGGCCGCCGGGATCCAGAGCACGGCACCCAGGAAGCGGGGGTCCGGGGCCGAGGCGAACCACGCCGCCAGCGCCACCCAGCAGGGGGCGATCGCGAGCCCTCTGGGGTCCCGAGAGGGCATCTCGGCCCGCTTGCTGCGAATCCGGGCCAGCATCCCGAAGAAGAGGAGGTATGCGCCGGGAAAGACGAAGAAGGCGATCGACTCCGACTGTTTGAAACGCGCCTGCCACCAGGGCCCGAGCCAATCCCAGTTGCCCAGCACCTCGGCGGGTTCCCGACCCGGGGCGCGGGCCCAGCTGCGGATCCAGTCGACCTCGGCCTGCGCCCGCTCCTCGGGGAGCTGCCATTCGACGCCGGGTCCGAACCAGGTGAAGGGGTAGACGGGGTAACCGCTGAGTTCGATGCCGCGGGCGAGCCAGGGCCCGGCGATCCAGAGCACTAGCACCGCCGCGGCCGCGTACGCGCGGGCCGAGGGACGATCCGTGCGGTGGGTCGACCCCACATGCCACGCTACGGCCAGGGCGAGGCTTCCCGCGAAGGCGGCGAAGCTGAGCTTCACCGTCACGCCGACCGCCGCCACCCCCGCGAGCGCGAGGAAGGTCTGCGAGCGGGCTGGCTCTTCGCGCGAACCGAACAGATCGAGAGCGAGGGATGCGGCGGTGATGCCGACGACGAGCACGAGCCAATCCGGGCTGCTCCGCGACACGTGCATCACCGTCGCCGCGTAGGCGAGGGGGAGGAGCAACCCGAGTTCGAAGTGGCGTCGTCTTTCGTCTTCGGCGCCAGCGGCGCGAGCGATGCGTTCTCCGGCAGCGAGCAGGATCACCAGGCTCGTGGTGATTTCGTGGCCGCGCAGGGCGCCGACGAGATCGTCGAGACTCGCCATCCAGAGAAAGGCCGTGCTGTTGAAGGCGAGGCGTCCGTGAAGGTTCGCGAGTCCGCCGACCAGGGGATGCTCGGCGGCCCATTTAATCGAACCCAGGTGATAGAGGCCGGCGTCGACCGTGAGCAGCGGACCGAGGCTTCGATTGGCAAGCCACAGGCCGAAGAGCGCGAAGCCGATCCAGACGAGCGGCTGGTCTCGCAACCCGCCGCGCACGTCGTCGAACCACCCCCGCCCGTGCCACAGCAAGCCCGCCGCACCCGCAGCGATCAGCGGAAGGGAGACCGCGACTCCGCCCAGGGGAAGGAAGAAGTGCACGATCTCGAGGGCGCCGATCCAACTCGCCCACCCGAGCCAGAACGAGTTCGCGAACCCGGGCGCGCCCTGGCTCGCAACCGCACGGTGCAGCAGGCCACCGAGCCCGGCGAAGCAGGCCCACAGGACCAGCCAGCAAAGCGCGAGCCCCAGCATGGCGGAGATCATGGCTGCCCCCCGCCGGCGAGACTACCCAGCGCCGCCTCCGCGTGCGAATGCGATCGCGTCGCCCATGCGATCGCCGCCCCAGAAGAGTTCTTCGCCGACGCTGAAGGTCGGTGCGCCGAAGATCCCGAGGGCATCGGCCCGGGCGTTCTGTTCGCGCAGGCGTTTCTTGTTCTCGTCCGAACCCGCTCGTTCGATCAGGTCATCGGCCGGTAGTGCCAGCGCGGCGAGGATGTCGCCGATGCAATCGGGGTCGGCGATGTCGCGCCCATCGGCGAAGTTCGCGTGATAGACCGCGCGCACGAAATCGGGCAGCCACCCTTCGCCCTTGCCGAGCACGGCGACCCGCGCCGCGAGCAGCCCGTTCATCGGGAACTTCTCCGGCCGCACGAAGGGCAGGCCGTGGGCTTCGCACAGGCGCTCCATGTCGCGCCACATATATGCGCCCTTGCGCGGGTAGAGGTTGAAGGGGGAGTCGTTCCAGCCCTGATCGCGAAAGATCGGCCCCAGCAGGAAGGGCTCCCACACCACCTCGATGCCGGCGACCTCGGCCACTTTCGCGATGCGCGCCGAGGCCGGGTACGAGTAGGTGCTCGCGAACTCGAACCAGAAGTGGATCGCGGGAAGCGATCCGGAACCGTCGTTCGAAGCCGTCATCCTACTGATCCGGCGAACCGAGCACTTTGGCGTAGCAGAAGACGAGCAGGCTCAAGACGACCCCGATCGAGCCCAACATGAAGATCCAACCCGCTGCGGTCATGGTTTTCTTCCTCAACCCTGGTGGTGAGCGGCTTCTTCGTCCCAACGCGACCCGGCGATGCGCACGAGCACCAGGAAGAGCACGAAGACCCCGACGATCACGCCGACCGTCACCAGTGGAATGCCGCCCTGGCGCAGGCTCTCGATGTATCCCGGCAGGTTCTGGTTCGACCAGAGCGCGAAGATGGTGAGTAGATAGAGGGGCGAGACGTACTTCACGACGAAGCGGAAGACCTTGGGCAGATTGATCTGTGCCCCGCGCTGGGCTTCTTCGACGCCCTTGTCGACGCCGAGCACCCAACCGAAGAGGATCACCTGCAACGTCGCGAGCACGAAGATGCCCGCCGTGCCGATCCAGAAGTCCATCGTGTCGAGCGCCGCGAGCCCTTCACTGAAGTAGACGACGAAGAGCGAGCCCGCGCCGGTGAGCAGGCCGAGCAGGGTCACCGAGGTGTGGCGGTTGATGTCGAGGCCCTCTTCGAGGAAGGCGATCCCGGGCTGCAGCATCGAAAGACTGCTCGTGATGGCGGCCAGGAAGAGCATGAAGAACCAGAGGAAGCCGAAGAAGGCGCCCCCGGGCATGTAGAGGAAGACGACGGGAAGGGCGTTGAAGCCCAGACCGAAGGTGCCTCCGGTCGCCCCGGCTGCGCCGAGGAAGATGAAGGCCGCCGGGATCGTGATCAGCCCGCCCAGGCAGACCTCGAAGAACTCATTCGTCGACGAAGCCGTGAGTCCCGAGAGCACGACGTCCTTGTCGCGCTGCAGATAGCTCGCGTAGTTGATGATGATCCCGAAGCCGACCGAGAGCGAGAAGAAGATCTGCCCCGTTGCGGCCAACCACACGCCGGGATCCGCGAGGCTCCCGACCCAGGCACCATCGGCCGCGGACGACTTCGGGTTCCACATGAAGCCGAGGCCGTTCAATACGTTCTGGTCGGGCAACTCCGGGTTCGGCGTGCCGAGGGTGAGCACGCGAACGAGCACGACGACGGCGCACAGCGCCATCGCGGGGACCGCGTACTTGCAGAATGTCTCGATGCCCCGCGACACCCCGCGGTAGATGAAGATGAAGTTCACCGCGAAGACGAGTGCCCATAAGTAGACGGAGGTCGCGACGCCGCCATCGCCCAGGCCGTTGGCCCCGATGCCGACGAAGTCGCCGAACCAGGCCGCGCTGCGTTCGCCATAGGCCGAGGGGTCGTTGCCGAGGTCGATCGAGCCCGTGAGATAGGCGAGGGCGTAACCCAGGCACCAGGATTCGATCACGACGTAGTACATGTAGATGATGATCGGGATCAGGACGCCGAGGGCCCCCATGAAGCGCCAGCGTGGCTTGCCCGCGACGGCGCCGTAGATGGCGGGGCTCGAGTGGAAGCCCATGCGTCCGCCCATGCGCCCCATCGTCCACTCCGCCCAGCAGATCGGGATGCCGAGCAGAAGGAAGGCGATGAAGTAGGGGACCATGAAGGCGCCACCGCCGTTCTCGGCGGCCTGGCCGGGGAAGCGAAGGAAGTTGCCGAGGCCCACGGCCGAGCCGGCGACGGCGAAGATCACCCCGACGCGGCTGGTCCATTGGTCGCGCTGCTTGCGGATGGGCCGACCGCCCCCGGCCTCGCCTGCCTGTCCTTCTGCCTGCCCTTCTTCCTGCCCTTCTTCCTGCATCTGCCAGAGCCCCCCTCTCCATGCACGATACGCGGCGGAGCCTAACGCCTTGAGCGTTGGCTTCAAAGCACGTATCGGTCAGGCGCCCGAAACGGTTTACGCTCGGGCGTTCGAAGTGCGGGGGCGGCCCCGCGAAATCGCTTCCGGGAGAACGCGTGCAAGTCGATCGGGTCGTCGCTGGCAGTCTTCGCGTGCTCGCCGGGGCGTTGCTGGTGCTCGCGATCTTTCGCATGGGCGTGGCCGTGCGCGGCAATGTCCCCGATCACCCGGGTCACGCTTCGCGTTTCTCCCTCCTCGCCCTGGGCGACACCGGAAAGGTCCACCGGCCCTTCGCGTGGCTCTTCGAGGGCCAGCTCTCGGTTGGGCGCGATCTCGTAGCCGAGGATCGCGCACACCCGGTCGATGCCGTGCTCTTCCTGGGCGACAACTTCTACATGCGCGGTCTGCGCTCGAACGAACTCGTCGAGCGGATTCGCATGAACCTGGCCCTGCCGTACTGCGGCCTGGTGTCGCTATCCGGGCCTCGCTCTTCCGAAGTTGCCGGGAGTTGTGTCGGCGAGCGGGCCCTCAACATTCCACGTCCGCTCTATGCCGTGTTGGGCAACCACGATCATCTGAGCCGCGAAAGCCCGACACTGCAGCGTGACGCGGTGCCGGCCTACATCGACAACTGGCAGCTCTCGACCGAGGTCGTGACGCATCGAAGGCTCGCGCCCGGCATCGACCTCATTCTGCTCGACTCGAGCGAGATCGAGCGCGGCGGGTTCACAGCGTTGCACCGCGAGGCGCTCGCGGGGGCGCTGGGTGCGAGCGCGGGCCCGTGGCGGTTGATCGCGTCGCACGCGGGTGGCGCGGTGGAAGACCACGGAGGCCTGCCCGATGCGTCGACGGTTCGCGGTCGCTTCGGCGCCTTCGTGGCCCGGGCGATCGCGGATGCGAACGCACCGGTTCAGCTCTTTCTCGCAGGTCATCACCACACCCTCCAGGCGGTGGAGGGGGAGGGGGGGCTGGGTCCCGCGCTGCACGTGATCGCCGGGAGTGGCTCGCGCTCGCGACCGCTGGGGCGATCTCATCCCCGGGTGCTCTACTCCCGCGTCGGTCTCGGCTTCGCGCGCATCGACTTCGTGGCGCGGGATCGCGGCGAGCACGTCGAGGTCTCGCTCTTCGAATCCGCTCCCTGGCCCGTGCTGCGTACGGGGCCAGCCACGCGGGGCGCGGTGTTTCGCGTCGATCTCGACGGGCGGATCCGGGCCCTCGATTGAGGCGCCCGGGTGTTCTCGTCACGCGAAAGTTTCGCTCCCATCGAATCGAAGGGCGGATGGAACCATCTGAATCGGCCGAGAATCGAATTCGCGATCGATCGCGCTCCGGCGGTCGATTAGGATACCTGTGCATAGTGGGGGGATTCAGATGCGAAAGTTCCTGGGTGGCGTGTTCCTGCTCGTCATCGTGCTCGGTGTCGGCGTCGCCGTGGCGGTCAGCAATCTCGACACCTATCTGAACGACAACAAGGCCTGGGTCGAGGAGCAGATCGAGGCGGCCCTCGTGCGACCGGTTTCCTTCGACGAGGTCGGTCTTTCGTTCACCAGCGGCCTGGGGGTTCGGGTCAGCGGTTTCCGCATTGGCGAAGACCCCGACTATCTCTACGATCAGGGAGAAGGCGATTTCTTCTCCGTCGACGAGGCGAGCGTGCGCGTCGCGATCTGGCCTGCCCTCTTCGGGCGTATCGAAGTCACCAGGATCGCCTTCCACGACGTGACCCTCGTCGTGGTGAACGACGTCTTCGGGATGAACATCGACACCCTCGGTGGTGCGCCGACCGAGGCGCCCGGAGAAGAGGTTGCGAGCGCTCCCGCGGAGCCGGCGGGCGGTGCCGGCGAAGACACCGACGGTGTTGCCGAAACCTTTACCGTGGCCGTCGCCGAGATCCGGGGTGGACGCCTTCGCTACATCGACCGCGCCGCGGACCCGATGGCCGAAGTCGAGATCGAGCGCCTGGCGTTCACCGCTACCGACGTGGGGCTGCTGAATCCCCTGGCCTTCCGACTCACCGGCGAACTGCTCGGCGAGGACGACACGCGCAGCAATCTCGAGATCGAGGGCGATTTCGGTCCGCTTCCCGAGCTTGCCGGCGTGCCGACGCCCCTCGACATCCGGTTCGAGATCGATCCCATTCGCATGGACGGGTTGCGCGAGTTGCCCGGATTGCGCGACGCGATCGACCCCAACCTGCCGATCGCCGGCACGATGAAACTCTCGGGCCGTGCGTCGGGACATCTCGAACGACCGGCCCTCGAACTCGATCTCGACGCGACGGATGCGCTGGTCTCCTGGTCGGAAGAAGGGCGCAAGGATCGCGGCGTGCCCCTCGAAGTGGCCTTCGACGTCGGGATGACGGATCGCGACGTCCAGATCCGCTCCGCCGACTTCGTGGTGGCGGGGGTGGCGGCGCATCTCGAGGGCAAGGTCGAGAACCTCGACGATCCCACGGTGGATCTCGCCATGGAGATCTTCGACGGGCGCATCGACCTCGACGGCGGCTGGAAGACCGATGGCGCTCTCGCGCTGGTCGCGAACATGCAGGACATCGACCTCGGCGCGATCACCCGGGCCTTCGCGAGCCAGGGTGTGCAGGTCGTGGATGGCCGCATGAACATGTCCCTCGACCTGAGCGGGCAGGGCACCACCGTCGACGCATTGCTGGAAGGGATGACGGGGCGGGGACGCGTTTCGATCGACGGTGGCGTGCTCCACGACGTGAACCTCGTCGAGGAAGCGCTCGCCGGCTTCACCGGTATCCCCGGGCTTTCCTCCCAGCTTCCGGCGAAGCTCGAAGAGGACTATCCCGCGCTGTTCAACACCGGGGAGACCCAGTTCGATCAACTCGAGGCGAACATCGAGGTGCGCGATGGCCGCCTTCACATCGGCGGCATCGAAGTGGACGTGGCCGACTTCGGACTGCGCGGCGAAGGGACGCTCTCCCTGGTGGGTGAGCTCGATCTCGGGACCCGCCTCGCGCTCTCCGAATCGATCAGCGAGAACCTGATCGACCGGGCCAAGCCGCTCAAGCACCTGCGAAACGAAGCTGGCCGGATCGAAATTCCACTCCGCATCGGTGGCGAGCTGCCCGAGGTGTCCGCGAAACCGGAAGGCGACGAGATCGCCAGCCGTCTCGGTGCGGGCGCAGCGGAACGTCTCGTCGACAAGGGAGAGAAGAAGCTCGAAAAGGCGGTCGGCAAGGCCGCAGACAAGGGCGAGAAGAAGCTCGACAAGGCCGTCGACAAGGCGTTCGGCAAGCTCACGAAGAAGAGCAAGAAGAAGAAAAAGAAGAAGCGCAAGGCGCAGGCCGCGGCCGAAGAGGAGACGACCCCCGCCGAGGTGGACGAAGGCGTGAGCGGCGGCGAAAACGTCGACGACGAGGAGCGGGAGTTGCTCGAAAGCCTGCTCGAGTAACGGCGCTCAGCCGCTTCGCGAGTGCGAGGCCGTCTGGGACCAGTCGAGCAACTCGCGCAGCGCCACGATGCACATCGGCAGATCGAGGGGCTCGGCGCTGTGCAGATCGGCGAGCATCTGGCTCCAGCGGCGCGCGGGGAGCGCGTGCTGTTCGATCCAATGGTCGAGGGCGGCGCGTGAGCCGTTGTCCCGAGAGAGTGTCGTCAACACGCTTTCGGTGAGCGCGCGCTCCTGCCAGTCGAGATCGTCGAGACAATTCTCTCGCGAACGCGCTTGCCAGTGATTGTCGACGCGAAGCTCTGCGATGCGGCCGCGTAGCCACTGGAGATCGAGGCGCTCCGCGAGCCGGAAGTCGACCTCGAGGGCGGTGTCGACTTCGACGCCGGTGCGGTCGGCGGCTTCGATCATGGCGAAGGCGTTGTGGAGGTGCCGGGCCGAAGCGAGGAAGCTCGCCAGCGCCTCGGGTACACCCCCTTCGATGAGCTGGTTGCGCCGCTCGAACCAGGCCTCACGGGGTTCGCCCGTCAACGCCTTGGGGAGTGCGCGTTCCGCCTGCTCGATGCGTGGGCGGAAGCGGTCGAGTTCACTGCCGGCGCGCAGATCGCCCCGCCGGTTGCGCAGCAGCCAGCGGCAACCCCGCCGCGCGAGGCCCATCAGCGTCGTCATCAGCAGAACCTGGGTATCGCTGTCGACCCGGGAGCCCAGGGCCTCGACCTCTCGGAAGCGTGCTTCGAGGTCGAAGATGTCACGGGTGATCGCGTAGGCGTTCGCGATCTCCGGCGCCGTCGTCCCCGTCGATTCCTGTAGCCGCGACACGAAGGTGAAACCCATGCGATTGACGATCTCGTTCGCGAGCTGGGTCGCGACGATCTCCTTGCGCAGGCGATGCTTCGCGAGGGTGTCCCCGAAGCGCTCGACCAGGGCCCGAGGGAACGCGGACTGCATGGTCTCGACGAGGATCGGGTTGTCGGCGATCTCGTCGCAGCAGAGCGCCTCCTTCAGGATCACCTTGGTGTAGGAGAGGAGCAGGCTGATCTCGGGGCGGGTGAGGCCCAGGCCCGCGGCCTTGCGTTCGATCAGCACGTCGTCGTCGGGAATGAACTCGAGTTCGCGATCGAGCTGTCCGGCGTCGGCCAGCATCGAGATGTAGCGGCGGTACTCGCCCATGCGCACCAGCGCGTGGTACTCGGCGATGCGGATCGCCTGCACCTGACGATCGGAGTCGCGCAGCACGAGTTCGGCGACGGCATCGGTGTTCTCTTCGAGTAGCGACCGACGCTGCTTCTCGGTGAGTTCACCCCGCGCGACCCGTTCCCCGAGCGCGATCTTGATGTTTACCTCGTGGTCGGAGCAGTTCACCCCGGCGGCGTTGTCGATGAAGTCGCTGTTGGCCCGTCCACCCGCGAGGCAGTATTCGACACGCGCGCGCTGGGTGATGCCGAGGTTGCCGCCTTCGGCGAGCACCCGGCAGCGAAGGTCGGGGGCATCGATGCGAACGGCGTCGTTGGCCTTGTCGCCGACTTCGGCGTGGGTCTCGCCGCTGCCCTTCACGTAGGTGCCGATGCCGCCGTTGAAGACGAGGTCGACCGGCGCCGACAGCACGGCCGAGATCAGGCTATTCGGGTCGAGCTCTTCGGCCTCGATGCCCAGGCTCGCTCGCACCTGGGGCGAGAGGGGGATCGACTTCGCGCTGCGCGGAAAGACCCCGCCCCCGGCCGAGATGGCATCGCTCTGATAGTCCGACCAACTCGAGCGTGGCAGGGCGAAGAGGCGTTGGCGCTCGACATGGCTGCGTTCGGGGCAGGGGTCCGGGTCGAGGAAGATGTGGGCGTGGTTGAAGGCCGCGACCAGGCGGATTTCGCGCGAGAGCAACATGCCATTGCCGAAGACGTCCCCGGACATGTCCCCGATCCCGACCACGCGAATCGGCTCGCGCTGGACGTCGATGCCCAGCTCCTCGAAGTGCCGCTGGACCGACACCCACGCGCCGCGGGCCGTGATGCCCATCTTCTTGTGGTCGTATCCGATGCTGCCGCCGGAAGCGAAGCCGTCGCCGAGCCAGTGACCCGTTTCGATCGAGATTTCATTGGCGATGTCGGAGAAGGTCGCCGTTCCCTTGTCGGCGGCGACCACGAAGTAGGGATCGTCACCGTCGTGGCAGACGCAGTCGTGCGGGCGTTCGATCTTGCCGTCGACGTAGTTGTCGGTCACGTCGAGCAGGCTGCGAATGAAGACGCGGTAGCAGGCGATGCCTTCGCGCTGGATGTCGTCGCGGCTCTCGAGGGCACTCGCCCGCCTGGCCACGAAACCGCCCTTGGCACCGACCGGCACGATCACCGAGTTCTTGACCTGCTGGGCCTTCACGAGGCCGAGCACTTCGGTGCGGTAGTCCTCCTGGCGATCCGACCAGCGAATTCCGCCGCGGGCTACGCGGCCCCAGCGCAGGTGCACGCCTTCGACCCTGGCCGAGTAGACGAAGAGTTCGAAGCGAGGCAGGGGCTTCGGCAGATCGGGGATGTCGCGGGGGGAGAGCTTCAGCGCGAGAGCTTCGGGCCCGTCCGAGCCGTTCCCACCACGGTAGTAGTTGGTGCGCAGGGTGCCCTGGATCAGCGCGACGTAGCGTCGGATGATGCGGTCTTCGTCGAGGCTCTCGACGGCGTCGAGGGCCCGGTGGATACCGGCTTCGATCTCGACGCAGCGCCGCTCGCGATCTTCCGCGAACTCGGGGGCAGGGGAGAAGCGCGCGTGGAACAGGGCCACCAGGCGTTCCGCCATTTCGAGATGACGCGACAGGGTCTCGGCGATGTAGTGCTGGGAGAAGGGGAACGCGCTCTGCTTCATGTACCGCGCGTAGGCGCGCAGCAGCATGGCTTCGCGCCAGCAGAGTCGCGTGCCCAGGATCAGACGGTTGAAACCGTCGCTATCGGTCTGGCCGTACCACACGCTGCGGAAGGCGTCGGGGAAGCGCGTCTTCACCTCGGCGAGGTCGACGCGATCGGCGAACTCGTACTCGAGTTCGAACTCGTGGATGTCGACCCGCGCGCCTTCGCGCATGCGCACGGGGTAGGGGTGTTCGCCGATCACGCGCACGCCGAGGTTCTCGAGGATCGGCAGCACGTCGGAGAGGGCGATCACCGCGTCGCGCTGGAAGAGCTTGAAGCGCAGACGGTTGTCGCAGTCTTCGATCTCGCGGAAGAAGGAGAGGCCGATCTCGCTCGCGCTGCCGAGGCCTTCCATCGTGGCGATGTCGCGCACGGCCACCTTCGGGTCGACCTCGGCTTTGTAGCTGGCCGAGAAGGCGTTTTCGTAGGCGCGGGCCAGCGCCGCCCCGCGTTCGGCTCCGAAGCCTTCGAGGAGCGCATCCTCGAGGTGTTGTTCCCAGGTGCGCGTCGCTTCGACGATGCGTGCCTCGATCTCGGCCGCATCGAAGGCGATCTCCCACATCGGGTCGACGCGCAGCACGAAGTGGGTGCGGGCCAGGACCGAATCCGAGAAGTAGGTGGTGAACTCGATGTCGTGCGATTCGAAGGTCTCGCACAGGATCGCGGCGACCTTGTGGCGCAGCTCCGTGTGATAGAGGTCGCGTGGCACGTACACGAGACATGAGAAGAAGCGCCCGTAGTCGTCCCTTCGTACGAAGAGCCGCACCTGTCGGCGCTCCTGCAGGTTCGTGATCCCCTGGGCGATGCGAGCGAGGGTCGGTACCGAGATCTGGAACAGCTCGTCGCGCGGATAGCTCTCGAGGATGTGTTGCAGATAGCGGCCCTGATGGCTCCCCGGCTCCACCCCGCGATCGCGGATCACCGCGTCGAGCTTCTTGCGCACCACGGGAATGCGGAACGGGCTCTGGTTGTAGACGCGCGAAGTGAAGAGACCGAGGAAGCGGATCTCTCGGCACACCTGCCCCGCATCGTCGAATTGCTTCACTGTGATGTAGTCGGAGTAGACGCTGCGGTGCACCGTCGAGCGGATGGACGACTTGGCGAAGCCGAGGAGCCGCGGCTCGAGCCACAGCCCGGCGGCGCGCGGGTTCATCTCGTGGAGCCACTCGACGGGGCGACTGCGGTCGTGCTTCTTGAGCAGCCCAAGGCGGCGGTCGTGTTCCTCGCGCAGGGCGCGGGCCCCGTCGCGCACTTCGCTCACCACCTCGGTCACGCCCAGGAAGGTGAAGTGATCGTCGAGCATCCAGCGCAGGAAGGCGCTCGCCTCTTCGATCTCCTCCTGGGGGATGCAGTCGGGGGGCGTCTTCTCGAGGCTGTCGAGCAGGTCGCCGGCGCGGGTGCGCATCGCTTCGAAGTCGTCGACCGCAAGCACCACGTCGGCGATCACCGCTTCGAGTGCGTCGCGCAGGGCGTTCAGGTCGTGATCGTTCGCGCGGCGATGGATCTCGAAATAGACGATGGCCTCTCGCGGCCGATCCGAGGTCACGCCGTCGCGCGGTTGCATGCGCGCCGGACGCAGCGCGTGCAGGCGCCCCTCGTCGTCGCGATCCACTTCGATCACCGCGCTGTGCAGGAGTTCGATCGTGACGTCGTGGCGGTCGAGGGTGAGGCGCAGGGAATCGACCAGGAAGGGGCGATCGGGAGCGACCACGCTCACCAGGGTGTGGTGGGAGGTGAAGCCGTGGTTCTCGAGTTCCGGATTGAGCAGGGAGATTCGCGCTTCGGGTCCGCGGTCGGCGGAGAACGCCTGCCAGAGGAGATAGGTGCAGGCGTAGACGTCCCGCACTTCGCGCCCCGCGATCTCGTCGAGGGGGAAGCCCCGGTAGAAGGCGTCCACGAAGGCCCGAAAGCCTTCGGGCGCGTCCTTTCCAAGGCGCCCGTCGATCTCGCGATCGAGGGCTTCGCGGAAGCGGTCGGCACTGCCGCTCTGGACGAGGGACATGAGGGGGGCGGTCTCCGGAACTGTGGCCGAGTTGTCGTTTTCGGCTGTACACGAAATCGGACATCCGACACGCCGGGTTGAGAAAGCCTCGACCTCTCACGCGAAGATCGGCGGTTGCGCACGCCTTGCGCGCGCGTGAGGCGGGCGGTCGCTCTGGACGCTCGGTGTCGCTGGAATTAGGATCCGCGCCCCCGCGTCCGATGGGGACGGAGATCGGTACCCGGCGATCCCGTTGAACCGTCGGGGCGAACGCTGCGTCGAAACGGCAGGTTCGCGATAGGAGAAGCGAGATGAGTCGAAACCCTGCGCAGCCAGCCGGCAAGTGGGCATTCGCGCGTGTCGCGTCGACCGCCTGCGTCGCGCTGGGCCTGCTCGCGGTGCTTCCCGCGGTCGCGAGTGCCGAATTCCTGCTGGGCACCGCGAAGTCCTCCGGCCAGGTGGGCGAAAAGCGCGACGGCTATCTCGCCCTGATCGATCAGCGGGCGCCGGAGAACATCAAGAAGATGGTCGCCGACACCAACGAGCGGCGGCGACAGCGCTACCAGGAACTGGCGGCCCGGGTGGGATGGACGATCGAACAAGCCGGCAAGCAGGCCGCGACCCGCAACTTCAAGCACGCCCGCCCAGGCGAACTGCTCGAAGCCGAGGACGGGAGTTGGACGAAGAAGAAGGCGGGTGGCTCCAAGCGGGCCGGGCCGCGCGCACCCGGAAGGCCAAGGGGCGGCCAGCCTCGACACGCGCGTTGACCGCGGCTGTACCGAACGTCCCAAGCATTGGGATGGGGACACTGATCGTGTCCTGGACGATCGCATTGCGAGTTCCTCGCCGAGGCTTTTCGGATAGACTCCCGCGCCATGCGAATCGCCTACTCACCTGAACAGGCAAAGCTGCGCGACGAACTGCGCGCGTACTTCGGCAAGTTGATCACGCCTGAAATCCGCGACCAACTCGGTGCGATGGAAGGCGGGAAACTCTATCGCGACGTCATCAAGCAGATGGGCTCCGACGGCTGGCTCGGCGTGGGCTGGCCGAAGGAGTACGGCGGCCAGGGCCGGACCTGGGTGGAGCAGCAGATCTGGTTCGACGAGGCCCGCCGCGCGGGCGCGCCAATCCCCTTCGTGACGATCAACACCGTCGGCCCCGCGTTGATGCAGCTGGGCACCGACGAGCAGAAGAAGAAGTTCCTGCCCGGCATCCTCGCCGGCGACATCCACTTCGCCATCGGATACACCGAGCCCGACGCAGGCACCGACCTCGCTTCCCTCGCGACGACCGCCGTGCGCGACGGCGACGAGTACGTGGTGAACGGCACCAAGATCTTCACCAGCGGCGCCGACGATGCCGACTACATCTGGCTCGCCTGCCGCACCGACGACTCGGTGGCGAAGCACAAGGGCATCTCGATCCTGATCGTCGATACGAAGAGCGAAGGCTTCTCCGCCAACCCGATCCACATCATCAACGGCGGCTATACCTGCATGTCCTACTACGAAAACGTGCGGGTCCCGGCGAGCATGGTGGTGGGTGAGGAGAACCTGGGCTGGAAGCTCATCACCCTGCAGCTCAACCACGAGCGGGTGGGGCTCGCCGCGTTCGGCAACACCGCGATCCGCCTGCTCAACGAGTTGATCGATTGGGCGCGCGAGACCGAAGCCGAAGACGGTGGGCGCGTGGCGGACAGGCCGTGGGTGCAGATGGCCCTGGCCGAGTGCTTCGCCCTGCTCGACGCCGTCAAGGTGACGAACTGGAAGATGGCCTGGCATCTGGAAGCGGGTGAACCCGATCCGGCCCAGTCGTCGGCCTCCAAGGTGATGGCCACCGAGATCGTGCTCGAGGTCTACCGCCTGATGCTCGACGTGCTCGGCAGCGTCGGGACCCTCAAGGACGGATCGCCCGGTGCGGCGATCCGCGGTCAGGTGGAACACGACCTGCGCCTCGCCACGGTCAACACCTACGGCGGCGGCGTCAACGAAGTACAGCGCGAACTCGTCGCCATGCTGGGCCTGCAGTTGCCCCGCGCGCCGCGCTAGGGAGTCACCCTTTCCGATGGATTTCTCGTTCACCGAAGACCAGCAGGCCGTGCGCGATCTCGCGCTGCAGATCTTCAGCGATTGCTGCACCCACGAGCGCCTCAAGGAACTCGAAGACAAGGGAGCGTGGCTCGACGAAGACCTGTGGAAGGAACTCGCCAACGCGAACCTGACCTCGATCGCCGTGCCCGACGAGCTCGGCGGCAGCGGCATGGGGATCGTCGAACTCTCGCTGATGCTGCAGGAAGCCGGACGCCACTGCGCGCCGGTGCCCCTGCTCGAGACCGGCGTGCTCGGTGTGCTCACCCTCGCGAATCACGGCAGCGAGGCCCAGTGCAAGCAGTGGCTGCTCCCCGTGGTGGACGACGGTGCGATCCTGACCGCTGCCCTCGAAGAGATCGGCAGCGCGGATCCCTCGCGCCCGAAGCTTCGCGCCGTCGCGGACGGCGACGGCTGGCGCCTCGAAGGCCAGAAGGTGCGCGTCGGCGCGGCGGGCCGCGCCAGCGGCATCCTGGTGCCGGCGCGCTTCGAAGATGGAAACGTGGGCGTGTTCGTGGTGGCGCCCGATGCCGACGGGCTGGAAATCTCCGAGCAGCGCAGCATCACGTGGCAACTCCAGGGCCAGCTCGATTTCGCCGGTGTGGCCGTGGGGCGCGATGCGTTGATCGGCGACGAGGCGAAAGGCGTTGCGATCGTTCGCGAAATGGTCGAGCACGCACGCCTCGGACTCTCCGCCCAGATGCTCGGGGTGGGGGAAGAGGCGCTGCAGCGCACAGCGGCCTATCTGAGCGAACGCAAGCAATTCGGTCGCCAGCTCGGGAGCTTCCAGGCGGTGCAGATGCGCTGCGCCGACGCCTACATCGATCTCGAAGCGATGCGAGCGACGCTCTGGCAGGCGGTGTGGCGCGTGAGCGAGGGCCTGCGGGCCGGCGCCGAAGTGCAGGCCGCGAAGTGGTGGGCCGCGCGTGCGGGCGATCGCGTGGTGCACAGCGCCCAGCATCTCCACGGCGGCATCGGGAGTGACATCGACTACCCGATCCACCGCTACTTCCTGTGGGCGCAGCAGCTGATGACCCAGCTCGGCGGGGGCTCCCAGCTGCTCGCCGAACTCGGCGCGCTGCTGGTCAGCGACGACGAACGGCCGCGCCTCTAGTTTCCGGCCTCTAGCCGCGGATTCGCGCGATCAGGTCGTCTTCGAAGCTGAAGTCGAAGTCTCGCGTCTTGTCGAGGCCCGATTCGCGCATCCACTTCCATGTCTGTTCGACGGCCGCCTCGAAGGTGAACTCCGGCGCCCAGCCGGTATCGCGGCGCAGGTCCTCGATGCTGAACCAGACGCTGTTCCGCCAGCCGTGGATGTTGGGCGCGATCCGCTGCATCACGCGGTTGATCTGGAATAGTCGCGCGTCGCGTTCGGCTCGTGCCGAGGTGGGGCGGGTGTCGATGTTGGTCGGCACTTCGCGCCCGTGGATGTCGATCCGCCCCTCGATCAGGTCGTCCATGATCTCGGGCGGGATGTGGATCTTCTCGGGCTTCGCGCCGACGACGTCGCTGAAGGTGTCGACGTAGCCTTCGTCGGTGTAGCAATCACCGCCGGTCAGGTTGTAGCGGCGGCCGATCGTCGCGGGATTCCCGCCCATCATGCGAAGTGCGCGCGCCTCGTCGTAGACATGGCCGACCTGCTGCACCGTGGTGCCATCGCCGGGGATGAGTACGGGGCGCCCCTGGGCGATGCGCAGATACATCCGCTGCTCGCGCTCGGGCACGATGTTGTGGGGCCCGAAGACCATCGAAAAGGCCGCGATCGACATCGGGAAGCCGTTCTCGCGATGCTCTCGCACGAGGACGTCCTCGCACAGGATCTTGTTCATGCCGTACTCGTTCTGGAGTTCGCTGCGATCGAGGGGGAAGTGCTCGTAGATCGGCAGGATCTTGCTCGCGGCGTAGATCACGGTGGAGCTCGCGAAGATGTAGTGGCCGATGCGCCCCTTGAAGATGTCGACCATGAGCTCGACGTCTTCGGGGCGATAGGCGCTGATGTCGTAGACGCAGTCGAACTCCTCCTTCGCCAGGGTTTCGCGCATCTTGGCCGTGTCGGTGCGATCGCAGTACAGGCGCTTCACGCGCCGCGGGATCTCGTTCTTCGACTGGCCGCGGTTCAGCACGGTGACGTCGTTTCCCGTCTTCACGAGCTCCTTCACCAGGGCCAGTCCGTTGAACTGGGTGCCGCCCATCACGAGTGCCTTCACGGGGGGTCTCCTTTCGTCGTTCTGCGACTACTCGATATAGCCAAGCGCGCGCAGCGCGCGCAGTTCGTCTTCCGTGCGCCCCGGGGCGACCTTCGGCCCGTCGAGCTGTTCGCCGCGCAAGAGCGTCGCGGGGTAGCCGGCCGGGTCGGGGTCCGCCTCGAACCACCGCAGCAACGTATTGCCGGCCCCCCCGAACTCCCACGGCAGGGGAGTCTTCTCACCGGGGTCCTTCGCGAGGTCATAGCGACCCCGCGAGAGCACCTCGCCCTCGCGATCGACACTGGTGAACCACTTCTCGTCACCGCTCACGAGCGCCCGGTGATGCCGCCAACGCCAGGTCGAAGGGGGCCCCGTGCCCGAAGCCCCGCTGGCTTCGAGGGAGATCATGTCGCCTTCGCGGCGTTCATCGAGGGGAACACCGTCGAACGCTCCGGCATCGGCGCCGGGATGCCCGATTGCCTCGAGCAGGCTGGGCACGAGATCGACCAGGGAGACGGGGACATCGACGACGCCACCCGGGCGACCCGGCCAGCGCACCAGCAGTGGCACCCGCATGATCGACTCCCAGACCTGGTGTCCGTGATTGAAGTAGATGTCGTGCTCGATCATGTTCTCGCCGTGATCGGCGGTGAAGATCACGATCGGCTCGGCTGTGCTCTCATTCGAATCGATCGCTTCGAGGAGCCTTCCGACCTCGGCATCCGCATAGGCGATCTCTTCGTCGTAGCGGTCGAGGTAGCGCGCACCGTCGCGCAGGCCGGGTTCGCGCTGATAGGGCACTACCCTCGCCGGATCGATCGGGATCGACTCCGCCGACCGGAAGCGTGCGCTCTTCGCCTCCTCGGGTGCACGGTAGGGGCCGTGGGGATCGATGTAGTGCACCCATAGGAACCAGGGCTTCGCCTTGTCGCGCCCCGTGGCGAGCCATGCGAGGGCGGCGTCGCTGGTGCGCGCCGCGCGGCGTTCGAAGACATCGAGCTGCGCCTCGCGCTCGTCGACGAAGTCGTCGTAGTGGTCGAAGCGCGTCGAGAGGCCGATCGCTTCACCCGTGAGGACGATGTTCGAAACGATCGCGGCGGTCTGGTAGCCGGCCGCCCGCAGGTAGTCCGACAGCACCGGAACGTCGCCGGGGATGCGCTGGTAGAAAAGGCGTACGCCATGGCGTGAGGGCACGCGACCCGAGAGCAGGCTCACGATGCTGGGCGAGGTGTTGGCTTCGGTGCTGTAGGCCCGCGCGTAGCGCGTCGCCCCAGCGAAGAAGCGATCGATCCGGGGCGAGGTCTTGCGCGAGTAGCCGTAGATCGAAAGGTGATCGGGCCGCAGGGTGTCGATGGTGATCAGGACGATGTTCCGCGGGTCGCGGACCGAAACACGGGGTAGATCGGCGTGACGCGACGCCTCGATCGGGGCGCGAGTCGCCGCGGCGGGAGAATCGTGGTCGTGCTCGGTGTCGCGCATCGTCTCGCCGGAATCGCAAGCGGCGAGAATCAAGAGCGCCGAGGCGAAGAGGCGGGCATGGGCGTGCGCGATGCCGGAGCGCACACCGCGACGCGGTTCGGTGTGTCGGCGGTGCAGCGCATCCCGATGACCGCGTGTGAATTGGTTCTGCATAGGCGGCGCGCCTATCATAGCCGGCTCGCGATCGATCTCGGGGGGCGGGACTCGTGCCACGGTGGTGGACGGTGTCAGATGCAGTGCAGCGATTCGATGAAGACCGCGCACCGCAGTGCGTTCCAACGCGCGTGATCCGCGCGATCGGTCTCGCGATGTTCGTCGCCTGTGCGGTCCTGGCATTCGGTTGCGCCCCCGAACCCGAGCGCCCGAATCTGCTGCTGATCACGGTCGACACCCTGCGCGCCGACACCCTGGATCTCGACACGATCGAGGGCTCTCGCACTCCCCGACTCGCGCGCCTGGCCGCCGAGGGCGTGGCCTTTCGTCGGGCGACGGCCCCGATGTCCCTGACGCGTCCATCCCACTTCTCGATCCTCACCGGTCGCTACCCGCGCGAACACGGTGTGGTCAACAACCAGATCTCGCTTCCCGCAGATGCGAACCCGGTGAGCCGGATTCTCGAACAGGCGGGCTACGCGACGGGCGGCTTCGTCGCCGTGAGTCTGCTGGGTCGGGGCTCCGGCAGCGAACAGGGCTTCGAGACCTTCGTCGCTCCGCAGCGCGAACTCGAATGGCGTGCCTCGCGGGTGATCGACGCGGCTTTGTCCTGGTTCGCGAGCCTCGAGCCCGACACCCCCTTCTTCGCATGGGTGCATCTCTTCGATCCCCATCAGCCCTACGACCCGCCCGCGGACCTGCGCGCCGGACTCGACGCCGACCTCTTGCTTCGCCACCCGGTACTCGGCTGGCAGCAGTTCCTCGAGATCGCGAAGAACAGTGGCGGCCAGATCTCCTTCGAGGTCGCGCGCCACGCACGCGCGCTCTACGACGCCGAGGTGCTCGCGGTGGATCGCGAGGTGGGGCGACTCGTCGACTCCGTCGACGCGCGCTTCGGAAGTGACGAGACGGTGGTGATCTTCACCGCCGATCACGGTGAGTGCTTCGAGAACGGTGTCTGGTTCGAGCATTCGGATTGTCTCTTCGAAGGCGCAGTCAGGGTGCCCTTGATCGTTCGCGACCCGCGCGTCTTCGCCCCGGGCAAACGCGTCGATTCCCTCGTGAGCAATACCGATGTCGCGCCGACACTCCTGCGCGCCGCGGGCCTCGAGATTCCGCAAGCCATGTCGGTACCGCCGCTGCAGGATCCGAGCGGGACCTCCAGGCGCGAGGTGCTGCTCCAGAATCCCTTCTACCCCGCAGACGTGCTGCCCGCGCGCCAGCGTAGGCAGGTGGTGATTCGCCGGGTGGCGGGAGAGAGCGTGGCTCCCTTCGAGAGCGGGTCGCCGAAGCTGGGGCTCGTGCGTGGTAATTGGAAGTATCTGCGCGGCTCACGAGGAGACGAACTCTACGCGGTGGGGGCCCCGAGCGGTCGCGAGGAAAACGTCGCGTTCCGAAATCGCGAAGTACGCGATGAAATGAGCAACGCCCTCGACGCGGCGCTGGACCGTTTTCCCGCGGCCTCTCTCGAGGCGGAGGAGATCAACCCCGAACTGCTCCAGTCGCTGCGGGCGCTTGGCTATGTCCAATGAGAACGTCGAATGAGGACGTCGAGTAGCCATGTCGAATAACGAAGCCGTTTCCGGAGGGGGGCTGCGCTGGTCCGAGATCCTGGCGCCACTATTGCTCGTGGCGTTCGCCTTCGCCTGGGTCTACGGCGTGGGCGGGGCGTCGACCCGCATCATGCAGAGCTATCACGGCTTTCATCACGCGGCCTACGTGACCCAGATCGCGAATGGCATCGTGCCGCCCACCAACCCCTCGAGCGCCGGCGCCCCGGCGAACTTCTACTGGGCCTGGCACGCCGCGCTGGCCTTCGGCGTCTGGTCGATGAACGTCACGCCTTTCGAGATGAGCCTCTCGAGCAACGCCCTGGGTCTCGCGATGGCGCTCTGCGGTTTCTGGCTCTGCTCGGGGGCCTTCACGCGAGATCCCTGGTTGCGACTCACCGCCTGCGCGCTGCCGCTCTTCATCTTGAATCCGCTGGGCTTCGTGCAGTTCGCGGTGCGCCTGGGGTTCGTGTGGATCCCCGCCTGGTTCGGGCTCGGTTCGGGGGAGGGCTTCGCCGAACTCGTCGAACTCTCCCGTCATCACGCGGCCCTGGGCCTGGTCGATCACGAGCTGTCGCACCTGGCGCCGCGGCTCGGGTTGATGCCCGATGTGGTGCTGCTCGATCGCGCCGGGCATTGGCTGCCGAAGTTCCTCAACTACAACAGCTTCCCCGTGGCGCTCGGTGTCTATGCCCTGGCGATGGACGCCTTCGTGACCCAGCGCTTCGGCGTCGGATTGCGAGCGCTGGGGCTCGCGGTGGCCTGCTGCGCGATGGCGTTGCTGAGCCCGCTCGTGGTCGTCGCCTTCGGTTGCAGCGTGCTGGCGATGATCATCGTCGAAGGCCCGATCGAATGGCGCGCCCTGCGCAAGACGGGTTTCGTCGGGCGTCGCGCCGGGCTCGTGCGCTTCGCCGGGCCGATGCTGGGCTGCGCGGTCGGCGTCCTGTGCGCGCTGCCGATGCTATGGCCGATCTCGCAGGCCTACGGTGGGGAGAGTGTCTTCATGCTCGGTCGCACGGGTTTCGGGCGTCACGCCCTGGCCCTCGGTTGGGCGCTCCTGCCGAGTGCCGCCCTGTTGGCGGCGGCGGTCGGGCTCGCGCGGCACCTCGATGCGCCGGCGCGCGTGCACGCCATATCCCTGGCGCTGCTTTCGACGCTCGCGCTGTGCGTCGCGATTCCGATCCAGGACCCCAACGAGTACAAGTTCGTGCTGGTCGCCGCGTTTCCGGCGGGCCTGCTCGTGCTCGGTCTACTCGGGGCCT
Organism: Myxococcota bacterium; assembly: GCA_028278345.1. GTDB lineage: Bacteria > Myxococcota_A > UBA9160 > UBA9160 > UBA4427 > DUBZ01. The sequence continues at coordinate 47,253 of JANQEL010000249.1, forward strand.
GGGCGCGCCGCAGTCGCAGCATCGATGCGGTGCTGCGGCGCCCCGCCTGGCTCGCGAGTGCGTTTCTGGCCGGCGGAGTGGCCGCCGTCGCGTCGACCGCGTTGCTCTACCTGGCATCGCCGTGGGCCGAGCAGGACCCCCTGCGACTCCACGACGCGACGACGCAACTGGCCGCGAACGGAGACACCCGACTGCGCGACTTCGACGAGGCCCTGACATGGCTGCGCGAACGGACGCCCGTCGACAGCTACGTCTTCGCCGTCGCACGAGACAAGAACGCCGATCCGATTCCCACCGTGGCACAGCGGCGGGTGGTGGTGCAGAAGCCATCCCCCTTCACCGCGGGCGTCGCAGATCACGATGCGCGCCTCGGCGCCAACGCCGCACTGATCGAAGCCGCGACGCGCTGCGCGGACACGGCCGAAATCGATCGGGCGGTTGCGAAGGTGCAGGCGTTGAAGCTGCCCTTCGAGAGCGTTCCCTACGCGCTGATCGAGCGTGGCGTCGGACACGAAGCCTGCGAGGGCACTGCGGCACTCCAGCCCGTGCATCGCACCGACGCCTTCACGATCTTCGAGGTGCGAGCTCTCGCACCCGACGCGTGATCAGTGGCGCGGGCTCTCTTCTTTCACGGTGAGCACGGAACACGGCGCGTGGCGGACCGTGCGTTCGGCCACCGACCCCAGCAGCATGTGCCGCAGGCGCCCGGTGCCTCGGGTGCCCATCACGATCAGGTCTGCGTGCAGGCTCTCGGCGAGGTGCGAGATCCCCGGGTCGGCACGGTCGGCGAGCAGGTGTCCCTCGCAGTGCACCCCGGCGCTCTGGCCTTCGGCGACGACCTCATCCAGACGGGTCTCGGCGGCGGCGCGCGACTGGGCGAGCACGTCGTCGGGCATCGGCATCTCGTGCGGGCTCACCATCGGGGGCACGAACTCGATGGCGTGACACACGTGCACTTCGGCGTTCGATTCCCGCGCCAGGGCGAGGGCGCGCAGGAAGGCCATGCGTGCCGTGTCGGAGAAGTCGGTCGGGACCACGATCCGGGAAAAGGATGTCATGAGGGGCGCCTCCGTGACTGATCCTCGTATTCAGGAACCGCTAGAAACGGTAGAGCACGCCCAGTCCGAAGGAAACGTGGTCGATGTTGCGCACGTCGCCGACCGTCCAGACGTACGAACCCTCTAGAGAAACTGCTACGTTCTCGGTGTAGTAGAAGTCGATCCCGGCGCCCGGACGAAATCCCCAGTCCACATTGCTCTGACGCAGGTCGGTCGAGCGGTCGCGGTGGTCGACCACCGTCGAGACGACGCCGAGGCCCAGCAGACCGAAGGGCTGGATGCGTCCCAGCATGCCGCCGAGCGGATAGACCCGCGCGTTCACGCCCGCGTGAACCACGGAGAAGTCCTGCCGCTCGTCGGGAAAGAAGTCCCCTGTGACCTCGAGGGCCACCTCGGCCGCGGCCCAGGGCGAAATCCGGGTTCCGGCGCGGAAGTTGAGCGCCCAGGTGTCTTCGGCGCCGATGTCCGAGATCGAACCGTCCCACTGCTCGTACACGAACACGCCGGACGCCGAGAGGTACCAGCCCTCACGGGCGTAGTCGGTCTCTTCGTCGTCCTCGTCCTGGGCGGCCGCGGGCAGGGCGATGCAGAGGGAGACGAGACAGCCGAGGGCGAGCGAGACGAAGGGTCGGGTGGACTCGAACTGACGTAGACGTTGGGCGCGCATTCGTCCGCTTCTCCGTGTTCCGCGAGCAGTCATCCCGAACCGGGGTGGCCGGGGCGACGACGCCGACCACGGCGTCGCAGCGTGCGAGAACCCTACCACCTCCGAGTGGCCACAGGCGTGCCTGCGAAAGCGAAATGCACGCGGTTGCACCGGCGGAGTGTGCGCGGTGGTCGCTGACTCGGGTTCAGCGTTTGGGCGCGCGGCACAGCAGCCGCATGGCGGTGGTCTGGATCCGCTTCACCAGTACGTCGGCTTCGGCGGACGCGCCGCGCTCGAGCCAGTCCGCCAGTTGTACCTGGTAGACGGCGGTCATCATCTTGACCAACAGCTCGGGGTCACCCGGCTCGAAGACGCCTTCGTCGATGCCCTGCTGGATCAGCTTCGCCTGTCCGCGCATGTCGGCGTGCCAGCGATCGGCCAGATCCTGCGGGACCACGCCCGCCTGCACCGCCCACGCGTTGCCCTCGCGCAGGTGGATGCGCAGGAAGTTGGGGTGGGCGAGCAGGTATTCGACCGAGACGCGCACGCGATCCATCAGGGTTTCGAGGGGCGCGCCATTCTGTACGGCGGCGGTCGCGGCCATCACCTCGTCGAGTCGGCGATCGCGAATGGCGTTGAACAACTCGGCCTTGCCGCCGAAGGTCGCGTAGACGGTCTTGACCGAGATCCCCGCCTCGAGGGCCACGTCGCTCATGCGGGCGTCGGCGAAACCCTTCTCCGCGAAGACCGCCTCGGCGGCCTCGGTGACCACCTGGCGGTACATCTCGCGGCGCGCCTCGCGGATGCGATAGCTCGGCGCGGATTTGCCATTCTTGTTGCGAGTCGGGGTCTCGGGCGCTTTCACAGGGGTCTCGCTGGTGGATCCGGCCGGAAATCGAGTCGGAAATCCAACGAAAGCGCTGGGCTCCCGTCGGGGAAATCCACGATAACCCACGGAAAACTTGACGGGCGACTCGGAAAACCGTTATTTTCCATTCCGAATCGCCCGCTGGCTCCAGGACTCAAATATGAACCGCGGTGCCCAAGCCGATCCCTGGAGCTTGCGGGCGACCCCATTTCTGGGGCTGGTTCGACCGGAATCGTTGGTGAACCGGGTGACGCGCACGCCGATCAGCAGCGACGTCAGCGCGAGGGAAACGCGAGTCGTCACGGCTTTGGTGATCACGCTCTTCGATTTCATCCCGCTTGCGCGATGACTGGAGCGGGGCTCGCGTTTACAACGAACGTCGACGCACTCGCGTTTGCCGTTCAGTGCTTCGCGATTCGCGCTTCGCGCAGGGCGACGCGACGCACCTTGCCGGCTTCGTCGCGCAGGGGTTCTGCGGTGAACTCGTAGCTGCGCGGCACCTTGTAGTGCACGAGTTGATCGCCGAGCCAGCTCTGCAGCTCGGCTTCTTCGGGGGCGGCGGCTTTGTCTTCCACCTCGATGATCGCGTGGATCGATTGACCGAGGTCGTCATCGGGAAGCCCGATCACGGCGCACGATCTCACCGCGGGATGGGCGCAGAGCGCGGCTTCGACTTCGGCGGGATAGATGTTGCGGCCCGCGCACAGGATCATGTCGCTCTTGCGATCGCCGAGATAGAGATAACCGTCGGCGTCGACGTACCCCATGTCGCCGACCGATTCGAAGCCGTCGGCACTCTGCTGGGCTTCGGCACCGACATAGCGATAGGTCGAACCGGGGCCCCCGGCCGGCAGCATGTAGATCTCGCCCATCTCGCCGGGGGCACACTCGCTCCCGTCGGTGCGCTGGATGCGCAGGGTGGCGCCCCCGACGGGGCGGCCGACGGAGCCCGGATGCTCGAGCCATTCGCGTCCCGTGATGAAGGTGCCGCCGATGCGTTCGCTCGGGCCGAAGGCCTCGTTCATCACGTCGGCGCCCCACCAATCGATGAAGCTTCGCATCAGCCACGCTGGACACGGGGCGCCGCCGGTCATCACGAACTCGAGGCTCGAGGTGTCGTAGCGGTTGCGGGTTTCTTCGGGCAGGCGCCAGATGCGATGGAGCATCGTGGGCACCACGCCCATGCGATCGATGTGATGGCGCTCGATGAGTGCGAGGGTGTGCTCGGCGTCGAAGCGACGCATCACGACGACCGTGCAACCCGCGAACAGCCCCTGCCACGCGGAACTCCACGGTGCCGCGTGATAGAGCGGCCCCGGGACCAGCACGGCGCGTTTCGCCTGGAACACTGCGGAGGCGAAGCCCGGGTCGTAGACCGCCGGGTTGGCGGCGACGATCAACTTGGGCAGCCCGGTGCTTCCGCCGGAGGCCATGGCGCGTTCGTTCGGCGCGATGCGATCGGGCAGGGGCGCATCGGAGACGTCGGCTGCGGGCTCGAAGCCGGCGGGAACCGACGGGATGCCCACCCCATCTCCGGCCTCGACCCCGATCAACAGCCGGGGCGCGGCGCGTTCGAGGATCGCGCGGCGTTCGTTCTCGGGGAGCCGCGCGGAGATCGGATTCGGCACCGCGCCCACGCGCCAGATCGCAAGGCATGCGGCAAAGAACTCGAGGCCGTTGCCGAGGCCCACCGTGGCGCGGTCGCCCTGGCTCAGTCCGAGTTCGGCGTAGCTGCGGGCGAGGCGATTCGCGCGCCGGTCGAAGTCGGCCCGGGTCCAGACGGCGTCGTCGCAGATCAGCGCCGGCCGTTCCGGGTCGCGCGCGGCGAGATCCGCCAGGCGTGCGCCGTAGCTCTGGGAAGCGGAAGGGGCCTGCTCGTCTGGTGCGTGCTCGGTCAAGGGGCTGGCGACTCCGTTCGAAGGAGCGCCGGAGTCTAACGGCGTCCGCGAAGTCGACGATTCGCTTACGCGGTGGCCGGGCCGACGGGGAGGCGGGTCGTGTTCTTCAGTTCGGAGAGCGCGATCTGGGAGTGCACCTCCCGCACGGTCGCGAGGCCGAGCAGCTCTTCGCGCAGGAAGGTCTCGTAGCTCCCGATGTCCGTGGTCACGACCTGCAGCAGGTAGTCGATCTCACCCGTCATCACATGGCAGGAGACCACTTCATCGAGCTCGAGCACCGCGGCCTCGAACTCGTGCAGGGATTGCCGGCCGTGGGCCGAGAGCTTGACACTGGCAAAGACCGTGACTTCGAGGCCGAGGGCGTGGCGGTCGAGCAGGGCGACTCGGCCCCGGATCACCCCCAGGTTTTCCAGGCGGCGGATGCGGCGCCAGCAGGGCGACATGGAGAGGCCGACGCGGGCCGCCAGATCGGTCGTCGAAACGCCCGCATCCCGCTGCAGCTCGTCTAGGATCCTGCGGTCGATCTCGTCGATCTTGAGAGACATGATTTGCCTCGAATCGGTCGAAATTTGGAAGAAGTTAACCCATAGGGAGTCCTAAAGGGGCATTTTGCAAGGACTTTTCGGCCAGGTTCGGACACTTTCCATCCGAAGAGTCTTTCTGGTGCAGCGGGCCAATCCCGGGCCCCGCGCCAACCAGACGAACGATCTCGGAGGGGATTTCGGGAGGTTCGCAGATGGCCCAGCGAGAAGGGCACAGCCCGCACGAAGTCCGGCTGGACGACAAATACCTCCGCGAGAGCGGGCGGATCTATCTGAGCGGCATCCAGGCCCTCGTACGGCTCCCCCTCGTCCAGGCCGCGCGCGATCGCGACGCCGGCCTCCACACGGCGGGCTTCATCTCGGGCTATCGCGGCTCGCCGCTGGGGGGCTTCGATCAACAGCTCTGGCGGAATCAGGCACTGCTGGAAGAGCGAGACATCCGCTTCCAGCCGGGCCTCAACGAGGAACTCGCTGCGACCGCGGTGTGGGGGAGCCAACAGCTCGGCCTGCACCCGGGCGCGCGCTTCGACGGCGTATTCGGCCTCTGGTACGGCAAGGCACCGGGGCTCGATCGTGCTTGTGATTCGCTTCGCCACGCCAATGCGGCGGGCACGGCTCCCCACGGAGGCGTGGTGGCCATCGTGGGAGACGACCACGCCTGCAAGTCGTCTTCGTATCCGACCCAGAGCGAATACGCCCTGATGCACCTCGAGATCCCGGTGCTGAACCCCGCCGACGTGCAGGACGTCCTCGACTTCGGCGTGCACGGCTTCGCGCTCTCTCGCTTCGCGGGGGTGTGGGTGAGCCTGATCGCACTGGCCGACATCATGGACAGCTCGTGCGTCATCGAGGTCGCGAAGGATCGCGCGCTGCCCCGGCTTCCGGCCGCCGTGGTGCTACCGCCGGGTGGCGTCCACATCCGCGCCCACGACGTGCCCGTCGAGCAGGAGCGGCGACTGCGCGAATGGAAGCTGCCCCTGGTACACGCCTACGTGCGTGAGAACGGGCTCGACCGCGTGGTGATGGATGCACCGAAGTCGCGCCTCGACATCGTGGCGACCGGCAAGGCCTTCACCGACGCGCGGCAGGCCCTTCTGGATCTCGGGATCGACGAATCGCGCGCGGCCGACCTCGGCATTCGGCTGATCAAGATCGCGATGCCCTGGCCGCTGGACGGGGCGTGGCTGCGCGAACAGTGCGCGGGCACGGACAAGGTGCTGGTCATCGAGGAGAAGCGCCCTCTCGTCGAGTCGCAACTGCGCGAGGCGCTGTACGGGCTGCCCGACGCCGATCGCCCGCGTGTGGCCGGCAAGCGCGACGAACACGGGGCTCCGCTGCTCGCCGATACCGGCGCCCTCGACTCGATGACGATCGCGCGAGCGATCGCCCTGCAGCTGCCGCCCGGCGTCTCGACCGAGCGCATGGACGACTACTTCGCGCGACTCGCAGCGGGGGAGGCGATCGAGATCTCGAACGACCCCGACGATCAGCGCATCGAACGCACGCCCTTCTTCTGTTCGGGATGCCCGCACAATCGCTCCACGGTGGTGCCCGAAGGCAGTCGCGCGCTGGTCGGCATCGGCTGCCACTACATGGCGCAGTGGATGGATCGCGAATCCGATCACACTTCGCAGATGGGCGGGGAAGGCGTGGCGTGGCTCGGCCAGGCGCCGTTCACCGACGAGCCCCACATCTTCGCCAACCTCGGGGACGGCACGTACTTCCACTCGGGCATCCTCGCGATTCGCGCGGCGATCGCCGCCAAGGCGACGATGACCTACAAGCTGCTCTTCAACGACGCCGTGGCGATGACGGGTGGGCAGTCGCACGACGGCGATCTCGACGTTCCGCAGATCACGCGTCAGCTCGCGGCCGAGGGTGTGAGCCGCATCGTGGTCGTGGCCGAAGACCCGACGCGTTTCGACGGCGTGGGCGGCATCGCGCCGGGTACGCGCATCGAGCCGCGCGAACGACTCGAAGCGGTCCAGCGCGAACTGCGCGAGAGCGCGGGTGTCACGGTACTCATCTACGACCAGGCGTGTGCGGCGGAGAAACGACGCAAGCGCAAGCGCGGCCTGCTCGAAGACCCGGATCGGCGCGTCTTCATCAACGAACGCGTCTGCGAAGGCTGCAGCGACTGCAGCGTGCAGAGCAACTGCCTCTCGGTCGAACCCGTAATGACCGCCTTCGGTCCGAAGCGCCGGATCAACCAGTCTTCCTGCAACAAGGACATGACGTGTCTCGAGGGTTCGTGTCCCGCGCTCGTCGAAGTGCGCGGTGCGAGCCTCCGCAAGCGTCTGCCCGCCGACCTCGGCTCTGCCCTCGACGAACTCCCGGCCCCGCCCGCGGCCCTGCGGCGCGCGGACGACGACGGGGTGCACAACATCGTGCTCGCCGGCATCGGGGGCACCGGAGTGACGACCATTGCGGCGCTGCTCGGCATGGCGGCCCACCTCGAAGGGCGCGCGAGCGGCGTGCTCGACATGACCGGGCTCGCCCAGAAGGGCGGGGCGGTGGTGTCCCACATCCGCATCGCCGACGAGCCCGACGGCCTGCACGGCACGCGGGTGCTCGCGCGCAGCGCGGATCTCCTGCTTGGCTGTGACGCCGTGGTGGCGGGCAGTGAAGCCGTGCTCGGCGCCCTGCACCCGCGCCGCACGAGCGCGGTGGTGAACACGCACTTCGCACCGACTGCGGCGTCGGTGGGGCAGCGTATGGGGAGCGACGACCTCGCCCCGCAGCTCGCGGGCATCGCCGGCCATGCCCGGCCCCGCCTCGACGTCGAGGCGACCCGACTGGCGGAGACGGCGCTCGGGGATGCGATCGGCGCGAACCTGCTGTTGCTCGGCCACGCCTACCAGATGGGCCTGATTCCGCTGGCGGGCGAATCGATCGAGCGCGCGATCGAGCTGAATGGCGTGGCGGTGGAGATGAACCTGCGCGCCTTCGCCCTCGGTCGGCTCTCGGCCTACGACCCGAAGCGGATCGAAGAAGAGCGCGTCGAGTCTCGCGATAGCGATGTGCGAGTCGAAGACGATTTCGAAGCCTTCGTCGAAGCGCGTCGGCGCGACCTCGTCGCGTACCAGAACGAAGCCTACGGTGCGCGCTACGTCGCATTGGTCGAGCAGGCCGCGCGTGCAGAGCGCGAACGCGGCGATGGCACGGCCCGATTCGCGGAAGCCGTTGCGCGCAATGCCTACAAGCTCTTCGCCTACAAGGACGAATACGAGGTGGCGCGCCTGTACACCGACGGCAACTGGCTCCGGGAGATAAGGAGCCAGTTTGCCGGTGATTACAGGATC
>JANQEL010000268.1 GCA_028278345.1 Myxococcota bacterium
TACAAGGACGAATACGAGGTGGCGCGCCTCTACACGAACGGGAGCTTCGCCGACGCACTCCACCGCGAGTTCGACGGTGACGTTCGCGTCGAGCTCGCCCTCGCCCCGCCGCTCTTCGCGCGCCGCGACCCGGTGAGCGGGCGCCTGCGCAAATGGCGGGTCGGTCCGTGGATGCTGCGGGCGATGTCGTGGCTCGCGCGCCTGAAGTTCCTGCGCGGGACGGCCCTCGATCCCTTCGGGCGCCTTCCGGAGCGGAAACTGGAGCGACGCCTGAGAACCGAGTACGAAGCGGCGATCGTCGAACTCTGCGAACGCCTCTCGCCCAAGAACCACGACCTGGCGGTCCGCTACGCCCGGGTTCCGGAGAAGATCCGCGGCTACGACCGGATCAAGCTGGCGAGTGCGGAAACGGCGCGCATCGGAGCCGAGGCCCTGCTCGACAAGGTGCGCGCGATCTCCTGAGCCCGCGCACTGCACTGGGCGCGATCGCGCAGCGCGATGCGTGCTCTATGATCCGCCGCCGTGCACGACTCCCCGACAGCCAGCGGAGGCGCTTCCGCGTCGCTTCTTCGCGTTCGCTCGCTCGCGACGCTGCTGATCGCCCTGGTGATCGCGGGCGTCTTCTCGGCGCCCGCGGCCACCGCGCATACCAAGAGCATCTCGTATTCGAGTTGGCAGCTCGGCGACATCGGTGCGCGGGTTCGTGTTCGCGTCTCCCTGCTCGAACTCTCGCGCCTCGGCTTCGTTCCGGGCGGGCGACCCGACCTCGAGCGTATCGCCCCCTACCTCGCGCAGCGGGTTCGGCTGCTCTCGGGCGAGACGCCGTGCTCCCCCCTCACGGAGCCGCGCTCCCTGCGCGCGCGGGAGGGGTGGACCTGGTGGCAGTGGGACGTGACCTGCGAAGCTTCGGGGGACCGTGCGATCGAGAGCCATGTCCTGCTCGACGTGGCACCGAGCCATATCCACTTCGCCCGGGTGCACGGCGAGGGCGGGGCGACGCGCGAGCGCGTACTCAACGATGCCGAGCCGCGCTGGCTTCTCGATGCGCCACGCGACTCGGCCGATGCTGCGGGCGCTTCGGGAGAGGGTACCTCGGTCGTCGGCTACCTCGTCCTCGGTATCGAACACATCCTGACCGGTTGGGATCACCTCGCCTTCGTGCTCGCGCTCCTGCTGCTGGCGGGCAGCCTCGGCGAAGTGGCGCGTCTGGTGACCGGCTTCACGGTCGCGCACAGCGTCACCCTGGCGCTTGCGGTGCTCGGTGTGCTCGATCCCGATCCCGCGCCCATCGAGGCGTTGATCGGTTTCTCGATCGCGCTGGTGGCGGCCGAGAACGCCTGGCTGATGGCGGGGCGAGGGCCTTGGATCCCGGGTCTGACCGTGCTCGGGGTGCTCGTGATGATGGCATTGGCCGCGGCGGGCACCGGCTCGGTCTCGACCCTCACGCTCACGGGGGTCGCACTCTTCACCGCCTGTCACTTCGGGTTGCTCGGTCGCGTCGAGCGGCCGGAGCGCCTGCGCGTCGCCGTGGCCTTCGCCTTCGGCCTGATCCACGGCTTCGGCTTCGCGGGCATCCTGGCGGAGCTCTCGCTGCCGCAGGATCGATTGTTGGCGGCGCTCTTCGGTTTCAACGTGGGGGTCGAGGTCGGACAGCTCGCGGTCGTCGCCCTGGTCTTTCCCCTGCTCCGCATGCTCGAGCGCCCGGGCCTCGGTCGCGTCCACGGCTGGGTGACCGAGGGGGGAAGCGCTGCGATCTGCGCACTCGGCGTCTTCTGGTTCGTCTCGCGAAGTCTCGGCTAGCAGCTCGTTGGAGACTCCTAACCGAGCCAGCCGTAGTCATTCGGCTCGAGATCAAGGCGCGGAATCGTGGGCGTAGCCATAGTTCGAAAGCACTGCTTTCGAGTGGCCGCGGTTTCGCAACGCAGAGATCGGGTCGAAGGGCTGCGGATGGCGACCGAAGGGGTCTCCAATGGGCTGCTAGCATTCCGCGATGCTTTTGGGACGCAAGAAGAGCGAGATGCCCTCACCCGACGAGGCGCTGCCGGGTCGCGAAGAGACCATGCCCGTACTCGGCACGCACACGGTGTTGGGGAATCCGACGGTGGGCCCCTTCGAGGGCCTTTCGACGATCTACTTCGGCATGGGCTGTTTCTGGGGCGCGGAGCGGATGTTCTGGCGGACCCCCGGCGTCTATACGACGGCGGTCGGCTACCAGGCGGGCCTCACACCGAACCCGAGCTACGAAGAAGTCTGCAGCGGACGCACCGGGCACAACGAAGTCGTGCTCGTGGCCTTCGACGAAGAGAAGGTCTCCCTCGAAGAGATCCTCGCGGTCTTCTGGGAAGGGCACGATCCCACCCAGGGCATGCGCCAGGGCAACGACGTCGGAACGCAGTACCGCTCGGGCATCTACACCACGAGCGACGCCCAACAGGCGGCGGCCGAACACAGTCGCGACGTCTTCCAGAAGGTGGTTCGCGAGGCCGGCGGCGGCGACATCACCACCGAGGTGATCCCCGCGCCCCGGTTCTACTACGCCGAGGACTACCACCAGCAGTACCTCGACAAGGTTCCGAACGGCTACTGCGGTCTCGGTGGCACCGGCCTGCAGTACCCGAGCGACGGCTGACCCACCTCAGGGTCGCGTTTCCCGTTCGAAGAAGAGGTGGTTGCTGGCGAGGTAGCTGCGCGTGGCGCGTTCGACGCGCGCGTAGGTGTCGGCGGGGAGGATCTGCTCGAGTCGCACGAGCGGGAGCGGCTTGATCCCCGAATCGCGAAAGCGGATGAAGTCCCGGTTGAAGAGCGCGGTGTGGGTCCCGCGCAGATAGCGATTCAATTCGGGGTCGTTCGCCTCGATCGATTGGAATTGGTGGCGCAGGCGGAAGAAGGCGTGGAACTCGAGGCGATTGGCCTGGATCTGCGCGTAGACGGCGCCGCCCAGGAAGAGGGCCAGGAGGCCGGCGGCGACGAGCCGCGCCGCCGATGCGGGTGCTTCGCGAACACGGTCGAAGACGAAGACCAGGGGCAGGGCGAGGACGGGCAGGCCGAACGCGAGGTAGCGCGGCCCGTAACTCGCCTCGGCAGTCCAGAAGGTGTAGTTCGCGTAGATCGAGAACATCAGCGCGAACATCAACGCCCCGGTCGCGTACTCGAAGCGACGTTCCCGCCACATGCGATGCACCCCGAACGCGGCGACGATCAGCGGTGGGAAGTGCAGGAAGATGCTGAAGCGCGCGCCCGTGAGATAGGCGGGGATCGACGTGGAGAGCTGCCCGGTCCATAGATTCGTCTCGCGTTCGTAGCCGAGCTTCCAGGGCGCCCCGAACTTCATGGCGTTCGCGATCGCGAGGAGCACGACGAGCCCGACGATCGGGACGAGGGCGTACTTCGCGTAGTCGGGCAGGTGGCTTCGCAGGTTCGACGCTGCGCGCGCGAAGGGCGGGGTTCCGACTCCGTCCCCCACGAGGAGAACGGCCACACCAAACGCGGCCACGAGGGGAAGGAAGACGGTCTTCACGGTGCAGAGCGCCGCGAGCGCGAGCGCCCCCCAGAAGAGATCCATCCGACCTTCGCGTACCCCGCGCCGCGCGAAGCGGACGAAGTGCAGGAACGCGATCGTGAAGAAGAGCACCTGGTAGATCTGCGAAGAGTGTGCGCGCGTGTAGTTCCACAGATAGCTGGCATAGAGGCAGGTCAGCGCAAACGCCGCCGCCGTCGAAGGGTGCGGCGTGTAGAGACGCGCGAGTCGATACAGCGCACCGGCGAGCCACAACGTGAGCAGGAGATTGAAGCCGTTGAAGAGGGCCAGGCGTCGGGTGCCCGCGTACGGTCCCTGGGGCTTGCCGAAGATCTGCCCGGGTGGGTCGAGATCGTCGTGGCCCAGCACGAAGCGTTCGAAGGCGAGGGGGAGGGCGTAGAGGAAGGTGTTTCCGATGCCGTACTTCGAGTGCCAGCGCCCGGTCTCGCGATTGAAGAGGAAGAAGGGCGCGTTCGCAGGAAGGCTCTCGGCCACGCTCGGACGTACGTCGAGCCGCCCCCGGTGGACCCACCCCTCGGCTTCCATCTCCCAGGCAAAGACGTCGCCGTCGTAACGCACGGCCGGAAGCGAGAGCAGGCTGGTCGCGAACACGATCACGAGCAGCGCGGCCAGGCCCGCTTCGCGCCCGGCCCCCGCACCCATGGCCTGCGGCGATTCGCTCACGCGCCGCTCCCCCAGGCGAGGATCAGCTGTCCGATGAAGTAGGCGGGCAGACCCCAGGCGCCGTTCACGAAGCCGGGTGCAACGAAGCGATCCCGCGCGACGGAGAGATCGGAGAGATAGAAGAGGAAGGCTCCGGCAAAGATGTCGGGCCGCGGGCCGGCCACCGAGACACTCGTCGCCAGCACGAGCATCGACGAGATCACGATCACGTAGGCGACCACCGGTACGCGCATGTCGCCCCCGAGATGGGGATTCAGCCAGCGCATTACGAGGCTCCCGACCGCCACGCACGCGATCCCCGCACCCACCGCCACGGCGAGGTTTCCGTCGAGTTGCGCGAAGGCGACCACGTAGGCGACATGACCGAGCAGGAAGCTCAGCAGTCCGGCCTTGAAGGCCGCGGGGCGTCCCTTTGGAATCAGCAACACGTCGCCGAAGAACGACAGCACGAGTCCCAGCAGGATCCACGACCCGTAGCCCGACTCCAGTGCGCCCACCGAGAGCGCGACCGCGACGAACCCCGCCGCTGCAACGGGCTTGGTGAACCACGCTCCGCGCTCCGATCCGCGGTGATTGGCGATCAGGAGTCCGGCGAGGCCGAGCAGGGTGACGGTGGCTGGAACAGCGGGCGCGATCGATTGCATGGGGCGATGCTAGCGAGTCGGATTCGGGTGAGAGCGGGGCAGGAAAGACAAACGCCCCGCCCTTGCGGGCGGGGCGTCGCGGAGCGAGACGATGCCCCTGTCAATCGACCCTGTGGATCGCTGCGAAGCGACTTCCTAGAAGTCCAGCGCGAACTTCACGTAGAACGTACGCGGGATCTTGGCGGCGGGAACGAAGAGCTCGGTGTTCCACTCGCGGTGTTCCTTCTCGAGGATGTTCTGGGCGACCACCGAGAGCTCCATGTTCTCTCGCGGCATCCAGGCACCACGCACGTCGACGCGGTGATAGCCCTCGACGTCGTTGTCGCCGGGGCCGACATCCTTGATGCGGCTCACGTAGAACCAGTTGATGTCGAGCTCGACATCCAGGTCGAGGGCCATGCGCGATCGCAGGCCGATCGTGTGGTGCGCTTCCGTGCTGCCGTCTTCCTCGGTGTTGTCGCCGCCGAGGGCATCGGGGATCGCGTCGCCGCTGTCGCGCTCGACGTCGACATCGATGTAGCTGTAGGTGGCGTCGACCATCCACTTGTCGATGCCCGGGCAGTCGATGGGCAGTTCGGTGCGCGTGAAGAGCTCGATGCCCCAGGCCTCGCCCTTGCCGACGTTGTCCGTCGTGGTTTCGATCAGGGTCAGCGGCACGATCGGCTGCAACAGGCGATCGAATTGGGCGCCCTGGAGATCGTCGTAGTCGTTGTAGAACGCGGCGAGATCGAGGTGGACCCTCTCGTGCGGCTGAACGCGGATGCCGCCCTCGTAGGCCATCATCTCTTCGGAGTCGTAGTCGTCGTCCGTGAGGTTCAGGATCGGAACGTCGGTGTCGGTGGCCGTGATCGTGGTGAGGTCGTGATTGGCGCGGCTGGGTGTTCGGACGGCGCGCGAGTACGATGCCCAGAGCGTCATCGTCTCATTGGGCACGTAGGCCGCGCGCGCGCTGGGCTGCCACTCGAAGCCCGAGAAGTCGTTGTCCTCGAACTTCGAACCGAGGGTCAGGCGGAGCTGTTCGTCGAAGGCCCGGCCCTCGAACTGCACGAAGCCACTGAACAGATCCATCTTGCGACCCGCGGGATCGATGTCGAGCACCTGGGCCGTCGCGGGCACGGTGCCCGCGCCGAGCATGCCGTTCAGGCCGTCGAAGAGGGCCTGTAGGGCTGCCACCTGGGCAGTGTCGGGGTTCGTCGAGCGGGAGTCGTCGTTGCGATGTCGGTACTCGCCGCCCCACACGATGTCGAGCCAATCGACGGGTTTGATCTGGTGCTTCAACTCGACATCGAAGGTGTCGAGCTCGTAGCGCAGGATGTTCACGCGGCGATCGGTGCGGTCGTAGTAGAACTGGGCCGTGACGCTCTGATCGTCCGAGATCGTGTGGGTGTAGCGGGTGAGGACGTTGCCGCCGCCGAGCGACGTCCTGGCGGGCTCGCCCGCGATCAGTCCGTTGCTCTTGCCGTCGTAGATATCGCCCTGGACCGTGAGCATCCCCTTCTCGCTCACCTCGGCGTCCATTCGGAAGCCACCGCGAATTCGCCGATAGTCGTCGTCCGCCTGCACATCGGTGCCGTCGACATCGACCATCTGGTCGTAGGAATCGCGATCGAAGTGCTTCACGTAGAGGCGATACTTGACCCTGTCGTTGACGCTCCCGCCGTAGCGCAGGACCGAAGCGGTGCGCTCGTGATCGCCGACCACCGTCTCGAAGTGCCAACCCTGGGTGTCGGCCGCCTCCTTGGTCACGATGTTGATCACGCCGTTGACCGCGTTGGCACCCCAGACCGTGCCGCCGGGGCCGCGAATCACTTCGATGCGATCGATGTCGGCGAGGGGCAGGTCCTGCACGCCCCAGAAGACACCGGCGAATAGCGGCGTGTACACGCTACGTCCATCGATCAGGACGAGGAGCTTGTCGGAGAACGAACCCGCGAAGCCGCGCATGGAGATCGACCAGAAACTCGCGTTGAGCTGAGCGACCTGTGCGCCGGGCACCAGGCGGAGCAGCTCCGGAACACTTCGCATGCCCGAACGGCGGATGTCTTCGCTCGTGATCACGAACGCCGCGGCGGGCGCTTCGAAAGCGCGCTCGGCCTTCTTCGAGACCGAGGTCACTTCCATCGACATCAGCTCTTCGAGATCGAATGCAGCGAGGTCGATCTCGTCATTGGCGTGAGCGGTACCGGCAACGAACATCGCGACGAGCGTCGAAATCAGCGCGACGAGGCTGGCCCGTCCCAATCGGTTGCGTTCGATAGCCACCATCAGTCCCTCCGGACGCATCCCCGAAGTCCGTCGATGAGGCGGACGGACAGCACCGGATGCTCTCGGGCGCATCGGAAGGCGGCAGAGCAGCTTTAGTGTGGATTTCCGCTGGGATGGAGGCTCAATGACTTTTCTGTGTATAGGGGTCGGGACCCTACGTCGGTCGTGACGGGGCGGCGGATTTCGCCCGCGGCGCGTCCCGTTTCGCCCGTTGCGGAACCCCCAGGCTCAGGCGCAGAGCTCCGCCATCGTTCGCATGACTGCGGCGTCCGTATTGGCAACGAGAAGACTCGTCACCGGACTCTCGCGCCAGGCTTCGAGGCGATCCCGAATCCGATCCTTCGAACCCGACAGCGATATCTCGTCCGCGAACGAATCGGGCACCGCCGCGACCGCTTCTGCTCGCTTCCCGTCGAAGAAGAGATCCTGGATCTTGTGGGCTTCGGCCTCGTAGCCCATGCGACTCATCAACTCCATGTGGAAGTTGCGGCTCTTCGCTCCCATCCCGCCGATGTAGAAACCGAGCATCGCCTTCACCGGGGCGAGGGCCTGTTCGAGGTCGTCGATCATGTTGACCAGCACGAACTGCGAGATCTCGAATCCCGGCTTCGCATCGACCAGAGAGGGGCCGTAGATCTCCGGGCGGTAGGGATTCGTGTAGAGCGGCAACCAGCCGTCGGCGATCTCGGTCGAGAGGGCGATGTTCTTCGGGCCTTCGGCACCCATGAAGATCGGCAGGTCGGCGCGTAGCGGGTGGGTGATCGAACGCAGGGGCTTTCCGAGCCCCCAGGAACCCTCACCCGTGAAGGGCAGGGGGTAGTGGGGGCCGTCGTTCGTCACAGGCTCCTCGCGAGCGAGGACCTTGCGGATGATGCTGATGTACTCGCGAGTTCGCGCCAGAGGCTTCGAGAACGGCTGCCCGTACCAGCCTTCGACGACCTGGGGGCCCGAAACGCCGAGGCCGAGAATCATTCGACCCTTCGAGAGGTGATCGAGGGTGAGTGCGGCCATCGCCGTGGCGGTGGGCGTGCGAGCCGACAGCTGAACCACCGCGGTCCCCAGGCGCACCTTCTGGGTATTGGCCCCGATCCAGGCCAGGGGCGTGAAGGCGTCGCTTCCCCAGGCTTCCGCGGTCCAGACCGAGTCGTAACCGAGAGCTTCGGCCTCCTGCGCGGTCTCGATCATGTTCGTCGGCGGCTGCGCGCCCCAGTAGCCGAGTTGGACGCCGAGTTTCAGGTTCTTCGCCATGGGGAGGTGCTCCGTTTTGAATTCGGTTTGAATTCGGAATGCTCGTGGTATGTGGTTTGCGAACGTTCGATCACCGCCACAGCCGGGTCGTGGGGTTCGACCCGATCCCGGCGTCGACGGAACGTCGGCCGCGTGATCGCGCGTACACACTGCGCCATGCGTGATAAATAGAACGCAGTCGCGAGGGTGGGGCTACTTGCGTTTCGGGACGTAGCTGGCGGGGCGCCGCTCGAGCTCCGCCTTCACGGTTTCGATCTGCTCGGATTGCCCGATCAGCGTGCGCTGAAGCGTCGCTTCGAGGTCGAGGCCGGCCTCGTAGCCCCCCACGACGGTCTCGTTCAGCAATTTCTTGCTGGCGCGAACAGCGGCTGGGGATTTGGTCGCGATCTCCATCGCGAGGGTCATCGCGTCCTCTCGCGGATTCTCGCTCACGTGAGTCGCCAGGCCGAGTTCGGCGGCTTCCGTGCCCGAGAGAATGCGGCCCGTGAACGTGAGTTCCTTGGCCACGTCGAGGGGAACGAGGTTGCGGAGTGTCTGTGTCCCCGACATGTCCGGCACCAATCCCCACTTGATTTCCATCACCGAGAGCTTCGCGTCCGGGGCCACGAAGCGGATGTCGGCGCCGAGTGCGATCTGGAGTCCGCCGCCGTAGGCCACGCCGTGCACCGCGGCGATCACGGGCACGGGATGATCCTGCCAGACCCAGGCGGGCTGCTGGAATTGGTTCGCGATGCTGCCGTCAGGCTTGATGTCGAAGGGGCTCGTCTCCTTCGCGCCGCCGCTCTCGTCTGGCGCCGAGACCGAGCCGCCCCCCGCCATCGAGGCAAAATTGCTGGTGTCGAGGCCGGCGGAAAAGCAGCGCCCTTCGCCCGAGAGCACGATGGCACGTACGTCGGGGTCGGCGGCGAGTGACTTTCCGGCTTCCGAGAGGGCCTGGAACATGGCTGGGTCGAGGGCGTTCATCTTGTCGGCGCGGTTGAGTCGGACATCGGCCACGCCGGCCTGGATGTCGATGGATACGCGATCGCTCATGGGGAGTCTCCGGTTCGCTGCTGCGCGAGTGGGGCTAGTGAAGTGCGGTGCCGAGGTCGGCGACCAGGCGGGGCAGGATATCGCTGATTCCGCCGCGTAGGACGACGTCTGCAAGGGCGTCCATTTCCGTCGCATCGCCGTTCACGATCACCACCGACGCCCCCGACTGCTTGGCGATGGGGATGACGTTGGCGATCGGATAGACCGAGAGCGTGGAGCCGACGGCGAGGGCGAGGTCGCAGCCGAGGGCCGCCTGTTCGCTGCGCTGAAGATCGTGTGCAACGAGGCCCTGGCCGAAGGAGATGGTCGCCGACTTCAGGATGCCGCCGCACTTCAGACACTCGGGGTCTTCCTCGCCGTCGCGTACGCGATCGAGGGTGGGCTCCATCGGGCCGCGATCGTCGCATTGCATGCACACGACCTCGCGGATCGTGCCGTGGATCTCGACGATCTTCTCTTCGCTGCTGCCGGCCTTGTGGTGCAGGCCGTCGACGTTCTGGGTGATCAAGGTGTCGAGGCGACCGGTCCGCTCGAGATCGACCAGGGCGCGGTGGCCGGCGTTGGGTTCGCGGACGTCGAAGGCGCTGCCGAGCTTGGCCTGCCACGACGCGACGCGAACCTCCGGGTCGGCCATGTAGTGCTGCAGGGTGGCCATCTTCTCGGCCTTGGGGTTCTTCGTCCACACACCCTGGGGCCCGCGAAAATCGGGAATGCCGGAATCGGTGGAGATGCCCGCACCCGTCAGCGCCATGATGCGCTGCGCCCCCGTGATGAGTTCGCGCGCTACGGAGAGTTCGTGTTCGTCGACCGGGTTCATCACATTGCCTCTTCTTTTCGTCTCTTTTCTCGCCTTCGATCGCGATCTTGTTTCAGGGGATCGTCGCAGGCTCTCCCGACCAAATCCCCGAACCACTTGAATTATCGTCGCCCCTTCTCGTAGCGTGAGGGGTCCCGGGCGAAAGTAGATCGCGTACACTGCCGATCCCTTCTGCCATTCGGGCAACCGAGACCGACTCACGCCATCGGTGAGTCTAGTGCGAGTCTAGTAGGGAGATCCCATTGCAGCCGCTCGTCCTGTTCGGGCATCTCGCCATCTTCTGGTTGCTGTGGTCGGGTTATCTCACGCCCAGCCTGCTCTTCTACGGCCTGATCTCCTGTGGTCTGTGCCTGGCGGCGGCGATGCGCACGGGGATGGTGGACCGCGAATCGCTCGCGTACCAGATGATGCCGCGTTCGTTCGGGTACTTCGCTTGGTTGATGCTCGAGATCGTGAAGTCCAACATCGCCGTCGCGAAGATCATCCTCGACCCGAAGCTCCCGGTGAGGCCGCGCATCATCAAGACCCCGGCGTCCCAGGTCTCGGACGTGGGGCGCGTCACCTTCGCGAATTCGATCACCCTGACCCCCGGGACGATCACCCTCGCCGTGCGCAACGAGCACGTCGTGGTGCATGCGCTCAACGACGACTTCGCCGACGATCTGCAAACGGGTGTGATGGATCAGCGTGTCTGTCGCATGGAGAACCTCACGTGATGTTCGCGGCGGCGATGGCCGCGATCCTGGTCACGATGTTCCTCGCCCTGGTGCGCGCCTTTCGCGGACCGACGGTCTTCGATCGCGTGCAGGCCGTGAACATGATGGGCACCAAGACGGTCCTCTTGATCGCGGTCTCCGGTTTCCTGACGGGGCGACCGGAATGGCTCGACCTCGCCATCCTCTACGCGCTGATGAACTTCATCGGCGTGATCGCGCTCCTGCGCTTCAGCCGCTTCGGTGATCTCTCGGGAGACGAAGAGGGCGAGGCCGCGCCAGCGGTGGTACCCGAGGGTGCGGACGGGGGGGCGTGATGGGCGATCCGTTCGCACTCCTGATCGATGCTCTGAGTTGGTTCTGCCTCGTGGTGGGTGGCGGCTTCTGCATCGTGAGCGGCATCGGCATCGTACGCATGCCCGACTTCTATACGCGCGGCCACGCCGCCGGTCTCTCGGACACCCTGGGTGCCGGATTGATCCTCCTGGGCTTGATGCTCCAGGGTGGAGTCAGCCTGATCACCGGGAAGCTCCTCTTCATCTTCTTCTTCCTATACGTCACGAGCCCCACCTCGACCCACGCGCTGTTCAAGGCCGCCTACGCGAACGGCATGCGCTGGGACATCGAGCGCGCCAAGCACCACCCCGATCTGATCGATTCCTTCGATCGCGACCCGGAGGGCGATCGTGGTTCCGATTGAGCTCCTGCTCTTCGCCTTCCTGATCGCGACCGCGGCCACCATCGCGTGGGTTCGCGACCTGCTCGCGGCCGCGATGCTGTTCGGCATCTTCAGTCTGCTCTCCGCGGGCATGATGCTCCTGATGGACGCGGTGGACGTCTCCTTCACCGAGGCGGCGGTGGGTGCGGGCATCTCGACGGTGCTGATCCTCGGCGCGTTGAGCCTCACCGACTACACCGAAAAGCTCACCACCCATCATTATTGGACGGGCAAGATCGTGGTGGCGTTGACCGGCGCGCTGCTCGTCTACGGCACCCTCGACATGCCGCGCTACGGCGATCCCGCAGCCCCCATCCACAACCACGTGGCCCCGGAGTTCGTCGAGGGTTCGCGAACGCTGATCGACATTCCCAACATCGTGACCTCGGTGCTGGCGAGCTATCGGAGCTTCGACACCTTCGGTGAGACCACCGTCGTCTTCACCGCGGCGGTGGGGGCCTTCCTGCTGTTGGGTGGTGGGCTCGCGCGGCGCGCTTCCTCGGAGTCTTCGGGCGACGCCCCGGAAGCGGGAGGAGAGGGCTGATGCCTCCGAGCGGTCCCGTTCGCGAGATCCTGATCCTGCGCGTGGTATCGAAGGGGCTCTTCCCCTTCGTGCTCTTGTTCGCCCTCTACGTGCAGTTCCACGGCGACTTCGGGCCGGGGGGCGGCTTCCAGGCCGGTGTGATCTTCGCGGCGGGTTGGGTGCTCTATGGGCTGATCTTCGGCCTTTCTGATCTGCAGAAGGCGCTGCCTCCGCGCTGGGTCGAGATCGGCGTCGCCCTCGGTGTGCTGCTCTACGGCGCCATCGGGGTGTGGTCGATGTTCGCCGGCGGAAACCTGTTCGACTACAACGTGCTCGATCACCACGACACGGTGCACGGGCAACACCGCGGCATCTTCTGGGTCGAACTCGGCGTCGGCATCACCGTGGCCTCGGTGATGATCGGGATCTTCTACGCCTTCGCGGGTCGGAGGCGCGTGCGGTGACGACGCTCTCGAACATCGCGGGCCTGTGGAACTACTGGGCGGTCATCGCGCTGATGATGATCGGCCTCTACATCATGATCTCTCGCGGCAACCTCGTGAAGAAGATCATGGGCATGAACATGTTCCAGGTGTCCGTGATCCTGTTCTACGTCTCGATGGGGAAGGTGTCCGGAGGAACGCCGCCCATCTTGATCGAGGACGCCCCCGAGACGCTCTACTCGAACCCGCTGCCCCACGTGTTGATGCTGACGGCGATCGTCGTCGGTGTCGCGACGACGGCGGTGGGGCTCGCCCTCGTAGTGCGCCTGAAGGAGGCCTACGGCACGGTCGAGGAGGACGAGATCGTCGCAGCCGATGCCCACACCGAAGCCCAGGAGGCCTCGATCGCCGAAGCACAGGCGCGGGCCCGGGCCGAAGAGGAGGGCGCGTGAGCGAGCACCTCCCCGCACTGCAGGTTCTGCTGCCGATCCTGATGGCGCCGGTCTTCCTGATCGTGCGCAACGCGGCGGCGGTGCGGGTCGGGGCCATCGCGGTCACGATCGCCAGCCTCGCGATCTCGCTCGCTCTGCTCGGTCACGTCCGCGAATCGGGAACCATTGTCTACGAGATGGGCAACTGGCCGCGCCCCCTCGGCATCGAGTACGCGATCGATGTCACCAATGCCTTCGTGCTCGTGATCGTCTCGATGATCGGGGCGGTGGTGCTGCCCATCGGCTGCCGCAACAGCCAGGTGCCCGACGGGCGCGAATATCTCTTCTACGCCGCCTTCCTGCTCTGCTTCGGCGGGTTGCTCGGTGTCGCGATCACCGGAGATGCCTTCAACATCTTCGTCTTCCTCGAAATCTCGTCGCTGGCGACCTACGTGTTGATCGCGATGGGACGCGACCGCCGCGCGATCATGGCGGCGTACAGCTACCTGATCGTCGGCACGATCGGCGCCACCTTCTTCTTGATCGGCGTGGGCCTGCTGTACCAGATGACGGGCACCCTCAACATCGCCGATCTCGCCGTGCGCCTCGAGGACGTGAAGGAAACGCGCACGGTGATCGTCGCCTTCTCCTTCGCGATGGTGGGGATCGCGATCAAGCTCGCCGTTCTGCCCCTGCATCACTGGCTGCCGAACGCGTACACCCATGCACCGCCGGTGGTTTCGGCCTTCCTCTCCGCCACCGCGACGAAGGTCGCCTACTACCTGATGCTGCGCTTCGTCTACACGATCCTCGGTGCGAGTTTCGTGTTCGACGTTCTTCGCTTCGACCTGATCCTGACCCCACTCTCGCTGGCCGCAATGTTCATCGGCTCGCTCGCGGCAATCTATCAGTCGGACCTCAAGCGCCTGCTCGCCTACTCGAGCATCGCGCAGATCGGCTACATGACCCTCGGCCTGAGTCTCAACTCCGAACTCGGGGCGACGGCGGGAATCGTCCACCTCTTCAATCACGCGCTGATGAAGGGCGGGCTCTTCCTCGTGGCCGGTTGCCTCCTGCTTCGAATCGGCAGTACGTCGATCGCCGAGATGCGCGGGCTCGGTGCGCGCATGCCGCTCACGGCCTTCGCCGTCGTGATCGCGGGGCTCGGGATGATCGGCGTCCCCGGCACGGTGGGCTTCGTGAGCAAGTGGGTGTTGGTGTCCGCCGCGATCGACCAGCAGGCCTGGTTGATCACTGCCCTGATCCTCATGAGTTCGCTGCTCGCCCTCGTCTACATCTGGCGCCTGATCGAGGTGATGTATCTGAGTGAGGCGCCCGAGGGCGCGGAACGCTCCGAGGCCCCGGCGCTCTATCTCGTGCCCACCTGGGTGCTCGTGATCGCGAGCGTCTACTTCGGCTTCGCGACCGACAGCACCCTGGGTGTCGCGCGAACGGCCGCGCAGCAGTTGCTCGGAGGTGCGGGATGAATCCGGTCCTGCTGAGCGTGATGCTGCCCCTGTGCGGTGCGCTGCTGGTCGCACTCACTGGACGCAACGCGAACCTGCGCGACGGCGTGACGGTGGTGACTTCCCTCATCACCTTCGCCGTGGTGGCGAGCATCGCTCCCGGCGTGATGGAGGGTGCGCGTCCCGCGGCCGAGGTGTTCAGCGTGCTGCCGGGGGTGAGCTTCGCCTTCGAGATCGAACCCCTCGGCATGTTGTTCGGCCTGGTGTCGTCGGGGCTGTGGATCGTGACTTCGATCTACGCCTTCGGATACATGCGCGGGCACCACGAACAGAACCAGACCCGCTTCTTCGTCTGCTTCGCGGTTGCGATCTCGGCGGCCCTCGGGATCGCCTTCTCGGCGAACCTCTTCACGCTCTTCCTCTTCTACGAGGCGATGACCTTTTCCACCTATCCCCTCGTGACCCATCACGGCACCCCCGAGGCGCGAAGCGCCGGGCGGGTCTACCTCGGCATCCTGGTCACGACTTCGGTGGCGTTCCTCTTGTTCGCCGTGCTCTGGACCTACGGTCTGGTGGGGCACCTGGACTTCACCCCGGGTGGCATCCTGGCGGGGCAGATCGAGGGCGGGGCGCTTGCGCTCCTGCTCGCACTCTTCGCATTCGGTCTCGGCAAGGCGGCTCTCATGCCCTTCCACCGCTGGCTGCCCGCCGCGATGGTGGCGCCCACGCCGGTGAGTGCGCTGCTCCACGCGGTGGCGGTCGTGAAGGCGGGCGTCTTCTCGATGGTGAAGATCCTGGTCTACGTCTTCGGGATCGACTTCCTGCACGACACGGGCGCGTCGATCTGGCTGATGTATCTCGCCGCGGCCTCGATCCTGATCGCTTCCGTGCGTGCGATCGCGATGGAGAATCTCAAGGCTCGGCTCGCCTACTCGACGATCAGCCAGCTCTCGTACATCACCCTGGGCGCCGCGATCGCGACGTCGTCGGCGGTGATGGGGGCGGGCATGCACATCGCGATGCACGCGGTGGGCAAGATCACGCTCTTCTTCTGTGCCGGGGCGATCTACGTCGCTGCGCACAAGACCGAGATCTCCCAGCTCGACGGGCTCGGACGCAAGATGCCGATCACCTTCGCGGCCTTCTTCCTGGGCTCGCTCTCGATCATCGGCCTGCCGCCGATGGGCGGCGCCTGGAGCAAGTGGTACCTGGCTCTCGGGGCCGCCGAAGGGCACCACTACGTCTTCGTCTTCGTACTGATGCTGAGTAGTCTGCTTTCGATCGCGTACCTCATGCCGATCGTGGTGCGCGGCTTCTTCCGCAGCGCGCCCGAGGGCGAGGGCGGTGGGATGGCGGAGGCATCACCCGCGATGGTCGTGCCGCTCTCGATCACCGCGGTGGGGAGTGCCTGCCTCTTCGTCTTTGCACCGCAGCTGCGGGAGTTGCTGCTGCCCGTGGTGGGAGGGTGACGCGCGATGACTGAGGAACCGAGCGTGCACGAAACACCCGAGGATCACGCACAGGGGCATCCCGAAGGCTGGTTCGACAAGCCGGCCAACGTCAACAAGATCATCTGGGCGCTCTGCACCGTCTGCGCGGCGTCGGTGCTGGCAGACTTCTTCTATCACAAGCACGGACACTACGGCTTCCAGGAGTGGATCGGCTTCGACGCCTGGTACGGCTTCGTCTCTTGCGTGCTCCTCGTGCTGGCGGCGAAGCAGTTGCGCAAGGTCGTGATGCGCGACGAGGATTACTATGACTGAGAGCACCGCGATCATCGCAGGCGGTGCCGAGCTCGCCGCCGCGCTGCCTCCGGGCTGGATCATGATGTTCGGGGCACTGCTGGTGCCGCTGCTGACGGGGCCCGTGCGGCAGGGCTGGATGGTGGCGCTCCCCATCCTCGGCCTCTACCAGATGCTCGCGCTGCCGCTGGGCAGCGAGATCACGGCGAACTTCTTCTCGTACGAACTCGAGTTGATGCGCTTCGATGCCCTCGCCCGCGCCTTCGGCCTGGTCTTCCACAGCGCGGCGATCCTCTCCGTGATCTACGCAATGAAGAACGAGAGCGCGGTCGAGGGGAGTGCCGCGCTGATCTACTCGGGGAGTGCGATCTCGGCGGTGTTCGCCGGGGATCTGATCACGCTCTTCATCTGCTGGGAACTCACGGCGATCTCGTCCGTCTTCCTCATCTGGGCGAGCCGCACCGAGCGCGCGAATCGCAGCGGCATGCGATACCTGATCATCCAGGTGGGTTCGGGCGTGCTGCTGCTGGCGGGCGCGATCATCCACTACGCCGAGACGGGTTCCCTGGCCTTCGGCCACCTCGGCCTCGGCAGCGTCGGGACGAACCTGATCTTCGTCGCCTTCGGGATCAAGGCCGCCTTCCCCTTCCTGCACAACTGGCTGCAGGACGCCTATCCGAACGCGACGGTGACGGGCACGGTCTTCCTCTCGGCCTTCACGACCAAGCTCGCGATCTACGCACTGGCCCGTGGTTTCGCGGGGACCGAGATCCTGGTCCCGATCGGTGCGGCGATGACGGCCTTCCCGATCTTCTACGCGGTGATCGAGAACGATCTGCGGCGTGTGCTCGCCTACAGCCTGAACAACCAGCTCGGCTACATGGTGGTGGGCGTCGGCATCGGTACCGAACTCGCCCTGAACGGCACGGTGGCCCACGTGTGCGCCCACGTGATCTACAAGGGGCTGCTCTTCATGAGCATGGGCGCCGTGCTCTACCGCGTGGGCACGATCAACGGCTCGGATCTGGGCGGGCTCTACAAGTCGATGCCGATCACGACCGTGCTCTGCATCATCGGCGCGGCCTCGATCTCCGCCTTCCCGCTCACCAGCGGCTTCGTTTCGAAGTCGATGATCGTGAGCGCGGCGGCTGAAGAGCACTACACCCTGGCGTTCCTCGTGCTGCTCTTCGCTTCGGCGGGCGTGTTCCACCACTCGGGAATCAAGATCCCCTTCTTCGCCTTCTTCGCCCACGATCGCGGCTACAAGGTGAAGGAAGCACCGCTGAACATGTTGATCGCGATGTTCGGGGCGGCCGCGCTCTGCCTCGGGATCGGCATCTTCCCGAGCATGCTCTATGGCCTGCTTCCCTATCCGGTCGACTACGTGCCCTATACCACCTCGCACGTGGTGCAGATGCTGCAGTTGCTGCTCTTCTCCGCGCTGGCGTTCACCTTCCTGATGAAGACGGGTCTCTATCCGCCGGAACTGCGCAGCACGGTGCTCGACAGCGACTGGGTCTACCGCCGCATGTTGCCCTGGATTCGCGACGGCCTCGCGCTGGCGTATACCCAGGTCGTCGATGCGACGCTCGGTCGCGCTCGGCGCGCGGTCTCCCTGGCGGTCGCGGGCGTCGAGCGATTGCATCGCCCCGACGGCTTACTGGGGAACCCGTGGCCGACGGGTTCGACCACCCTGTGGGCCGCCATCATGCTTCTCGCCTTCCTCTACTTCGAGTACCGGTTCTGACGCGGCTGGCGAGAGTGAAGCCCTAGAGCACGTGTGCAAGAATCCCGGCCGAGCTACCACGCCGGAGACTCCCGCCGTTGCTGGACATCGCGCGTCTCGACAACATCCCGCTCTACCCGCAGCCCCTCACCCAGAAGGTGATCGGCGCGATCGGTCTCGGCCCGAACTACCACCTGTGCTCGGTGAAGATCGAAGTGCGCGACTTCGACCGCGTACCGCAGGGGCCGGTCATCTACGCGATGAATCACACCGACCGGTACAACTATTGGCCATTCCAATACCGGATCTGGCGCGACTACGACCGCTATACCTCGACCTGGGTCAAGGGCAAGTACTACGAGAACTGGCTGCTCGGCAAGTTCATGCAATACACCAACAACCTACCGACGGTGTCGCGCGGCTATCTGATCACGCGTGACTTCCTGAGCGCAATGAAGCGCTCGCCGAACGACGTGGAGTACGAGGGCCTGCGCGCCTGGGTCGATGCGGTCTCGCGCGGCGAGTCGCCGGAGGTTCCGGGCTTCGGCGAGGCGGTCGAGACGACCCTCTTGAACACGCCGCGTGACGTGCTCGGCTACCGCTTCGATCCCGCGCGTGAGAACTACGCCGAGTACATCAACGCGATCTTCCGCATCATGATGGAGAAGTTCGTCGCCCTCAATCGCCACTGCCTCGAGTTGGGCCTCGACATCCTGATCTTTCCCCAGGGCACGCGCTCGATCCGCCTGCTGCCCGGTCACATCGGCCTCGCCGAGTTGGCACTCTCCTTCCAGGCCACCGTGGTGCCCGTGGGCTGCAGCGGCTCGGACATCGTCTATCCGGGCGGCTCCCCCTTCGGAAAGAAGGGGCACATCATCTATCGCATGGGCGAGCCCATTTCCTACAAGGAGATGGAGCGCTTCCACCTGCCGCCCGATTTCGTGCCCTTCGACCCCGTCCACGAAGCGACGCACCGCGCCAAATTGCAGGGCTACGTCGACATCGTGATGGACCGGATCAACGAACTCGTCGACCCGAAGTACCGGTTCGGGGAAGGCGGGGGACCGGTGGAGACGGGCAGTCGACGCTTCGTTTCGGGCTGAACCCGCACGCCGTCGCCGCCGCGCCGGAACCCCGACCTGCGCCCCCCCGTCCGCCCGCCGGGGCGTGAACCGGAGTGCATATCCCTGCAGTGGGAAGTACAGGGGTACACGGGTGGAAAGGAAGTTCCGATCCTGCGACCCGGTTGCCGGGTGGCGAAGAACTTCACCCGACCGCAACCCCGCCGCCAAACGCCGTCGTTACGCTCGATTCGAGAGATTCGACCATCGACGGTCGGGTTCGCACGGTTCTTGCAGTCTCATCGTGCGAGCGCAGAGGTTTGCCATGCACCGACACACGATTGCGATGACGGACCCCACCGCCCTGATGTGGCCGCGACGGATTGGCGTCGCGCCCCTCAGTTGGCGTCGCATCGCTGCGGTCTTCGCCGCGATGGGGTTTGCGGTCTACCTGCTTGGCCTGCTGGCCCTTTCCCAGGGATCCGTCACACGCTGACAACGAGCCCGCGCGGCACGACGCGCCGCGTCAGAGACAGCGCCGAAGCGCTTCGGCGAACTGCCCTGTGTAGCCACTACCGAACAGGTTCACGTGAACGAGCAGGGGGTAGAGCTGGTAGAGCGCCACGCGCTCGTGGGCCCCGGGTGCCAGGGGCGCGACTTCCTCGTAGGCGTCGAACACCTGGCTCCCGAATCCACCGAATAGACGCATCATCGCGAGGTCGATCTCCCGATGGCCGCCATAGACCGCGGGGTCGATCAGGCAGGGGGCTCCTTCGCGATCCGAGATGTGATTGCCCGCCCAGAGATCCCCGTGCAGACGGGCAGGGGGTTCTTCAGGCCCGCAGCGATCGGCGAGTACGTGGTACAGACGATCGAGATCGGAGCGGACGTCCGGCGGTAGAAGGCCGCGTTCGAAAGCGCGCCCGGCGAGGGGTTCGAGACGTTCGGCGCGATAGAACCCGGCCCAGGTCGTGTGCCGGGCGTTCGACTGGGGCAGCGAGCCGATGAAGTTGTCGCTCTCGAAACCGAAGGCGGGGGCGCCGGCGAGGTGGAGGTGGGCGAGGCCGCGTCCCAGTCTCTCGTCGTGATCAGGGGCGGGTCGCCCTTCGTCGATCCACTCGAGCACGAGCAGGGCCTCGCCCTCGCGTGCGACGGCGACGACCTCGGGAATGCGCAGGGCATCCGCTTCGCGCAACCAGGCGAGCCCGGCCGCTTCCGCCTCGGCCATCCGCGCGGGAGCGCGGGGATAGCGCTTGGCGAAGCAGGTGCGTCCGCCCGCAAGGCTGATGCGCGCGCTCACCCCGATATCCCCGCCGTGGGCGGCTGCGCTTTCTGCGACCGATTCCCCCACCAACGCTTCGATCCGCGCAGCGAGGTCGGGATCGTGGACGCTCACGAGCGTGCGGACCGCTCACCCAGGGCGTGGGCCTCGACGATGTGCTCGAGCAGGCCCCGGCAGGCGGCCTCGCAGATCTCGAAGACGCGCATGAAACCGTCGTCGCCCCCGTAGTAGGGATCGGGGACGCTGCTGTCGTTGGTACTTCCGGGTTCGAAGCGGCGCAGCAACGTGAGGCGTTCGAGGTGAACGGTGTCGTCGGTGAGCCCGGAGAGATCGGCGAGGTTCTCGCGATCCATCGCGAGCACGTAGTCGAAGCGCGCGAAGTCCTTCGCGGTGAATTGCTGCGCCCGGCTCTCGAGGGCGACGCCGCGGCGCCTGGCTTCTTCGCGACTGCGCGGGTCGGGGCGCTCGCCCACGTGGTAGGCCGCGGTGCCCGCACTCTCGATGTCGATCCGCTCTTCGAGGCCCGCGTCGCGCACGAGTTTCTTCATCACGCCTTCCGCGGTGGGCGAGCGACAGATGTTTCCCAGGCAGACGAAGCAGACGCGGATCATGATGGGTCTTCTCCCGGCATCGGGGTCCGGCGGCGCAGCGTAGCAACCACCCAGCGGTTAACGTGACCCGCACGCACGGAGGCAGGTCCCTTGGTCAGCCAGGAAAGCCGGATGAATCGGCGCGGACATCGCGAACTCGTGGTGTTCGGGCGCCGCGCGGTGAGGGAAGCTCTCGCCCAGGCTCCGGACGACCTCGAAGTGCTCGAAGTGAAGGTCGCGAAGTCGACCCCGGGTGCCTTTCGAAGCGAGCTCGAAGCGGCGTGCCGGGGGCGAGGCCTGATGTTGCGAAGCGTGCCGGCCGGGGAGGTGCACGCCTTGAGCGAATCGCCGCGACACGACCAGGGGGTGGCAGCGCGAGTGGCCCTTGCGCGCGTGATCGATGTCGAGGCCTATCTCGAACGCCGCAAGGGAAGTGCAGCGCGTGATCCCATCCGCCTCTTCGCCCTCGACGGGGTGACCAACGCGCAGAACGTCGGCATGGTGGTGCGAAGCGTCGTGGCCTGCGGGCTCGACGGTGTGCTGTGGCCGCGCGCCGGCATGCCCTGGGTGCAGGGGCTCATCGTGAAGGCGTCGGCGTCTGCCGTCTATCGCTGCAACATCGTGCGCTGCGAGACCCTGATCGAAGGTCTCGATGCGCTCCGGGGTGCCGGGTTCGAACTGGTGGGGCTCGCGCATCCGGCAGAACGCAGCCTGTTCGACTACGACCCTGCGCATCGTTCGATCTTCATCGCCGGGAGCGAAACGAAGGGACTCTCGCAGGAGGTGCGATCGCGTTGCGACGCCACCCTGGAGATCCCGCTTCCCGGTCCCGTCGAATCGTTGAACGTCGCGGTGGCGGCCTCCCTGGCGTGCGTACACGCAGCCGGGTTGTTCGCCGCGAAGTAGGGCGCGCGAACGGCCTTTCGCGAAGTTGCTCGATGGTTCACCCGAGTCAGCGCGACCCGGGCGTCGAACATCGCACGGCCTTTGGATTCGAACGCTCAGATCTCTTGCGAGAACGGCCGATTCGAGACGAGCGAGAGGCCCCGATGCAAGACGACCCCCACGCGAAAGAATCGCCCGAGCGCACGCCCGCGCGCCCGGATGCGTCACGGCCGTATGTCACGATCCTGTTCACCGACATCGTGGACTCGACCCGCCACTGGCACGAGTTGGGCGACGTCGAGACGCGCTACCGGATCGAGCAACACAACGCGAGCCTGATCCCGATCGTCCAAGGCTACGACGGCCGCGTGGTGAAGACGATCGGCGATTCGATCATGGCGTCCTTCGAGAATCCGGACAACGCGGTGCGGGCCGCCATCGCGATGCAGCACGCCCTCCACGAAGTACGCGAAAAGGATCCCGACTTCGAACTCAAGGTGCGCATTGGCATCCATCGCGGGCGCGCGATCATCGAAGACGATGACGTCTACGGCAACACCGTCAACGTGGCGTCGCGAGTCGAAGCGGAAGCGAAGGGCGACGAGATCCTCGTTTCGGGTTCCGTCGCGCAGAATCTGGATCAGGAGCGTTACTACCTTTCGCGTCGCGGCAGCTTCACGCCGCGGGGCAAGTCGAATTCGATCCTGCTCTATCGCGTGAGCTGGTGGCGCACCGAGTGCCTGCTGGACAAGGTGCCGGGCAGGATGGCGCCCGCGCGCGGGCGCTTCGGTCGATCCCTGGCGCGAACCATCCTGCAGGCGTTCGTCAACGTGGCGGGAATCGCGGCTGCGGCGATCGCCTTCGCCCCGGTGTGGTTCGCGGCGCAGCCGGGTTGGCAGGCCTTTGCGCTGAACCCGGCCTTCGCGTTGGAGTTCGAACCCCAGCTCCTTGCAACAGGCGCAGCGAGTGGGGCGGTGCTGCTCACCGTGGCGGCCCTGGCCCATCGCGGGTTGCGAAGAGCACTCTCCGCGTGCGCGATCGCCTGGATGATCTTCGCGGCCGTCGAACTCGTCGCCCATCGGGCGCCGGTCGAATTTCCCGGCAGCTGGACCCACGAGTTCGATCTCGCTGGTGCACGGTGGGTCGAGGTGCGAAGCGAGGGAAAGGTGCTTCACTCGAAGCCCTCGATCGACGCGCCCGTGGTTGCGCGACTGCACGACGGGCATCGCCTGCCCTTCGACCAGCGGGCCGAAACGCGGCGCGGAGCCCCGTGGCTTCGTGTCGCCTTCGCACCGCAGCGCTACGCCTGGATGCCGGACGCCGCGGCTTCGGACGCGCACGCCATCGTCCCGGCCCATCAGCCACCCATCGTTGCGCGCGATCTCTACGCCACGAGCCTCGCCGTGCTGGCGGGTTGCGGCGCCTTCATTCGCTTCGGAGGCCGTCCCTCACGCAATCCCCGAACGTGAGGGGCTTCGGTATAGTGCGGCTCCGCGGCGACATCCCGCGCCGCGCAACCCCGAGCGAAGCAACGTGTATACGGCATTGGTCTCCCTCCTGATCGGCGCGGTCTCCGGCGTCATCTGGACACTGCTCGACTTGTGGAAGGGATGGCAGATGGGGATCGTGCTCTGCGTCCTCGTCTTCATGGTGTCCTTCTTCATCATCAGCCGCGTGATCTCGCGCCGCATCGAGCCGCAGTTCCTCGCCGCCCAGAAGCAGGTGCAGGCGGGGGCGACCCGGGGCGCCGTCCAATCCCTCGAAGCGCTGCTGCCGTGGGCGCGTTGGCAGGTTCTGCTCAAGGGCCAGATCTACGCCCAGATGGGTTGCCTGCAGTACGCCCTCGGCGAAGACCAGGCTGCGCGGGAGAGCCTCACCAGGGCTGCGCGCCGCAGCGCCGAAGCGCAGCTCTTCCTGGCCGCCCTGCAGGTGCGGCAAAAGGAGGTCGACCAGGCCAAGAAGACCCTCGAAGACGCCATCGCCTTCAACAAGAAGCAGGTGCTGCTCTACAACACCCTTGCCTGGATCCACCTGCGTGAAGGCGACCGCGAGAAGGCCACCGACGTGCTGCTCCGCGCCGAGAAGGCGGACAAGGACAGCGAGGCCACCAAGGACAACATCAACCGCGTGCAGAACGGCAAGAAGCTGAATATGAAGCGCTTCGGGATGTCGTGGTACGCGCTCAAACTCGAGAACCCACCGGCTTCGATGCGCCAGCAACCGCCGGGCATGCCGCGGCGGGGTTTTCGGCAGAAACGCAAGGGCGGGAAACGCTAGCCGCACTTGCCACCGTGGAGGGAAGGCAGTGGGTCGCACGATCGAATTGCACGGAAAGGTGGTTCTGGCGGCAGCGTTGAGTTGGGTGGTCGCGTGCGGTGGCGAGTCGACGTCGCCTCCGGCGCCCGAGGAGAAGGCGCCGGTCGAAAAAGCGGCGGCGGCGGCGCCCGAGCGCTGCGCCGACTACGACGCGAATCGCCAACCGCTCTTCGGCGACACCCACGTCCACACGCGGCTCTCCTTCGACGCGGCGGCGAACACGACGGGCTCGACGCCGGTCGACGCCAATCGCTTCGCTCGCGGTCTGGAAATCGACTTCTGGCCGATGGGCGCTGATGGCAAGCCCGCGGGCAAGTACAAGATCGACCGCCCTCTCGACTTCCTGGCGGTCTCCGATCACGGTGAGATGCTCGGCGAACGCCGCTTGTGCCGCGAGCCCGACTCGCCGAGGTTCGACAGCGAGTTCTGCAAGGCGGCCCGGGTGAGTGAACGCCAGGGCATGGTGATGCTCGCCTCGGTGATCTCGGTGGACGATCCGATGCGCCACCCGGAGCTGTGCGGGGAGGACGGCAAGATCTGCCGCGAATTTGCGAAGGAGCCGTGGCAGTTCATCCAGCGGGCCGCCAACGAAGCCAACGCCAATGGCGGCTGCGACTTTACGAGCTTCATCGCCTACGAGTACACCGGTACGCCCGAGACTTCGAACTACCACCGCAATGTGATCTTCCGCGGAAGCAACGTGCCCGAACTCCCCGTGTCCTACATCGAGGCGCCGATCGATAGCGAGCTGTGGAAGCAGCTCGACGCCGTCTGCAAGAAGGAAGATGGCTGCGACTACCTCACCATCCCGCACAACTCGAATCTCGCCAACGGTCGCATGCAGCCCTACCGCCGCATCGAGCACACGATGGAGAACAAGCGCGCCTATGCGCAGAAGCGCCTCGAGCGCGAACCCATCATCGAGATGTTCCAGCACAAGGGCAACTCGGAGTGCATCAACGGCCTTTCGACGGTGCTCGGCCCTCCGGACGAACTCTGCAACATCGAAGCGGTGCGCGTGATGGGGCGTGCCGAAACCTATGTGACGCGCACGGGGACCGGCACCGATATCGAGATGGGTGAGGCCACCGAGGTGACGGGGGAGTGTGAGGAAGGCGCGATCGGGAGCCAGGGCATGTTGGGTGCGGGTTGCGTCGACGAGACGGACTTCGTGCGCAGCGGTCTGCTGATCGGTCTGAAGGAAGAACAGGAGACGGGCTTCAACCCGATGAAGCTCGGCATGATCGCGGCGACGGATACGCACACCGCGACGCCGGGGGCCGTCGACGAGCGCGATTGGCGCGGCGCGGTCTCGGGCGAGGCCACGCCGCAGGAACGCCTGGTGCCGGGGCTGCTCACCAGTGGCATCGACGGCAACGCGGGGGGGCTCGCCGGCGTGTGGGCCGAGGAGAACACGCGCGACTCGATCTTCGATGCCATGCTGCGACGCGAAGTCTGGGGCACCTCGGGTCCGCGCATCGTGCCGCGCTTCTTCGGCGGCTGGTCGTATTCCGAAGACCTGTGCAACAGCAACGACCTCGTCGCGACCGGCTATCGCGATGGCGTGCCGATGGGCGGCGACCTCTCGGCGGCGCCCGACGGAGGCAAGCCGGTCTTCGTTGCCTCGGTGGTGCGCGATTCGAGCGACCTCGGCGCGCCGCTTCAGCAGTTGCAGCTGATCAAGGGCTGGATCGATGGCGACGGCCAGATGCACAACACCGTCATGACGATCGCGGGCAACCCCGACAATGGCGCCAGCGTCGACGTCACCACCGGTGAGCGCACGGGCCGCGGGCACGACAGCCTGTGCACCGTCTATCGCGACGACGACTTCGATCCGAGCGTGCCGTCCTACTACTACCTGCGCGCGGTCGAGAACCCGAGCGCTCGTTGGACCGTGTTCGACTGCATGCGCATTCCCGAGGATGAGCGCCCCGCGGTCTGCAGCGATGGCAGCTACCCGTCGACGATCCAGGAAATGGCCTGGACCTCGCCGATCTGGTATCGGCCCGACGGCTCGTAGCGAAGGCCCGAGAACGAGAAGGCGCCCGCCCATCCCAGCGGATCGGCGGGCGCCTCGGTTTCGGGTGCTCGCAGACGCCTACGGTCGGCGCGCATCCCCCTTGGCGTAGTCGCACACGCCGGTGGGGAAGATCGCGTCGAGGGCGGCGCGCTGGCTGGGCGTGAAGCTCACGTCGCCGTAGACACCCTTCGAGATGGCGTCCTCCACCGGCATCAGGTGGCACTTGAACACGTCACCCGTGATTGGCCCGCCCGCGACGATGCGCGACGTCGCGTAGATCGGCAGGGCGGTCGTGCACGGCCCGAAGGCCTCGGCGTCGAGGATCCCGGCCCAGGCGTCGTCGCCCGCGTAGATCACGTCGCCCGCAACGTTGAAGCAGGTGTCGACTGCGGCGTCGGGCTTGTTCTCGTGCACGCTCTTCCAGGGGTTGTCGGCGATGTTCGCCATCCACTCGTCGATCACCTCGAAGGCCATCGGCGTCTGGTCGAAGGCGCCCCCGTCGGTGAACCAGATCACCTGGTTCGACGCGTCGCCGTCGTAGTTGAGCAGGCGCTGCCTGGCCGCGAACGACTGATGCGAGTTGTGCATGTCGAGTTCTTCTTCGAGGTAGTTTCGCCAGTCGATCATCGGGATCTGGACGTCACCCCGATTCACCAGCCCGCGGTTGTACGCCGCCTCGATCGCACCCGGGTCGGCCTCCTTGCGCGGTGCCGGCGTGGCACCGCCATCGGGCGAGAGCGCCATGTTGCGCCAGCTCCAGACGTCGATGAGGTTGGGGTAGATGTCCGGGACCGGAGGCAGACCCACCAGATCAGCCGGGGCCGGGCATTCCGAGAAGATGAACGGGCAGCCGTCCTGCACCATGTCGGGCTCGTTCTTCCAGGAACCCGTGTTGGCGTTCAGGTGGACGAACTCGTCGGCGTCGATCACGCCGGCGAGCAGCGCTTCGAGGCCGTACTGCACGCCCACGTTGTCCCAGGTGTTGGCCGCGAAGCCGTCCGCCGCCACGCCGTAGATGTTGATCGCGTCGGCGTAGTGGG
Organism: Myxococcota bacterium; assembly: GCA_028278345.1. Lineage (GTDB taxonomy): Bacteria > Myxococcota_A > UBA9160 > UBA9160 > UBA4427 > DUBZ01. Next base: position 27,167 of record JANQEL010000268.1, read on the forward strand.
TCCACTCCGTCGAGATCTGATCCGGCAGCGAGATCCCGGGTGCGGTGCCGAAGTGCGGGTTCAACACCAGCGGCGAGAGGCCGCGCCAGCCATTGACGCATTCGCTCGAACCGACGGGGAGGAAGGGCAGCAGGGCGAGGTAGGGGTTGCCGAAGCCGTTCTTCGCATTGAGCCCTTCGAGTTCGGTGCGGCTCTCCCAGTTGGCCCACTTCGGGTTGCCACCGAGCACGCTCACATCCATGTAGCGCTCGAGCAGCTCGCAATCCCCGATGTGGATCGTCTGGGTGATCATGTCGGGGTAGGAGTACTGCGGCACGCCCGCGTCGATCAGCCCCTTGTGGTTCTGACCGTAGACGTATTGCTGGATGCCGCCTCCCGAGCCACCGACTCCGACGGTGTAGTCAGGTGCGCCGTAGGCGGAGACGAAGCGATCCTTCACCATGATCGCGGTCTCCCCACCCAGCTCGAGGTTGTAGTGGGTGCCGGTCTTCGTTCCGGTCGAGTAGATCACGGCGTAGCCCAGGCCCAGGCCGTGCTGGTAGAGCATGCGGCTGCGCGAGGGGTCGCCCTGGTAGTGGCCGATCGCGACGCCACCCTGGAAGTAGTAGATGAGGCGCTCGTTCCAGCTCGAGAGATCGGGTTCGTCGACGTCCTGGCTGTTCGGCGAGAGCATCGCGATCGAGTAGATGAAGCGATTGATCGTGCCGCGTTCCCAGCGAACGATGAAGTCGACGGTCTCGCCGTCCATCGTGGTCGTCTGGGCCATGTCACCGGGGGTCGGGCCTTCCGGATCGTAGGTCGCCCAGCCGCCGCCCGTGCGCATGTACTTGAAGGAGACCACCGTCTCCGTCGCGCAGTCCTCGTCGATCGCGGGCCCGAGTTCGGCGTTGGCGCGGTCGCCCGGGTCGCTGCAGAGGAAGACCTCTTGCTGGGGCCCGGAGAACATCGGCCCGCTCGTGGGATGGTTGGTGAGGGTCAGTACGTCCTTGTAGAGGACGAAGTCGCGGAAGATCACGAGGCCGAGCTGGAGGCTGTGATCGCCGAGCTCCATCCCCTCCACGACGCCTTCGAGCCCGTGGCGATCATCCAGTTCGGAGAAGAGGTCGGTCACGTCTTCGCCGTCGACGGCGACACGAATGCGATCGAGAGGCAGCCAGAAGGGCAGGTTGATGCGAATGCGCGCGTCGCCGCCGCTCACGTATTCGGCCGGGCTCGAGAGTACCTCGACCAGATCGACCCTGTGCTTGTGGGGCCCCCTCGGACCCGAGACACCCATGATGGCCACGGTCGAACAGACGAGGGCGATCAGCGTGAGGGTGCGGAGTGGGCTTCGCTTGCGGCGTGTGCGGCTTGCGCGGTCTTGCGGCTTCGTCATCTCGATTTTCTCCTACCAAAGCGAGTGGGCGCGTTGCGATTCGCAGTATGAATTCGCGTGCACGAGAAGATCAAGCCAAAACGATCACGCCTGGAACTTTGCGATTCCTCCACTGCGGTCGAGTGCCACATAGGCCCCCAGGCAGACCACGTTCGCGAGGTTGAGGCTGCGAACACTGTCGAGGGTCGGCACGCGAACGCGGCGATCCATATGGGCTTCGAGGAGCGCGCCGGGCAGGCCCTGCGATTCGCTGCCGAAGACGAGGATGTCGTCTTCCTCGAAATCGACGTCGAACAGGGAAGTTCCGCCGCGTGCGGTGAAGAGTCGGAGACGTTCCTCGAAGGCCCGTGGACTGGCGGGGGCCAGGGTGCTCTCGAGGGACGTCCAATCGGCGTGCACGTGCATCTCGACATCGGGCCAGTAATCGAGACCGGCGCGCTTCAGGTACTTGCTGTCGAGACTGAAGCCCAGCGGCTCGACGAGGTGCAGGGGCAGGTCGATCGCCGCAGCCAGGCGCGCCGAGGTCCCCGTGTTCTGGGGAATCTCCGGATGAACGATGACGAGGTCCACGAAGGGCCCGCTACTTGCGCAGCCGACCGTCGATCGTTTCGAGGCCCTTCTCGAAGCGCTTCAGGAACTTGGCCTGGTCCTTGTCGCTGAGGGTCTTCTTCTCGGACTGCAGGTGCACGTGGTAGGCGAGGCTCTTGCGCCCATCGCCCACGTTGTCGCCCGTGTAGACGTCGAAGAGCTCGCTGCGCACCACCTGTCCCTTGCCCGCCTGCTCGATCACGGCCACGAGTTCGGCCGCCTGCTTCTCGGCCGGGAGATCGACGGCGACGTCGATCTTCACGGCGGGGAAGCGCGGAATGGCGCGGTAGTCGGAGCCGCGCTGTTCCGCTTCGAGCAGGTGATCGATGGAGATCTCCGCAACGGCGACGTCACTCGCGAGGTCTCCCGACAGGCCGAGTTCGCGCGCCATGCCGGGTTCGAGGTTCGCCAGCACGATGGCCGTACCCTCGACACCGTCGAAGTGCGCTTCCAGGGCGCGCACGGGATGGGCCCAGGCGGGAGCCTGCGCGGCGGGCGCGAAGCTCGGCGCTTCGACGCCGAGGCGGTCGATCAGATCGACCACGACACCCTGTAGCTTCGCGAAGGCGTGATCGTCGAAGGCCGCCTTCTTGCCGGGGGGTGCCGCCGCAAGCGCCAGCGCCAACCGGTGCACTTCCTTCGGCTCACCGCGCTCGTTCGATTCCTCCGGGTGGTAGCCCTTGCCGATCTCGAACAGTCGCACCTCGTCGCGCTGGCGCCGGTTGTTCTCGAGGATGGTGAGGAGCGATGGCAGGATGCTGCGCCGCATGCGCGATTCGGCCTGATCGATCGGGTTTACGATCCGCACGTGGGGAAGCTCGTCTTCGCCGAGGCGGGCGACCATCGAATCGGGCACGAAGGAGTAACTCATCACCTCGTGGAAGCGGGCCACGCCGGCGAGCCGATCCTGGATCTCGCGCACCATCAGCCGGCGTTCGTCGCGCAGCGGCGGCACGATTTCGGCCAGCAGCGGACGTTCGGGGATGTTGCCGTAGCGATAGATGCGGCCGATCTCTTCGATGAGATCCTGCTCGATCGTGATGTCCTTGGTGGCGCGGATCGATGGCACCGCGACGCGGAGGTTCTCGCTTGCGCGCTCGACCCCGAAGCCCAGGCGTGTGAGGATGTCCTCGAACTCGTCGTTGGGGATGTCCTTGCCGAGGGCGGTGCGCACCCGATCCGGCCGCAGGGTGATCTCGAGGGCGGGATCGCTCCAATCCCCGGCGTCGGCGAGCGCCGCCGGGAATCGCACGTCGGGCTGGAGTTCGGCGAGCAGGCGCGCGAAGTGTCCCGCGGCCTTCTTGGCGAGGTTGGGGTCGAGGGTCTTCTCGAAGCGCGAAGAGGAGTCGGTGCGCAGGCCGAGTCGCGAAGACGTGCGGCGGATCACGGTCGGATGGAAGGTCGCCACTTCGAGCAGGAGCTGGCTCGTGTCGTCCCCGACCTTCGACGCCTCGCCGCCCATGATGCCCGCAAGTGCTACGGGCTCGTCCCCCGAGCAGATCAGCAGATCGCTCGGCAGGAGCTTGCGCTCTTCGCCGTCGAGGGTGGTGATCGTCTCGCCCTCGCGCGCATCGCGCACCACGATGCCTTCCTTCGAGAGTTGGTTCGCATCGAAGGCGTGGTTCGGTTGGCCGAGGTCGAGCATCACGAAGTTCGAGAGGTCGACGATCTGGTCGATCGGGCGTTGACCCACGGCGAGCAACAGATTGCGCAGCCATTCCGGGGACGGCAGCGGGCGCGCGTTTTCGATCGCAAGCCCCAGGTAGCGGCTGCACGCCTCGGAGTCGACGCGCAGACCACAGGCCTCGCCATCTCCGAGTTGCGGGAGGGATAGATCGAGGGGCTTGAGATCGCGTCGGTAGATCGCCGCCACCTCGGCCGCGATCCCGCGGTGACCCCACAGATCCGGGCGGTGGGTGAGGGACTTGTTGTCGATCTCGATCACCCAGTCTTCCAGGCCGAGGGCCTTCGAGACGGGGGTGCCGATTTCACAGTCTTCGGGCAGCACCCAGATGCCGTCGTGCTCGTCACCGAGTTCGAGCTCGCGCACCGAGCAGATCATGCCGCGCGACTCGACCCCGCGGATCTTCGACTTCTTGATCTTGAAGTCGCCCGGCAGCACGGTGCCGACCGTCGCCACCGCGACCTTCTGCCCGGCGGCCACGTTGGGTGCGCCGCATACGATCGAGAGCGGCTCGCCATCGCCCACGTCCACCTTGCAGCACGAGAGCTTGTCGGCGTCGGGATGGGCTTCGCGTTCGACCACGTGGCCGACCACCACATCCGCAAGGTGCGGTGCGAAGGGTTCGATGCCCTCGACCTCGGCGGTCGACAGGGTCAGGTCGTTCGCCAGGGTTTCGGGATCGATCCCGGAGAGGTCGACGTGGCGTTCGAGCCAGCGCATGGAGATCAACATCAGAACTGCTCCAGGAAGCGCAGATCGCCGCCCAATAGATGACGCACGTCATCGATGTTGTACCGGAGCATCACGAGGCGCGAGAGGCCGAGGCCGAAGGCGAAGCCACTCCACTCCTCCGGGTCGATCCCGCTCATGCGCAGCACGTTGGGATGCACGAGCCCACAGGGGAGCAGCTCGATCCAGGTCGTGCGTCCGCAGACGCTGCAGCCCTCGCTACAGAACGGGCAACGCGCATCGAGTTCGAAGCCGGGCTCGACGAAGGGGAAGTGTCCGGGGCGCAGGCGCACCTCGACCTCGCGGTGGAAGATGCCGCGCAACAGCGTCTTCATCGCGCCGATCAGGTGGCCCACCGAGATGTCCTTGCCCACCACCATGCCTTCCATCTGGTGGAAGGTGTGTTCATGGCTGGCGTCGGTCGTCTCGTGGCGGAACACGCGGCCGGGGGCGATCACGCGAAAGGGAGGTTCGAGGCGCTCCATCGCGCGCACCTGCACGGGGGAGGTGTGCGGCCGCAGGGAGAAGTCGCCGGAGTCGTCGCAGTAGAAGGTGTCCTGGGAATCGCGCGCCGGATGATCGCGGGGAATGTTCAGCGCTTCGAAGTTGTAGAAGTCGCGCTCGACCTCGGGGCCGTCGAGCACCGTGTATCCCATCGAGAGGAAGAGATCTTCGAGCTCGCGGGTGACCTGGGTGATCGGGTGGAGGGAGCCGGTATCGAGGGGGCGCGGGGGGAGCGTGGGATCGAAATCCCCCGCACCGCGCTCGGCATCGAGGCTCGACGCTTCGAGTTCGGAGCCGCGCGCATCGAGGGCCGCCTGGATCGCCTGCTTCAGCAGGTTGGCGTTCTTCCCCACCAACGGACGCTCTTCGGCGGGCAGGCTCGGGATCGAAGCCAGCAGCCCCGCGACCTCGCCCTTCTTGCCGAGATAGGCGCGTTCGATGTCCTTGAGCGCAGCCGCGGAATCGGCGGCGAGAATCTCCGCTTCGGCGCGCGCGCGAATGTCGTCGTGGTCGGCCACGTGAGCCCTCTTCCCCCCTGAATCGGGCGGGGAGCTTAGAGCACGCACCCCCCGACCCGTGGTCTTCACCCGAAGCTGGCCGGGCAATTGACCTAAGTGGTTGATCTGGTTAGCGTAACGCGCCATTCGACGCACGCGTGCGGGAAGAAATCGGGGGGGATATGTCGGGTCGAGGAATCGAAGCGCCCGGAGTGACGAAACGGTGAGCGCTGAAGAACCGGTCGAGGAGACGGAAGGCGGTCGCGATTTCATTCGCGCCCAGATCGCCGCCGACATCGCCTCGAACAAACACGACGGCAAGGTGATCACGCGCTTTCCGCCGGAGCCGAGTGGTCTGCTCCACATCGGCCACGCGAAAGCGATCTGTCTCGACTTTGGCGTCGCCGCGGAGAACGGTGGGCGTTGTCATCTGCGCTTCGACGACACCAACCCGAACAGCGAAGAGACCGAGTTCGTCGAGGCCATCGAAGAAGACATCCGCTGGCTCGGATTCGATTGGGGCGAACACCTCTACTTCGCCTCGGGCTACTTCGAGCGACTCTACGAATTCGCGTTGGAGTTGATCGACAAGGGGCTCGCCTACGTCTGCGACTGGAGCTCCGAGGAGATCCTGGCCAACCGCGGCACGTTGACCGAGCCCGCGAATGCGAGCCCCGGCCGCTCGCGATCGATCGAGGAGAACCGCGACCTCTTCGAGCGCATGAAGAACGGCGAGTTCGAAGAGGGCGCCTACATCCTGCGCGCGAAGATCGACCTGGCGTCTTCGGTGCTCCCGATGCGCGACCCGCCGATCTATCGGATCTTGAAGACGCCACACCACCGCACGGGCACGGATTGGTGCATCTATCCGATGTACGACTTCGCCCACTGCCTCTCGGACGCCCTCGAGTCGATCACCCACTCGCTCTGCTCCCTCGAGTTCACCGATCGCCGTCCGCTCTACGACTGGTTCATCGAGAACCTCGACACCCCTGCGACGCCGCAGCAGATCGAGTTCGCCCGTTTGAACGTCGCCTACACGGTGACGTCGAAGCGCTTCCTGAAGGAGGTGGTGAATCGCGGTCTGGTTTCGGGTTGGGACGACCCCCGCATGCCGACGATCGCGGCCCTGCGCCGCCGCGGCTACACGGCCGAATCCATACGCAACTTCTGCGAGGGGATCGGCGTCGCCAAGCGCGAGAACCTCATCCAGATGGCCCGCCTCGAGTTCAGCGTGCGCGAGCACCTGAACCGTGTGGCCGAGCGCCGGATGGCGGTGCTGAACCCGGTCAAGGTCGTGATCGAGAACTACCCCGAAGGTCAGGTGGAAGAGCTCGACGCGATCAACAACCCCGAGGACGAAGGGGCGGGCAAGCGCACGGTGCCGTTCTCGCGCGAGCTCTACATCGAGCGTGAGGACTTCATGGAAGACGCGCCGAAGAAGTTCTTCCGCCTGACTCCCGGGCGCGAGGTGCGCCTGCGCTACGCCTACTTCATCACCTGCACCGACGTCATCAAGAACGACGAGGGCGAGGTGGTCGAGTTGCGTTGCACCTACGATCCCGAGACCCGGGGCGGCGACGCTCCAGACGGGCGCAAGGTGAAGGGGACTTTGCACTGGGTATCCGCCGCGGCCGCCGTCCCCGCCGAGGTGCGGCTCTACGAGACCCTGCTCGACATCGAAGACCCAGCCGACGTCGAAGAGGGCAAGAGCCTGATCGACCACGTGCGCAGCGACTCCCTCGAGGTGCTGAACGAATGCATGGTCGAGCCGAGCCTGGCCGGCGTCGACCCCGGCACGGCCTTCCAGTTCGAGCGGATGGGCTATTTCTGTGTCGACCCCGACTCGACCCCCGACCGCCCCGTGTTCAACCGCACCGTGACCCTGCGCGACACCTGGGCGAAGGTGGCGAAGAAGAAGTAACGCGCTCCGATCCTCGAAGGAGATCCCCCATGGCGGGCAAACCGTTCTATCTCGAAGGCAACTTCGCTCCGGTTGCAGATGAAGTCAGCGCCACGGACCTGCAGGTCGAAGGCGAGATCCCGGAGTCCCTCTCGGGGATCTTCCTGCGCAACGGTTCGAACCCCATGCGCGGCGACCCGGGGCATTGGTTCTTCGGCGACGGGATGCTGCACGGTGTTCGCGTCGAGGGGGGCCGGGCTTCCTGGTATCGTAATCGATACGTCGATACCGCGGTGCGCCGTGGGGCCGAGACGATCCGCATTCGCGAGGACGGCACCGTCGATCACACCGACGGCGTTTCGAATACCCACGTGGTGACCCACGCCGGGAAGATCCTGGCCCTGGTCGAATCGTCCTTCCCGTGCGAGATCGATCGCGAACTCGGCACAGTGGGGCCCCATGACTTCGGCGGCAAGCTCACGACGTCGTTCACCGCGCACCCGAAGTTCTGCCCGATCACCGGCGAGATGCTGGCCTTCGGTTACCGCTTCCTGCCGCCCTTCCTCACCTATCACCGGGTGAGTCGCGAGGGCGAACTCGTGCAGAGCGAAGTGATTGAGGTGCCCGGGCCGACGATGATGCACGACTTCGGCGTCACCGAGAATCACATCATCTTCATGGACCTGCCCGTCTGCTTCAAGGCGGAGAACGTCGCGAGCGGTATGCCCTACCGCTGGGATCCGAGCTACGGCGCGCGCCTGGGCGTGATGCCGCGCACCGGAACGAACGCCGACGTGAAGTGGTTCGAGATCGAGCCCTGCTACGTCTTCCATCCGATGAACAGCTATGAGCGTGATGGCGAGGTCGTGATGGACGCCGTTCGCTTCGACGAGGTGATGTCGGGGAGCCCGCTCTCGGACGAGCCGGGCAAGCTCCATCGCTTCGCGATCGATCTCGCGAGCGGTTCGGTGAAGGAAGAGGCCCTCGACGATCGGCCGACCGAGTTCCCGCGTGTCGATCCGCGTCGCGAAGGGCTTCCGAATCGCTACGGCTATTCCGTTGGCCTGACGAGTGGAAAGGCGCTCGGTTTCGAGGGACTACTCAAATACGATCTCGAGACGGGGCAGGTCGAAAGCCACGACTTCGGCGCGAACACGGGGCCGAGCGAAGGGGTCTTCGTGCCCATCGGCGAGGGCGAGGACGAAGGCGTCGTCATGGCGTACGTCTACTACGGCGATCGCGACGAGAGCGAGTTCGTGCTGCTCGACGCGCAAAACTTCAGCGCCGATCCGATCGCGCGCGTGGAGCTTCCCCAGCGCGTTCCCTACGGCTTCCACGGCAGCTGGTCGCCCGACCCGAGCTGAGCGGGGCGCTTCGGGCTATTCGGGCACCGCCATCCCCCGCTTCACCGCGGGGCGATCGTGGATGCGGTTCAGCCAGGCTTCGACCCGGGGCAGCTCGCTGATCTCCTTGGCGCCGAGATCCTGCATGATCTTGAGCCATGGGAAGTGCATGATGTCGCCGATGCTGTAGGGGCCGGCGAGGTATTCGCGATCGTCCGACAGGATTCGATCGATCACGCCGAGCAACCGCTTCACTTCACCGAGGAAGATCTCGATCATCTCGGCGTTCTTCTCGCCTTCCTTTCGCAGGGCGGCGCCCAGGCGGCCGAGGTTGGGCCCGACGCCGCCGGTCTGGAAGAAGGCGTACTGGATGGCCTCCATCCGGGTCTTGGCGTCCTTCGGAAGAATGCGGCCCTCGGGATCGTGGTTCTCGCCGAGGTGGAGCAGGATCGCACCCGATTCCCAGATCACCTGCCCGTCGTCTTCGAGCACCGGGATCTTGTGGTTGGGATTCATGGCGAGGAACGACTCCTCGAGCTGCTCCTCCTTGTCGAGATGGACCCACTGGGTGTCGTACTCGAGCCCGAGTTCTTCGAGGGCGATCGAGATCTTGCGTCCGTTCGGGGTGGCGGCGGTGTAGAGGCGCATCGGATTCTCCTGATCTGCATGCGCGGGCGGCATGCCGTTGCGCGGGCGCGAGCGGTTGCGCAGCGTAGCGGACGCGGAACGACCGAGGAGGGTGTGGAATCCGATGGAGATCCCGTTCGCGAAGCTCCAGGGCGCCGGGAACGGCTATATCGCAATCGACGGCCGCGGCCTCGACTGCGATTGGTCGGCCCTCGCACCGAAGATGACCGATCCCCACTTCGGCATCGGCTCCGATGGGCTCGCGATCCTGGAAGACTCCGATCGCGCTCCGGTTCGCATGCGCATCATCAACTCAGACGGCTCGGAGTCGGAGATGAGTGGCAACGGCATCCGCCTCTTTGCGAAGTTCGCGATCGATCGCGGCCTGCTGGTGCCCCGAGACGGCACGGTCGAGATCGAAACCGGCGGTGGTGTTCGCACGCTCTGGCCCAGCGTCGAGGACGGATGCATGGTCTCGGCGCGCGTCGGGATGGGAGCCCCCACCTTCGTTCCGGGCGAGATCCCGATGCGGGCCTCTGCTCCGTGGATCGAGACCCCCCTCGACGTCGCCGGGCGTTCCCTTGCCGTGACCTGCCTCGCGATCGGCAACCCCCACGCGGTAGCGCTATTCGACGAACCCGTCGACGACTTTCCCCTGCACGAAGTCGGACCCGCCGTGCAGAATCATCCGTGCTTTCCGAACCGCGTGAACTTCGAGATCGTGAACGTGCTCGCTCCCCACACCCTCCGCGTGCGTGTCTTCGAACGCGGCGAGGGCGAGACCTTCTCTTCGGGCACGGGAAGCACGGCTTCGATGATCGCGACCCGCAAACTCGGACGCTGCGCAGACGAAGTCGCGGTCGAGCTGCGCGGCGGTACCCTGCGCGTGCGCTGGCCGGGGGAGGGCGAAGCCTTTCTCGAAGGGCCCGCGGAAGAAGTCTTCTGCGGGACGTACCGCGTGTAGCGGGGGCGTCGAATCAGAACTCGATCGGATAGCGCAGGTCGCGGAAGGCTTCGTAGGCACCCAACGGTCCATCGACCGGTTGCTCGAGGCCCGACGTGCCCGGCGAGTAGACGAAGCGCTCGGCCTTCGAGTAGCGGATCGGTTCGCCGCGGAAGGCGTCGGTGGGGATCGCGGCGAGATAGGTCGGCACCAACTCGGTGAGGGCATCGGGCAGGCCGCCGTGATCGTGCTGGAACGCGCGCAGGGCGATCAGGGTCTGGGTGGCCGCGAGTGCCGTGTCCTCCGCGCAGCGTCGCAGGAAGAAGTCGCGGTAGTCGGGAGCGCTGATCTCGAGGGCGAGGTCGCTTCCGATCGAGCCGTCGGCCGCAGGAGTCGTGGTGTCTGGGAAGCGCATCTCGCCGAGCGCTTCGCAATTGCCTTCGCTCGCGCGTTGGTACGCGCGGGTGAGTTCCGCGAAGACTTCGAGGGTGCGCTCGGTCTCACGGCGCAGGGCGTGGAGGTCTTCCCAGGTGACCTCGGCCTCGTCGAGGCGCTCGCTGCCCGTGCGGGATTCCTCGGCCGCGCGTTCGCCGATCCAACCGAGCAGCGACTTCCATTGCTGATACTCGACGGCCCACATCCGCTTCCAGGCGGCGGGATCGCTGCGATAGGGCAGCAGGGTCTCCGCCCAGCGCCGCGCCTGAGCATCGCCCAGCGGTGCCATGGCGACGAGGCGGCGCATCGTTTCGAGAGCGTCGGCGCGATAGCCCACGCTCATCATCGTGGTGGTGAGCACGGCGCGGCTCGCGCCTTCGAGTCGCTGGGCGAGTCGCAGGATCGCGATGGCGCTCTCGAAGGCCTCGTCCCACGCGCCTTCGTGGGCGCGCAACAGGGCGCGCGTGCGCAGCAGGTCGACGAGCTGCTCGGTTTCGAGGGGGATCTCCGGAGCGAATTCGAACTCGTCCGCGTTCATCTCGGGCATCAGGAAGTGGGGCGCATCGAGGCTCAGGCGAAGCCCCGCAAGGGCGGATCGGTTGCGTTCCAGGATCTCCCGGAGAATCGCATGATCGATTTCCTCGCCTTCGGTGACTGCGTGATCGAGGAAGCGATTCATCGCCAACACGTCGACTTCTTCGAGGGCGAGGACGGCGACCGCGATGCGCAGGTGGTGGAGACCGTCCTGGGGCTGCGCGATCACCACCGCCTGCACCTGCAGGTCCGTGTCATCGGGCCCACCGGCCGGGTTGCGCTTCGTCGAGATGTAGTCGGGCAGCACCACCGCCAGCGTTCCCATGGCGACGAGCCAGCCGGCTCGCCGGCGCCAGCGCGGAGGTCGGCTCGGCGGCGGCGTGGGCGCAGGAAGATCGCGGGGCAGTAGGCGAGACATCGGGGGGCGTATCGGCGAACGCAGCGCATCGCTAGAGCGCACCGCGCACGGGGCTATGCTGCGCCGCCATGTCGAGAGCCGAAGCGCCCTCCACGAGAAGGCAACTACGCAGTGCAAGTGAAATCGACGCGGCCCTCGCGCGGGGTGCCGAGCTTCGCTTCGTGCTCTGTCTCGAAGGACCCCTCGACGCCGAGGACGACGCCCGACTCGCACGCCTCGAAGCGCAGGAGATCCCCGTGCGGCGGGTTTCGCCGAGCGAGTTCCGGCGCCTGGTTCCGTTCGCACTCGAAACGCGATGGCTCGCCCTCGAGGGCCCCGCGCCGGCGAGTGATCTCGACGAAGTCCTCGCGGGTCCCGGCGTCGTCTGGCTGCTCGTCGGTTGCAGCTACCCCGGCAACGCGGGCTATGTGATTCGCAGCGCCGAGGTGTCGGGCGCAGCCGGCGTCGTGGTGGCGAGCGACTTCGATCGCGTCGAGCGCCGCGATTGCCTGCGCTTCGCGATGCGCGTCGATCGCTTCTTTCCCGTGCGCTTCGCGGCCGCCGAAGCGACGATCGAGCGGGCCCGCGCGGTCGGGCGTCGGATCGTCGTGGTCGAAGACATCGGGAAGCACGCGCCGTGGG
>JANQEL010000265.1 GCA_028278345.1 Myxococcota bacterium
CGACTTCCGATCCCCCAGGCGAGGGCGACGATCAGGGTCGCGCGCGCGCTTCGCGAGCTCACGAAGATCAGGCTGAGCACCGAGGCGTAGGCGACGAAGTGGATCAGGAAACCGAAGCGCCGATTCGCCTGCCGGCGAGCGGCCCGATAGCGCTGCTCTTCGGGGCTGCGCTTCTTGCGCTTCCGCGCGCGCCTCTCGTTCCTTCGCTCGAGGGCATGTTGTCGACGCCGCGCCTCGCGTTCCCGCGCGTGCGCCCGGCGTCGAGAGCGGTGATCCATCCTTCGCTCCTCGCCCGGCTCGAAAGCCTGGGCGTCGAATCTTCGCGAATCAAAGGTCGCTGCGCGTTGAGCGTGCCGGCAGTTCATCATGCCCCGCCCATAGAGCAAGCCCCATGCCCAAATCCGAACCCCAACGATTTCAACGACTTACCCGATCACCCCCCACCCCCACCCCGCAACCGAACCCCGACACTGCACCCCCCGCGCTGCACCCGACCCATCTAGCGAGACGCGCGCAGCGAACCCCATTTCGCCACGAGGAGAGCCCTCAGCGAAGGGGTCGCGGTGCGACCCCGCTTGAGGTGATGAAGGCGCCCGGGGAGCATCATCTCGACCCGGGCGCCTCTGCTGCCCCTTCCTGGAGCCGTGGAAAACTCGGGGGTGAGCTTTTCCGCCGGCACATGAGGTGTTGTCCGTGGTCCGTGTGGCGAAAAGTCCGTAGATCGAAAGAAACGATCCTCCGGACTCCCTTCCCAGGTCCTGGTTGCTGCTCGAGGCCGCGCAAGCCGACACGAAAACGCGTCACTCCGCAGTCCCCGAAGCGAGCAACGAGGGCCACCCCGGCCCACGTTCGAACACCTCAATTCCAGCAACGGGTCGGACAGCAGACCCGCGAAGCGCAGAATAAAGTTCGCGCCGCGCTGCGGTCAATCACAATTTCGTGTTCGAGCTGGTCCAAAACGATGGCGCCACGACGAGACGTTTTTTGTCGCGTTGCTATGCTGCGACCGCGTTCGGACAACCGCCGTGTGACTCGCTGGAAACAGCAGCAGGTCAACGACTTGCAGAGATGGTTGCACATACGGCCCCGCGCCAACCGGCAGTTCGGGCAAGACGTGCGCAACGCAGATGATCACGCGGTCGGATCAACGAAGGAGCTTGCAGTGGCGAACAACGCGGACGATCTCGGTGGCAACAATCACGATGCAGCAGTTCGACAAGCACACATGCGTGCCGGACAAGCCGTCGTATGCGTCACGTTGTTCGGCGCGCGCGTCGTCAAGAACCTCGCGTTGACGCCCGACCCCGACTCCGAAGCCGGCTTCGAAACCTATTCGCGCCTGCCGGTCCCGCTCACGAGTCGCCCCAACAGTCACCGGCGTGGCGATGAACGCAAGCCGATCGCAGTCGAGGCCATTGTCGATGCGCACGGTGTGCTCGCCTACGCGGGCGTCGCCGCGGCGCGTGCGTGGATGCGATCGCACGGTCAGGCCGACGAACTCGACCCGCGCTCCGCGAACCTCGCGGCGCGCGAGGCGCTTTCGAAGCTCGCCAGCAGCATCGGCGTCGAACGCCCAAGCGACCACTTCTACGAAGAGTACTTCGACGAAGCCGTGCGCCTGCTCGAAGGCCAGGAGCCCGTCGTGCAGCGGGTGGTCGAAGGGCTGCTCACGCACCGCGCGCTCAACGGCAATCGCGTGGATGCGCTGATTCTGGGTGAAGAGATCGGCGGATAGCACGCCGAAGCTCGATCGGGGTGGTTCAATGGCGCGCCCGGCACGACTCGAACGTGCGACCCTCGGCTCCGCAAGCCGATGCTCTATCCATCTGAGCTACGGGCGCCCATGATTCGATTCCCGGCGTGGTCCAGAGGACACTCGGGAGATCGGGGCGCGGGAGTCTAGCCTGCATTCGCGGCCGGTCCACCGTCTCGCGAACTCCGCCCAGACGCCCGAATTCGCGCGCTCGGGCCGGGATTCTCAAGTCCTCCTTTCGTCGCGCCGTTCTGGATCGGAACGGGAAGCGCATTCGCCCGCCGACCTGGCGGATGACGGAGGAAGGCTTGCAGTACCGGGCCGACATCGATGGACTCCGCGCGCTCGCCGTCGTCGCCGTGGTGCTCGGCCACGCGCACGTCACGGGCTTCGCCGGTGGGTTCGTCGGAGTGGACGTCTTCTTCGTGATCTCGGGCTTCCTGATCACTTCGATCCTGGTGAAGGAGGCCCGCGGCGGGACATTCTCCCTGCTGCGCTTCTACGAAAGGCGCGCGCGGCGGATCTTTCCCGCGCTCTTCTGCATGCTGGGCTTCGCGGCGGTCGCGGCCTGGTGGCGACTCCCCGCCGACGAGTTCGCGGCGTTCGGGCGCGGCGTCGTGGCGACGACCTTCTTCGTCTCGAACTTTCTGTTCTGGTGCGAGACCGGCTACTTCGACCTGGCCGCCGAAGAGCGCCCGCTGCTTCACACCTGGTCGCTCGCCGTGGAGGAGCAGTTCTATCTCCTCTTTCCGCTGGCGGTGTGGTGGACGACGCGACACCTCGCGGGGCGGTTCGCACTCTGGCTGTGGCCCGTGATGGCGGCTTCGTTCGCGCTCGCGGTCTGGGGAGTCGAGGCGCATCCGAAGGCCGCCTTCTATCTCGCGCCGACTCGCGCCTGGGAGTTGCTCGCGGGCAGTGCGCTGGCGCTGCGGCTCGTTCCGCTGCCGCGCACCCATTCGCTGCGCGAAATGGTCGCGGCGCTCGGGGTGCTCTGTATCGCGACGAGTGTCGTCTTCTACAGCAAGGACACTCCCTTTCCCGGCGTGAATGCCGTGCTGCCGTGCCTCGGGGCTGCGCTCGTAATTCACGCCGGCCTGGCCGGGCCCACGCTTGCGAGCCGCCTGCTCAGCCTGAAGCCGATCGTCTTCGTCGGGTTGATCTCCTACTCCCTCTATCTATGGCACTGGCCGCTGCTGGTCTTTGCGCGCCATTGGAGCCCGGACCCGCTGTCTCCGGGGATGACGCTCGGTGTGATCGCGGTTTCGTTCGTCGCGGCGGTGCTGAGTTGGCGCTTCGTCGAGCAGCCCTTTCGCCGAAGCCACTCCGTTCGCGAGGGCTTCGCGTGGTCGCAGCGCTCGATCTTCTCCGGCTCGGCGCTCGCGAGTTCGGCGTGCGTCGTGTTCGGGCTGGGCATCGTCGCTTCGAGTGGAGTGCCGAGCCGCTTTCCCGATGTCGCGGTCATGATCGAGGGGTCGCGTGGCGAAGGGGTGCTCGAACTCGACGCGTGCGATGCGGCCCGCCAATCGTTCGACGAGATCATCGAGCACTGCAGCTTCGGAAAGGAGGGGGGCGAGAACATCGTCGTCTGGGGTGACTCCCACGCCTTGTCGTGGTTGCCCGTCTTCACGCGCTTCGCCGAATCGACGGGTGCCGGCGGTGTGTTGATGACCACTCCAGGCTGTGCGTCGCTGGTCGGTGCCTTCCGCCGCGATGACCGCCACGCCGACTTCCACTGCGAACCCGAGACGACCGAGGCGCTATTCGAAGTCACGAAGCGCCTCGAACCCGCTGCGGTGTTCCTGGTCTCGCGCTGGGCAATCTACAACCACTTCTGGAAGCTCTCCGACGAAGCGCAGACATCGAAGAGCGCGAAGGATTCGCGCGAGGTCTTCGAGCGAGGAATCGAGCGCACGGTCGCGGCCTTTCGGGAGGCGGGTATCCCCGTGGTGCTCGTGAAGTCGGTCCCCCTGCTGAACGACAAACCCGCGCAGCTCTTCGTGCGCGAGCAGCAGGGCAAGCGTGCGCGCACCTCCCTCGATGAGCACGCGACCTGGCAACGGTTCGCCAACGCGCGCATCGACGAACAGGCCGCAGATGGGTTCGTCCACGTTCTCGATCCCGCCGACTTCCTGTGCAACACCGATTGCCGCTACCACGACGAAACGGGCTTCTTCTACCGCGACGACAACCATCTCTCGGCCTACGGCGGGGCCGCGATGTACGCCGGGCTGCGTGGTGAGCTGGACGAGATCTGGTCGCAGGTGACCCGATAGGCGGGTTTTTCCCCCGCTCAGGTTCATTGCGCGAGCGGTCGAAACGCACTCGACCCCCCGATGCGAGAACGTCGAACCCGCTCCAGGGAGCGCGGAGTAGCGAGTTGGCAGTCGGGCCCATTCCCATCGAGAACGATTCCGCTGCGGCGGGAACCATGCCGCGAAGCGGCGGCGCGCGAACCCACGGCTTGATGCTCGCGCTCCTCGCCCTCGCGTGCGTGCTCCGCTTCGTAAGCCACTACTACGGCAGCGGCGACTACGACGACATCACCCGCCCTCCACTGATCGGCGCGGGGGATCAAATCGAACTCTTCCGCATCGCCTGGTCGATCGCGCACGGCGAAGGCTTCTCCCAGGGCGACCACCCCGGGCTCACAGAGCTGCTTCGAGAGTACGACGCGCGACCCGACGCGATCCGCTACGACGAACAGCAACTGAAGATGCTGAACGATCGAGGATTACTCGACGACGAGTACCCGGCCGAGCCCCGGCGCACCGCCTATCGCGATCTGCTCTATCCCTACGTGGCCGCACCCTTCACCTTCGCGGGCGAGCCCTTTCGCGCCCTGCGTCTACTGAACGTCTTCCTGCTGTGCTGCAACGCGTGGATGATCTACTTCGCGCTCCGGCGACTCGCGCTCCCGAGCGCGCTCACGATGCTCGCCCCGCTGCTCTTCATCATGCACCCGCGCACGCCGATCGCGACCTCGCAACTGATGACGGAGACGCTTGCGACGACCGTGCTCGGCGGATTCGTCTTCGCAGCCCTCGCGATGCAGCATCGGCCGGGCTTTCGCACGGCTGCCCTGCTGGGTGTCTCGATCGGGCTCGCGATCCTCGTCAAGAAGCAGTTTCTGCTGTTGCTGCCGATCGTGGGTGTGCTGTTCCTCGTTGCGCTCGTACAGAAGCGGGTGGCATTCCAGCATGCCGCGGCGGTCGGCGTCGTGGCCCTGGTCGTGGCATCACCTCTCTTCATCAACAGCTGGCTGGTGACGAAGGACGCCGGGCTGCTCACCGGAACAAACGGCTGGAACGACATGCCCGCGGCCTACTCGCAAGACCTCGTCGAGCTGGGGATGGGGAACTTCTACAAGATCCGCACTCAGACCTTTCGCTGGTACGAAGCGAAGTTCGACACCGTGGTGCGGGGTGAGATCGCAGGGGCGCGAGCGGGCAAGCACCTCTTCTTCTACATGGCGGAGCGGCCGGGCTTCTACGAGCGCATCCCCAAGCTTCTGTGGATCAAGCTCGGGACGGAGCTGTATCCGGGTGGGAGCGCCTACCAGTTGTTGTTGATGCTGCTCGGCATCGCGGGGCTCGTCTCGACGATCCGCAATCTCGAGTCGCAGCTACTGCTGGCCGCGATCGCGGCCGCGATCGGAGCCGTGGCGCTCACCCACGGCGCCTATGGGCGCATGGTGTACTGCACGGTGCTGATCCAGTGCATCGGCTTTGCATTCGCTGCCCGCTACGCGCTTCGAAAGCTGTCGACTCGCGTAGCGCTGCCGCGCTTCCTCGTCGAGTGACGCCCCGCCGCTACCGGGCGGCGTAGACGGTCACCCCGCGCGCAATGGTCTCGATGATCGGAATCTCCGAGATGTCGTCGAGGGAAACCTGCTTGGGATCGTTCCCCAACACGACGAGATCCGCGCGCTTGCCCGGTGTGATCGAACCCTTCTGGTCCTCTTCGAAGTACGCGTAGGCGGAGCCGAGCGTGACGGCGTGTAGCGCCTCCTCGAACTCGAGAACCTGATCGGCACCGAGCACGACGCCCGCGCGCGTCTTCCGCCCCATCGCAACTTCGATCAGGCGCATCACATCGGGGGGAACGACGGGCGCGTCGTTGTGGATCGTGAAGGGGAGATCTCGATCGCGAGCCGAACGCATCGGGCTGATCCGCATGGCGCGATCGTCGCCGAAGCTCAGTCGATGCCAATCGCCCCAGAAGTAGGGATGGGCCGCGAAGAACGAGGGCACGATGCCGAGCCGCTTCATCTCGTCGAGCTGATCTTCGCGAGTGAGCTGGGCGTGGATCGTGACCGAGCGGTGGTCGATCGTCCGGTCTCCGAGGGCTTCGTCGATGCCTTCGATCATCAGGTCGATCGCTGCGTCGCCGTTCGCGTGGGCGAGCACGGGGATGCCCGCGTCGATGAGCTTCGCGACCTGCTCCTTGTAGTAGGCGGGTTCGGTCATCGGGTAGGCGACGTAGTCGGCCGCTGCGCCGGGGGGCCCCGCCGTGTAGGGCTTCGTGAGCCAGGCCGTTCGGCCCTGGGGCGATCCGTCGATCACGAACTTCACCCCGGCAACCCGCACACCCTGGGTGTACTCGCGCGAGTAGCCGACCTGTTCGATCGCGACGGTCGGCTGATCGGGATGGAAGACCGGGAACATCGCGAGATCGACGGCCAGTGGCTCGTGCGCGGCGACGACCTGGATGGCCGCGATGGAATTGGGCGTCATCGCACCATCCTGGATCGTCGTCACGCCGTAGGCCGCGTGGTAGTCGACGGTCGCGTGGACCGCTTTCGCCCGATCTTCTGCGGAGATCTTGGCGCCCATCTTCTCCGCCATCGCGCGGAAGGGATAGGTCGCCGTTTCTTCGAGCACGCCGTTCGGTTCGCGCGTCCCGGGACGCCTGCGAATCACACCGCCGGTGGGATCTTCCGTGTCGGCCGTGATCCTGGCCTGTTCGAGAGCCAGCGAGTTCGCGGTCATCAGATGACCCGACACATGTAGCAGCGCGATGGGATGCTCCGACGAAGCGCGATCGAGGTCGTCTCGGTTCGGGTGACGATTCTCGGCGAGGAGCGAATCATCGTAGCCATAACCCATGACGATCTGGCCCGGCGGGATGTTGCGCTCTGCGATCCTCGCGCGCAGCGCTTCGACGATGTCTTCGACCGACTCCATCGGACCCACCGGAGGCGAAGATGCGTTCAGCTGGGGCAGCAGCTGCATCACGAGGCTGAAGTGGCCGTGGGCGTCGATGAAACCGGGCACGAGAGTCTTCTCGCCGAGTTCGACGACTCGCGTGGCATCGCCTACGAACTTCGCGACCTCGTCGCGCTTGCCCACCGCGACGATCTCGCTCCCACGAATCGCCACGGCATCGGGGTCGGGATGCGCCGGATCGACGGTGTAGATGTGATCGCCGTAGAAGACGACATCCGCCTGAACTCCGGGCGGCGACCCCGGCGAACACGCGATCGCGGTGACGCCCAGAAGGGCGAGAACCAGGAACCGAAAGCCATTGTGTCGCTGCACCGACCACCTCCTTTGACCCGACGATCGCCGGGTCGCAGAGGTTAGTCGACCGTCGCCCTCGACGAGGGTGTCAGAAACCCACCGTCCGGATCGCGGAGACCGACCCATCCACGGGGCTGAACTCGCGAATTCGCAGATCGCCGCTCGGATGCAGCGCGATCTCCTCACGCAGCACACCGCTTTCGATGTGGAGGGTCCAGCTGTCGATGAACGTACCGGTCAGGATGAGTTCTTCGACGAACTGACGCGACGTGGGGAACTGATCGTTGTTCGCCCACAGGCGTCGAAGCTCGACGTTGAACAGGAGCACCGAGCCCAGGCTGCGGACGTAGCACGGGTTGGGAGGCGTGCGGTCGAGGGAGAGCGTGGGGAGCGCCGATCCACTCTCGAGCCCCAACTGGTGGACCGACTCGATTTCACCCGACTGGAGATTGGAAGGAGCGCTACCCGCGAGTTCGATGTGCACCTCGCCCGACGGGATGGTGCAACCCGATCCCGTCACCGTCTGGATATCCCACGCCGAGGACGCTCCCTGCCAATCCATCTGGATGTATGCGAAGTCGAACTCGACGACGCTGCGTTCGGCCACGTCGTCGCTCTGGACCGACTGGATCTGGACGTTCTGGAACCGCAG
>JANQEL010000024.1 GCA_028278345.1 Myxococcota bacterium
TAAGGTCACCGCCGACAACCTGCACCTGCTGAAGGCCATGGGCAGCGCCACCTGCCTCTTCTCCCAAAGCACCCGGATCGGCTCGCGCGGACGTTTACCACAGGGGCATCTGAGAACCATCTGAGGCCGATTTTGTCGATCCTGCTCGGGTTTTTCGCTCGGGAGCCGATGGAATCGATGTGGCGGGCACAGTTGACGTGAACTGGCAAACCTTCTGGCCGGCGCGTATCCTGCCGCCTTTCCCAGGCCCCACCCGAATCTACGAACGAGGCACGCCCGTATGGCGAGTGAAGCCCACGACCTGACCGTCGAGGCCGGCGCCGAGCTCGAACTCGTCGACATCGGCGAAGCCTGTCGCCGCTGCGGCGTCTCGGCGCGCACGATCCGCTACTACGAGGAGGTCGGGCTGCTTCCCGGCGTACGCCGGCGCTCGTCGGGTCGCCGGGTCTACGGTCCCGACGAACTCGAGCGCCTCGCCTTCATCGGGCGCTTGAAGAAGCTGGGCCTGACCCTCGCCGAGATCCGCGAGCTCAACGCGGTCTACGCCATCGCGGGTTCGACCCAGGACATGTTGCAGATGCTCGACGCGCTGCTCGGCCGCCACCTCGACGACCTCGACGCGCGGATCGGCGAACTCTCTTCCCTGCGCGACGACATGAATCGCTACCGCGAGCGCGTCGGTCAGCGCGTCGGACAATTGAATGGCGCGAACACCCGCGCGCTTTCCACCGAGTCATCCGAGGAAGACCTCTCATGAGTCAGGCCCTGAAAGCCGTCGAAACGACTGCCAGCCATCCCGTTCGCGTGGTCACCGCGGCGTCACTCTTCGACGGGCACGACGCCGCGATCAACATCATGCGTCGCATCCTGCAGAGTCAGGGTGCCGAGGTGATCCACCTCGGGCACGACCGCTCGGTGGGCGAGGTCGTCGACGCGGCCATCCAGGAGGATGCCCACGCGATCGCGGTCTCGTCCTATCAGGGCGGGCATGTCGAGTTCTTCCGCTACATGGTCGAGCAGCTTCGCGAGCGCGGGGCCGGACACATCCGCGTCTACGGCGGCGGCGGCGGAACCATCGCACCGGACGAGATCGACTACCTGCACGGCATCGGAGTCGCGCGCATCTTCAGCCCCGAAGACGGTCGCCTGATGGGGCTCGAGGGAATGATCGGGCAGATCATCGAGGAGAGTCGCACGAACGCGGCGGCAACCCCCGAGCTCGACCTCGAGACCCTCGATGCCCGTGACCACGGCGCCGTGGCCCGAGCGATCAGCCACATCGAGGCCACCCACGTCGACGAGACGTCCGGGGATCCCGCCACCGTGGCGCTGCGAGCACGGCTTCGCGAGCGCGCAGCCGCGCATCCCACCGCGGTGCTCGGGCTCACGGGAACCGGCGGTGCCGGCAAGTCGAGCCTACTCGACGAGCTGCTGCGTCGCTTCAAGCACGACGCGGGGGACGCCCAGATCGCGCTCCTGCTGGTCGATCCCACGCGCCGCCGCTCGGGCGGAGCCCTGCTCGGCGATCGCATCCGGCTGAACGCCGCCGGCGGTCCCAATGTCTTCATCCGCTCGATGGCCACCCGGCAAGCGAACCTCGCACTCTCCCAGGCGGTGTCCGACGCGCTGCTCGTGCTCGACGCTGCGGGCTTCGATCTGGTGATCGTCGAGACCGCGGGCATCGGCCAGAGCGATTCGGAGATCGTCGATCTCACCGAGCACTCGATCTACGTGATGACCCCCGATTTCGGCGCGCCCTCGCAGCTCGAGAAGATCGACATGCTCGAACTCGCCGACTACATCGTGATCAACAAGAGCGATCGCCGCGGTGCCCAGGACGCCCTGCGCGACGTGCGAAAGCAGTGGCGCCGCAACCGCACGCGATTCGACGCCCCCGACGAAGAAGTGCCGGTCTTCCCCGCGATCGCCCATCACTGGAACGACCCGGGGGTCGATCGTCTCTACGAAGCCTTGCGCCGCGATCTCGCGGAGGGCGGCGCGACCGCCTTCGAGGGGGAGATCGACGCCCTGAACGCGGCCCACGTGGGCGACGGCGCGATGCTGCCCGCGTCGAGCGATCGCTACCTGGCCGAGATCTCCCAGGTCGTGCGCGACTACCGCGGCGACACGGAGCGTTACGCCGAACGCGCCGCCACCGCCGACGCGCTGCGCCGCACCCTCGACGAACTCACTCGCAGCGACGAGAACGGTCTCGATGCCGACGCCCGAAGCGCTCTCGAGAAGCGGCGCGAACGCGTGCTGGCGCAACTCCCCGGGGATTTGCGCCGCGAACTCGAAGACTGGCCCGAAACGCGCGAGCGCTACCGAGCCGAAGAGCAGCACTACAAGGTGCGCGACCGCGAGATCCACGTGCGCAACCACGGCGAGACCCTCTCCGGGACGTCGGTTCCGAAGGTGGCGCTTCCACGCGGAGACGATCGGGGCTCACTCACCCGTTACGTGCGCCAGGAGAACCTGCCCGGTCGCTTCCCCTTCACCGCGGGCGTCTTCCCCTTCAAGCGCGACGGCGAGGATCCCACCCGCATGTTCGCCGGAGAGGGCACCCCCGAGCGCACCAATCGCCGCTTCCACTACCTGTGTCGCGGCCAGAGTGCCGCGCGCCTTTCGACCGCCTTCGACAGCGTGACCCTCTACGGTCGCAACCCCGCCGAGCGCCCGGACATCCTCGGCAAGGTGGGCAATTCGGGCGTCTCGGTCTGCACCCTCGACGACGCGAAGAAGCTCTACTCGGGATTCGACCTCTGCGATCCGACCACGAGCGTGTCTCTCACGATCAACGGCCCGGCCCCGATGATCCTCGCCTTCTTCCTGAACGCGGCGATCGATCAGCAGGTCGAGAAGCATCTGATCGAGAAGGGCGAGCTCGAAGCCGTGCGCGCCCGCTGTGGTGGCGACTCGCTTCCGAGCTATGGCGGTGAGCTTCCCGAAGGCCACAACGGCCTCGGACTCGGCCTGCTCGGCATTCCCGGCGATCGCGCCGTCGATCGCGAGACCTATGGGCGCATCAAGGCCGACGCGCTCGCGCGTGTTCGCGGAACGGTGCAGGCCGACATCCTGAAGGAGGACCAGGCCCAGAACACCTGCATCTTCTCGACGGGCTTCGCGCTGAAGATGATGGGAGACATCCAGCAGTACTTCATCGATCACGCGGTGCGGAACTTCTACTCGGTGTCGATCTCGGGCTATCACATGGCGGAAGCCGGGGCGAACCCGATCACCCAGCTGGCCTTCACCCTGGCGAACGGCTTCACCTTCGTCGAGTACTACCGCGCGCGGGGCATGGACGTGGATACCTTCGCGCCGAACTTCTCGTTCTTCTTCAGTAACGGGCTCGATCTCGAGTACAACGTGATCGGACGCGTGGCGCGGCGCATCTGGGCGATCGCGATGCGCGAGCGCTTCGGCGCGTCGTCGCGCAGTCAGCAGCTCAAGTACCACATCCAGACGTCGGGCCGTTCGCTCCACGCCCAGGAGATGAACTTCAACGACATCCGCACCACGCTCCAGGCGCTGACCGCGCTGCAGGACAACTGCAATTCGCTTCACACCAACGCCTTCGACGAAGCAGTGATGACGCCCACCGAGGATTCGGTCCGGCGTGCGGTCGCGATCCAGCTGATCATCCAACGCGAGCTCGGCACGACGAAGAACGAGAACCCGATCCAGGGCTCGTATCTGATGGACGAGCTCACGGATCTCGTCGAAGAGGCCGTGCTCCAGGAGTTCGAGCGGCTCTCCGAGCGCGGCGGCGTGCTGGGCGCGATGGAGACCCTCTACCAGCGCAGCAAGATCCAGGACGAGAGCCTCCACTACGAGTCGCTGAAGCACTCGGGCGAGTTGCCGATCATCGGCGTCAACACCTTCCTGAATCCGAACGAAGAAGAGGTCGGTGTGGCCTCCGACGAGCACACCCGCTCGACCACCGAGGAGAAGCAGTCGCAGCTCGACAACCTGGCTGCGCACCGAGCGCGCTTTGCCGATGACACGCCCGGCGCGCTGGCCGCTCTGCAGCAGACGGCGATGGCCGGAGAGAACGTCTTCGAATCGCTCCTCGAAGCCACGAAGTCGGCGTCCCTGGGCGAGATCAGCGACGCATTGTTCGAAGTGGGAGGCAGGTACCGGCGCGCGATGTAGCGCGCCGGGGTCCGGAGAGAGGCGCGCGATGTAAGCCCCGCTAGACTCGGCGCCCCACGGATCCCAGCCGGGATCGCACAGAACGAAAACACCGGAGAAAGCAATGAGTTGGGACCCCAAGGCCGCGGCCGACACCAAGCAGTGGGCGGACCTCGCCGCGAAGGAATTGCGCGGCAAGAACGCCGAAGACCTCGTCTGGAAGAGCGCCGAGGGCATCGAGATCAAGCCCCTCTACACCGCAGCCGACCTCGAGAAGCTCGAGCTCGTCGACACCACTCCGGGCATGGCCCCCTTCATCCGCGGTCCCCGTGCGACCATGTACGCGAACCGCCCGTGGACCGTGCGCCAGTACGCCGGCTTCTCCACCGCCGAGGAATCGAACGCCTTCTACAAGGCGAACCTCGCCGCGGGCCAGCAGGGCCTTTCGGTGGCCTTCGATCTCGCCACCCACCGCGGATACGACTCGGACCACCCGCGCGTGACCGGCGACGTCGGCAAGGCGGGGGTCGCGATCGATTCGATCGAGGACATGAAGATCCTCTTCGACGAGATCCCACTGGGCGACGTGACCGTCTCGATGACGATGAACGGCGCCGTGATCCCGATCATGGCCTGCTACATCGCCGCCGGTGAAGAACAGGGTGTCAAGCGCGAGGATCTCGCCGGGACCATCCAGAACGACATCCTCAAGGAGTTCATGGTCCGCAACACCTACATCTATCCACCCGAGCCGAGCATGCGGATCGTGGCGGATATCATCGAGTTCACCGCGCACCAGATGCCCAAGTTCAACTCGATCTCGATCAGCGGCTATCACATGCAGGAAGCCGGAGCGAGCACGGTGCTCGAGCTCGCCTTCACCCTGGCCGACGGCCTCGACTACGTGCGCGCGGCGCTCTCGAAGGGCCTCGATGTCGACAAGTTCGCCGGGCGGCTCTCCTTCTTCTGGGCGATCGGGATGAACTTCTATCTCGAGATCGCGAAGATGCGCGCGGCGCGTCTGCTGTGGGCCGAGCTGATGGCCCAGTTCGACCCGAAGAGCCCGAAGTCTTCGATGCTGCGCACCCACTGTCAGACCTCGGGAGCGAGCCTCACCGAGCAGGATCCGATGAACAACGTGGTGCGCACGACGATCGAGGCGATGGCCGCGGTCTTCGGCGGCACCCAGTCGCTCCACACCAACGGCTACGACGAAGCCGTGAGTCTCCCGACCGACGCGGCCGCGCGCACCGCACGCAACACCCAGCTCATCCTGCAGGAAGAGACGGGGATCCCCGCAGTCGTCGATCCGTGGGGCGGTTCCTACTTCATGGAATCGCTCACCCACACCGTCGCCGAAGAGGCGCGCAAGGTGATCGCCGAGGTCGAAGCGCTCGGCGGCATGACCAAGGCGATCATGACCGGCATGCCGAAGCAGCGCATCGAAGAGGTCGCCACGCGCCGCCAGGCCCGCATCGATCGTTGTGACGAGACCATCGTCGGCGTGAACAAGTACATCCTCGAAGAGGAGCCCGAGATCGATGTGCGCGACATCGACAACACCGCGGTGCGCGAAGCCCAGGTGAAGCGCATCAACGAGATCAAGGCGTCGCGGGATCAGGCTGCGGTCGACAGTGCACTCGGCGAACTCAAGCGTCTGGCCGAAACGGGCGAGGGCAATCTGCTCGAGCAGGCGATCGTCTGCGCCAAAGCGCGAGCCACCGTGGGTGAAATCTCGGAGACCATGGCCGAGGTCTACACCCGCCACCGCGCCGAGGTGAGTTCGATCTCGGGCGTCTACGGCGGCGTCTACCAGGGCGACGAAGACTACGACGCGGTCTGCCAGGAAGTGGCGGCGTTCGCCGATCAGGAAGGTCGACGGCCGCGCATGCTGGTCGTCAAGCTCGGCCAGGACGGTCACGATCGCGGCATGAAGGTGATCTCGACCGCCTTCGCGGACATGGGCTTCGACGTCGATGTCGGCCCGCTCTTCCAGACTCCGGAAGAAGCCGCTCGCCAGGCCGTCGACAACGACGTGCACGTAGTCGGCGTGTCGAGTCAGGCCGCGGGGCACAAGACGCTGGTGCCGCTTCTCGTAGAGGCGCTCAAGCAGGCCGGCGCACCCGACATCCAGGTGGTGGTGGGCGGCGTGATCCCGCCGCGCGACTACGCCTTCCTGAAGGAGGCCGGCGCCGCCGCGATCTTCGGTCCGGGCACTGCGATTCCGAAAGCCGTGCGCGAGGTGCTCGGCGTGCTCAAGAGCCGGGCGTCGTGAGCCACTTCCATGGGTAGCGACGCCGAAGCCTCTGTGCCCTCGGCGGAGTTCCTCGAAGCGATCCGGAAGGGCGACCGCCGCTCCCTCGCGCGCGCGATCACCCTGATCGAGAGCGCCCGCGACGACCAGGCCGAGCAGGGGCAGCGCATCCTCGAAGCGCTCGTCCCCGAAACCGGCAAGGCGATCCGCGTCGGCGTGACCGGTGCCCCCGGCGCGGGCAAGAGCACCCTGATCGAAGCCCTCGGGATGCACCTGATCGAGAGGGGCCACCGCGTCGCCGTGTTGGCCGTCGACCCGACGAGCCCGGTGAGCGGCGGCAGCATCCTCGGCGACAAGACCCGGATGGAAGTGCTCTCGCGAGAAGCCGGAGCGTTCATCCGGCCTTCGCCGTCGGGCAGTTCCCTTGGCGGTGTCGCCCAGCGAACCCGTGAATCGATGCTGCTGTGCGAAGCGGCCGGCTACGACGTGGTGCTCGTCGAAACCGTCGGCATCGGCCAATCGCAGATCGCCGTATCGGGCATGGTCGACTTCTTCCTGCTCGTACTGCTGCCCGCGGGCGGCGACGATCTCCAGGGCATCAAGAAGGGCGTCGTCGAGATCGCCGATGCGCTGGTCGTCAACAAAGCCGACGGCCCGACCCTCGAAGTCGCCGAACGCACGCGCACCGACTATGCAAACGCCATGCAGGTGATCCGCTCGCTGTCCCCGACCTGGTCACCCCCGGTCCTGAAGGCCAGCGCGAAGACGAGCGAGGGCATCCCCGAGGTGTGGGAAACCGTGCTCGATCACCGCGCGCGCTTCGAGGAGAGCGGAGAATTCGAGGCGCGCCGTAGACGCCAGGCGCGGGACTGGATGTGGAGCCTGGTCGAAGACGGGCTGATGGGTGCATTTCGTGCGCATCCGGGGATCGCGGAAGAGATCGCCTCCCTCGAATCGAGGGTCGAAGACCGCGCCACCACTCCCCGCGCCGCTGCCACCGCGTTGCTCGACCGCTTCCTGAAGAAGTAGCGCCTCCGGGAGAGAGAGTTTTTTCCCACGACCGTTCTCGGACCCTACACCTCTCGACCCAAGCAGCCGATTGAACAGGTGGATTCGAGACGCGTCCGTCCGCTGGCTCTTGCCGGTGAACGCACCCGCGCGCGCAAGTTCGGAAGAGGGACCCATGGTCCAGATCAACATGGCGAATCGCGAGATCAGCGTGAAGGTCGTCTACTACGGCCCCGCGCTCTCCGGCAAGACGTCGAACCTGTTGAAGCTCCACGAGCTGATGAATCCCGACTCGCGCGGCAAGATGGTGACCCTCGACACGAAGGACGACCGCACCCTCTACTTCGACTTCATGCCCGTCGAGTTCACGACCTCGGGCGGGTTCTCGATCAAGACCAAGGTCTTCACCGTGCCCGGGCAGGTGATGCACAAGAGCACGCGCAAGGTCGTCCTCGCGGGTGCCGACGCCATCGCCTTCATCGCCGACTCCCAACGCAGCTCGGCCTCCGCGAACGCCTACTCGTGGCGCGACATGGAGGCCAACCTCAAGGCCAACGGCTTCGATTTCGAACGCATCCCGAAGGTCGTGCAGTTCAACAAGCGCGACCTGCCGGACGTGAAGCCCCTGCAGGAGATCCGCGACGCCTGGCAGGGCATCCCGGTCTTCCCCGCCGTCGCCACCAAGGGCGAAGGGGTGATCGAGACCTACCGGGAGCTGATGCGCGTCCTCTACCGATCCCTCGACGAGAAGCACGACTTCTCGACGAAGTTCGGCTTGTCGGAAGAGGACTTCCTCAAGGGGTTGCTGAAGAATTTCGCCACCCCGCCGGGTTCTGGCAGTCCCACTGCCTAATTGACACCCCCGACCCCCGGGGTTAGCGTCGATCGCGCGAAATCACGCACAATCGAGCGAAGAAGCCCGGATTCGACTGCGGTCCAGTGGTGATTCGGGTGACTCGTTCGCGGAGGTGCGATCCTGCGGCCCCCACCGCAGCCCATCGTTCCCCGCGGTCCAGAGCGAGCACCCAGGTTCTGCACCCGCCGCACCCGAAGCGCCCGGCCCGGGCCAGCGAAGCTTCCAGGACATCGACAACCCAATAGGCGACGGCCCGCGCCCGAAGGGGCCGCGTCAAATTCGGTTCGCGCCGACCCGGCGCCGACCCGCGAGGTCCATCCAACCATGCCCAAGAATACGAGTCCACGAGACACGCACGCCGGCGCCCTCGACGAATCGACCCTGCGCGGCAATCCCGAACATCCCGACTCGATCGTCAGCACCATCGACGAAGCCATCGAAGACATCAAGGCGGGGAAGATGGTCATCCTCGTCGACGACGAGGATCGCGAGAACGAAGGCGATCTGTGCATGGCGGCCGAGCACGCCACCCCCGAAGCCATCAACTTCATGGCCAAGTACGGGCGCGGTCTGATCTGCCTTTCCCTCGAGGAAGAACAACTCGAGCAGCTCCACCTCGGGATGATGGTCCCCGACTACGAGAACACCGCGACCTACGGCACCGCGTTCACAGTTTCGATCGAAGCGCGCGAAGGCGTCACCACGGGCATCTCGGCCCATGATCGCTCGCGCACCATCCAAGCGGCGATCGCCGACGACGCCGTCCCGGCCGACATCGTTCGGCCCGGTCACATCTTCCCGCTGCGCTCGCGCGCCGGCGGCGTACTGCGCCGCGTGGGGCAGACCGAAGGCTCCGTCGATCTTGCGCGACTCGCCGGGCTGAAGCCCGCGGGCGTGATCTGCGAGATCATGAACGACGACGGCACGATGGCGCGCATGGCGGATCTCGCCGAGTACGCCAAGGAGCACGATCTCAAGATCGTGACGATCCGCGACCTGATCCAGTACCGCCTGAGCAATGAGAAGCTCGTGCGCGGTGCGGCCGAAGCGAAGATGCCGATGCTGGCCGGCGGCGACTTCCGGGCCATCGTCTACGAAAACGACATCGATGGCGTCGATCACATCGCCCTCGTGAAGGGCGAGATCAACCCGGACGAACCGGTGCTGGTGCGCGTCCACAGCGAATGCCTCACCGGCGACGCCTTCGGCTCCGCGCGCTGCGACTGCGGCGAGCAGCTGCAGGCGGCCCTCAAGATGATCGAGGAAGAGGGCTCCGGCATCGTGCTCTACATGCGCCAGGAAGGCCGCGGCATCGGCCTCAAGAACAAGATCCGCGCCTATGCGCTGCAGGACGAGGAGGGGCTCGACACCGTCGAAGCCAACCACCGCCTCGGCTTCGCAGCCGACCAGCGCGACTACGGCGTGGGCACGCAGATCCTCGTCGACCTCGGAGTGCGACGCATGCGCATGATCACCAACAACCCGGTGAAACGCGCGGGCGTCGAGGGCTACGGGCTGCGCATCATCGAACGCGTGCCCCTCGAAATCGAACCCAACGAAGCGAACCTCAAATACCTTCAGACCAAGAAGGAAAAGCTCGGACACGTGCTGCACTTGATGAGCTAGGACGGGCCGAGACCTGCCTTCTTGACATAGGAGTCACCCATGTTCGAAAGCGTCGATCGCGTCGTCAGCGATCTGGAAAAGCAGGGCTACGTCTGCGATAAGCGGATCGCGACCGTCGTGTTCCTCTCGCAGCAGCTCGGCAAGCCGATCCTGGTCGAGGGGCCCGCGGGTGTCGGCAAGACCGAACTCGCCAAGGTGGTCGCCACCGCACTCGGCCGGCATCTGATCCGCCTGCAGTGCTACGAGGGCCTCGACGAAGCCAAGGCGCTCTACGAGTGGGAATACTCGAAGCAGCTCCTCTACACCCAGCTGCTCAAGGACCAGGTGAGCGCCACGATGGAGGGCGCCCAATCGCTGACCGAGGCCGCCCAACGCGTGGCCGACGAGGATTCGGTCTTCTTCTCCGAGCGCTTCGTGGTGCCGCGCCCGCTGATGCAGGCGATCACCAGCGAAGAGCCGGTGCTGCTGTTGGTGGACGAGGTCGACAAGTCGGACCCCGAGTTCGAGGCCTTCCTGCTCGAAGTGCTCTCGGACTTCCAGGTGACCGTGCCCGAGCTCGGCACGATCGCGGCCAAGCAGATCCCGCTGGTGATGCTCACCTCGAACGACGCCCGCGAGATGAGCGACGCCCTCAAGCGCCGCTGCCTCCACCTCTGGATCGACTACCCCTCGGAAGAGTTGGAATTGAGGATCCTCGACCAGAAGGTTCCGGAGATCGACAAGCGCCTCGCCCAGGACCTCGTGAGCCTGATGCACTCGATCCGCGACCTCGATCTCAAGAAGGTGCCGTCGATCAGTGAGACCCTCGACTGGGCCCGCTCGTTGCTGGCGCTGAACGCCTCCGATCTCGATGAATCGATGGTGACCGACACCCTGAACGTCATCCTCAAGTACGAGGGCGACATCAACAAGGCGCAGAAGGAGCTGTCGAAGCTGCTTCAGCAGAAGGCCGCGGAAGCGGCTGCGGCCGGCCCGCAGGTGGTCGAAGAGCCCACCGAAGCGCCCAAGAAGAAAGGGGTGCTCCACTGAGCATGCAGCAGAAAGTCGTCGAGTTTACGAACTTGCTTCGCAAGAGCGGGATTCGTGTGTCCGTGGCCGAGGGCATCAACGCCTTCGAGGCCCTCGACGAACTCTCGATCGACGACCGCGAGCTCTTCAAGGACGCCCTGCGCGCCACCATGGTGAAGCGCGGGGACGAGATCCCCACGTTCGACCAGCTCTTCGATCTCTACTGGAGCGGCTTCTACGACAGCCTGCGCGACGCCTTCGGCGACGCGAATGCCCAGCTGGCCGCCCAGGGCATGGACATGGACGAGCTGATGAAACAGCTCGCCGAGATGATCGAGAACATGGACGGCGACATCGACCTGAGTGAGCTCGCCCAGGCTTTGCTCACCCAGGATATGAGCGCCCTCGAGAACATGATCCGCGACGCCGCCGAGCAGGCGGGTACGGGCAACATCGAGAACATGCTGCAGGTGGGCTTCTTCAGCCGACGCACCACCGAAGGCATGGGCATGGAGGGGGCAGGGCAGGAGCTCGAAGACCTCGTCCAGCGCCTCGAAGAGGCGGGGCTCTCCCCCGAGCAGGCCGAAGCCCTGCGCAACATGATCGGCGCCATGATGGAGAGCCTGCGCAAGGTGGTGCGCAACTTCACCGAGCGCGAACTCCAGACCCAGAACCACGACTACATGGAGAAGTTCCGCCGTGAGATGCTCACGGAGAAGAGCTTCTACCACCTCACCGAGGAAGAGATCGCGCGCATGCGCGAGGTCGTACACCGGCTGGCCCAGCGCATCAAGAACATCCTCTCGATCCGCAAGCGGCGGCTCAAGCGCGGCAAGCTCGACCTGCACTCGACCCTGCGCCGCAACATGGCGATGGGGGGCGTGCCCTTCAACGTGATCTACAAGCACCGCCGCAAGGAGCGCCCGAAGCTGGTCATCCTGTGCGACGTATCGAGCTCGGTCGCCAACGTCTCCCGCTTCATGCTGCAGTTCATGTACAGCCTGCAGGAGGCCTTCACGCGCATCCGCTGCTTCGTCTTCGTCTCCGACCTCGGTGAGGTGACCCCCGTCTTCAAGGACGGCGACGTGAACAGCGCGATCGAGAAGGCGCTGGACGGCGGCGACGTCATCAACGTCTACACCCGCTCGAACTTCGGTCTCGCCTTCCACATCTTCTGGCGCGACTACCTCTCGGCGATCGACAAGCGCACCACCGTCCTGATCCTCGGCGACGCACGCAACAACTACAACGACGACAAGGCCTGGTGCCTGCGCGAAATCCACAACAAGGCCAAGAACGTCGTCTGGCTCAACCCCGAGAGCCCGAGTGCCTGGGGTTTCGGCGATTCGGTGATGAACCGCTATCTCCCCTACACCGACATCGCCGAGGAGTGCCGCAACCTCCGCCAGCTCGCGAAGGTCGTCGACAGCATCGTCCTCTGATTCGTTCGGGGCGTTGAGGAAGTCCGTGTCCGCACCCGGATTGCGCCGCCAGAATCTTCTGCCGCGCTGCTCCGTGAGCCTCGTGAAGCAAGTCCGGAGAGGTCAGAGAGTCGGACGTGGCTTGCGCCGGTAAGCCTTGAAGTCAGAGTCCCAGTAGTAGAGTTCCAGCAATCGAGGGTCTTCCCACAGATCGAGAAAGGCGGGCAGGGGATAGACGGCTGCCCCGATTTCGGGGATCTTGATCAGATCCGGGGCCCTCTCGAACACGTAGTCCACGTTCGACCTCTGATGACCCGGAAGATGATACTGGGAGTACTTCTCTCCTGCTTGGCTCTTCGCGATGATCGGGTCGATCAATCCGACCAGGTCGAGAACATCGATCTGCGAGAAGTACCCGATCCTCCCGATCGCGATGAGCGCGATCAACTCGATCGGTGGAGAGGCGCTGCGGAGTCGATCTGCGTAGTCCTTTGTTGCCTTGTCCGATTCGAAGTTGAACTGCCGGGACTCCGATCGCTTCTCCATCGTCAATCGGACATTGCTGAGTCTTTCGCGAATGCTGTCGGCTGGCACGGACGGGACATAGAGGCTCCACGAAATCGAAAGCGGAACGCAGATCAGGGCAAGCGTGCCGATGGCTTTGCCCCGATCCAGTAGCGTGCCGACACCGGAGAGGCATGTCGAGATCAAGACCGGGAAGACAGGGAGCAGGAACCGGCTGTGATAGAACACATCTCCGCCGATCGCGATGATGTAGGTGGCCACGATCGCCGAGTGAGTCCATCCAGCTCGGAGCCTCGGGTCTCCGGCGAATACCGCGGGGATCAAGAGGAAGAATGAACCGTCGGCAAGGAAGTCGCGGATGTACTTGATTCCGGATTCGACTGGGAGGCCGCCTACCTTCGCGTGGAATGTATTCGGCACGATGTCACCGTAGTAGGTCCAGCGAAACGCCGTCAGAAGTAGAACTGCTGCGGCATATAGGAGCGGTGGGCCCCATGCGGTACTCGAAACGGGAAACCTGCGCCTTGCGATCGTCTCCGACACGAGATCCCGATTCAGCAGCACGAGCGCGATCAGGGCACCGTCGGGTCGGGTAGCCGTCGCCAGAATGCAAAGCACGATTACCCAACTCGACCTCTCGTGCAGTTGCGCAACCAGCGCCCAGACAATGAGCGCAGAGAAGAGCGCGGTTTCCAAGCCCGATGCCGTCCAGGATGCGAACGAATTCGAAGCAAGAAGGATGCAAGGCGCTGCGGTCGCCAGCCACTTTCGCTGACCCGGCAGGGTCGAGTAGCTGTACCAGGTGCAACCGGCCAATAGAGCACAA
Organism: Myxococcota bacterium; assembly: GCA_028278345.1. Taxonomy (GTDB): domain Bacteria; phylum Myxococcota_A; class UBA9160; order UBA9160; family UBA4427; genus DUBZ01. The sequence continues at coordinate 13,659 of JANQEL010000024.1, forward strand.
CCGGAAGCGAAACCCAGCCAATGGCTCGTTGCCTCAGCGCTCCATCCGAGCGACAGCCCTGCAGCAATCAGCAGTGTCCAAAGGAGGTTCGTATAGCCTTCTACGTACTCACCTACATTGAATACGAGTCCGTTTCCATCGACCAGATTCTGCGCATACCGATAGGAGATGTAGGCATCATCGATCTGAGGAAATACCTCCATCGATTCCGCGGCAAACAGAACCCAAGCGAAGAGAACCGCTGCGATTGGAAGGTGGTTCTGCTGCATATCCGAAGTTACGGCCGAGGGTTTCCGGCGCAATTCGCCTCACCGGGTTCGCGTGAACGGCTGCTCCAATCGAGCGGGAGAAAGCGGTCCCAGGGCCTACGCGAACGAACCTATCGCACACCAACATCGAGTGTCGCGCCCAACTGGTGAACGACCCCACCAACCGACCAGAGCCGTTTCGATCACGGCTTTCCCGCACGAGGGTGAGCATGGCCGAGTGGCGTAGGCCGTGGGACGCCTACCGCACGACCGGTCGTCTGTCTCGGCTGCGGCGGGGGTTCTCCGCCTACCGGTTCCGGGATCCGGATCAGCACCTTCGATGTGGGAGGTGGGATCAACTTCGAGGCCATTCCGCTCGATCTTCGGCGGCTCCCATTGCAGAACGCGCCCTCTCGGCGCTGCGATTCCGCTATGGGTATGGCCCCGCCCGAAACGCTTCCCACCCCCGAAAAAGAAAGCGCCCCTTCGGAAGGATCCGAAGAGGCGCTGTTCAGGGGGAGGGCGGTGGACTCATTATGGGGGGTGAGAGGTTGGACATTTCCAGCAGAAATGACCAATCCACCGCCGCTCCGAAACCTGTAAAACTCCATGAACCGATCGGGTGAACCCATGATGAGTTTGGAAACCCGATTTGTCAAACGCGATTTTGAATTTCTTTCGATGCGTTTTGAAAAGATCCGCGAATCCAACGGCTTACCCAGTGGACCCCTCGAGCGATTTCACTCGGGACTCCAAGTGTTGGATGTGAGAATCGTCGAAGATGCCTGAAGCGAGACAGTTTTCCATTCGCACGTTCGGTTGCCAGATGAACGTGCACGATACGGAGAAGCTCTCGAACCTGCTTCTGCATGCGGGTTATCGCGAGGCCGCGCAGGAAGAAGACGCCGACTTCATCGTCATCAATACCTGCTCCGTGCGGGAAAAGGCCGAGAACAAGCTGTACAGCGACCTCGGTCGTCTCAGGCATTGGAAGGCCAGCCGGCCGGGGCGCGTGATCGGGGTCGGAGGTTGCGTGGCGCAGCAGGAAGGCCAGTCGATCCTGAAGCGATTCGACTACGTCGACCTGGTGTTCGGAACCCACAACCTGCGCGCCGTGCCGGCGATGCTCGACGCCGCCGAACACGGCGAGCGCAGCGCCCGCACCGAGGAGACCGCCTCCCTCGAACGCTTCGATCTGCCCGAGCGACACCCCGCCTATCGCGGGGGGGATGCGGGCCACGCCTTCGTCACGGTGATGGAAGGCTGCGACATGTTCTGCAGCTTCTGCGTGGTGCCGCGCACCCGGGGGCGCGAGATCAGCCGCCCGGCCCAGGGCATCCTCGAAGAGGTGCGGGCCCTGGTCGATCGGGGCGTCAGCGAGATCACCCTCCTGGGCCAGACGGTCAACGCCTACGGCCGTCACGACGTGCGCCGGGGCCGCGAGGCCGACCGCGGCACAATGCCGTATGCGAAGCTGCTGGGGGCCCTGGACGCGACCCCCGGCCTCGAGCGCATCCGCTACACGAGCCCCCACCCGCTCTTCTTCGACGCCGACCTGATCGCCGCCCACGGCGATCTCGAGAAGCTCTGCCCCCACGTCCACATGCCGGTCCAGAGCGGCTCGGACGCGGTGCTGGAGCGCATGCGCCGGCGCTATACGCGGGGCGAGTACCTGGCCATCGTCGAGGGGCTGCGCGCCCGTCGGCCCGATCTGGTGCTCACCACGGACCTGATCGTGGGCTTCCCCGGCGAGACTGACGCCCAATATCGCGAGACCCTCTCGCTGGTCGCCGAGGCGGGCTTCGTCGACTCCTACAGCTTCAAGTACTCGCCCCGGCCGGAGACCCGGGCCCTGGAGTTCGCGGCCGAGGAGATCGCCCCCGAGATCGCCTCCGCGCGCCTCACGGAGCTGCAGGCCCAGCAGCGCCAGCAGACCCTCGACTACCACTTCGGCCGGGTCGGCAGCCGGGCGCGGATCCGGGTCGAAGGCGAGACCGGCCGCGGCGAGAACCAGGTGCGCGGTCGCGATCTCCACCACCGCATCGTGAACGTCTGCAGCGAGACAGGAACCCGCCCGGGTCACTACCTCGACGTCGAGATCGTCGAGGCCACCCCCCACTCGCTGATCGGCGAACTCGCGCCCGCCTGACGCCCCCTCCCGGGCCTCCGAAATCCCCGACACACGGGTGAAGCCGCTCCGCCGGTCGGCCGATGAGGTCGGGCGACGGGGCGCGAAAAGCGCCGGTGTCGTGCGGGGATACGGATGTCCAAAGCGAGAATCCTGGCGGTCGACGACCAGCGCTACTTCCGCGAGTTGCTCGAAGGGCTGCTGCGCGAAGAGGGCTACGAAGTCGAGACGGTGGCGAGTGCCGAAGAGGCGCTCGAGCGCCTCGAGCGCGACGTCTTCGACATCGTGGTGACCGACCTCGTGATGCCGGGCATCGACGGCAGCGAACTGGTCGGCCGCATCAAGGCGCGCCTGCCCGAGCAGGAGATCGTCATGGTCACCGGGGTGGTCGATGTGAAGACCGCCGTCGAAGCCATGAAGCGCGGGGCCACCGACTACATCCTCAAGCCCTTCGACCGCGGCGACCTCGCCGAATCCCTCGAGAAGATCCTGCAGCGCCGGCGCCTCAAGGAAGAACACGCGCGCCTGCTCGACGAGAACCTCGAATACATGGGCGTGCTCGATCTCTACGAGCGGGTGAACACCCTCCACACCCACCTCGACGTCGAACCCCTGGCCGAGCGATTGATCGAGGAACTCTCGATCATTACCCACGCCCAGGGTGGGGTGCTGTGGTTCGCCGAAACCCTCGACAGCCCGCAGCTCATCTTGAAGGGCGCGCGCGGCTTGATCCGCATCGAAGAGGAAGCGACCTCGCTACAGGCCGACGGTCTCGGCCCGGCCTTCGCTCCCCTGGTCGAGGGCGGCCGCCCGATCATCCTGCCGCGCCCGAACCAACTCGACGGCGATGCACTCTTCGTGCCCCTGCGTCAGGGCGCCCAGCTGATCGGCCTGGCTCGCCTCACCGACCCGCTCGACGGGGGTCGCTTCACCGGCCGCGAACAGGCCTCGGCCGAGAAGTTCGCCGAGCACGCCTCGACCGCATTGGCCAACGCCCTGCGCCTGCGCGCCCTCGAACGTCACTCCCTGCGCGACCCCCGCACCCAGGCCTACACCCACGCCTTCTTCTACGACGCCACCCGCCACGAGATCCAGAAGGCGGCGCGCTTCGGTCGCAACTTCTCGCTGATCGAAGTCGACCTGGCCCCGGCCGGCTCGGCCTTCCAGGCCCACCGCGAACAGGTTGGCGAGGCGAACCACGCGGCTTGGCTCGGTGAGGTCGTCGAACAGATCAGTGCGTCGCTGCGAAGTACCGACCTGCTGGCCGCCCAGGCCGACGGCCGTTACTCGGTACTGCTCCCCGAGACCGACGCCGTCGGTGCCGCGATCCTGAAGCAGCGCATCCGCGAACAACTGCTCGCCGACCCGGCGCTGTGGAACCAGGCCGAGGGCGTACAGCGAGACCTTGCGCTCGCCACCGTCACCTACCCGGGCGACGGCACCCAGCTCGAAACCCTGACCGAGACCGCCACCAAGCGACTCGACCTCGACCGTCAGAGCCCGCTGCGCGGCTTCGCACTCGAGGGCACGAGCTTCCCGCGCGCCGTCGACCGCCTGCTCGAGAAGGGCACTGCGCTCGGTGAGCGAATGGGCGGCGAGGTCACGCGCTTCCTGCTGCGAGAGATCGAGCGGCGCCCGAAGGAGCGCGGGCTGCTCTTCGTTTCGCCCGCGGAGGAGGACAAGGCCCTGCTTCGCGAGGGGCTCGCGCGCCTGCGCAACCAGCCGACACGAACCGAGATCGTGATCGTCGGAGACAATCGGGATCTGGTCGAGGAGGGGGTGGCGATGACGTGCATCCCCGCGAGCCGTGCCGGCACCGATCGCCCCTTCGCGGTCTACTTCGGCGAGGGCCCCGCCTACGCGATGGTGAGCGCCCACCGACCGGGTCGCGACGGCCTGCGCATGTTCCACAGCGACGACCGCAGTCTCGTCGAGCACCTGGCCTTCCAGTTCCAGAAGGACCTGGGCCTGCCGCTCGGGGGGGCATAGCGATGACGGCCGCGAACCCGAACGCACAAGCCAGCGCCGAGACCCAGCACACCGTGCTGGTGGCCGACAGCAATCTCAATCGCGCCGAACGCCTCGCCGAGGCCTGCCGCGATCTGGGCCTCGAAGCGTCGACCGCCGTGAACGGGGCCCTGGCCCTCGAAGTCGCGCTGGCGGAAGCCCCCGACCTGATCGTCAGTGAACTCGACCTGCCGCTGGTCACCGGTCGCAAGCTTGCCGAGATCCTGCGCGCCAACCCGCGCACCCACGCCGTGCGCTTCGTCTTCCTCGGCCCGGAGACCTCGAGCCATCCGCAGATGGAAGTGGGCGACACCCTCGTTTCGATCTCCTCGCCGCGCGAAGAGGTGCTGCGGATCGTGAACGAACAGCTCACGCGCTGCGATCGCGTGGCGGCCCTCGAAAACGCCAGCCAATCGGGGGAGACGGTGAGCGGCGACCTCGCCAAGCTTCCCCTCGCCGACCTGCTGCAGGTCGCCCACCTCTCGCGCAAGAGCGGCCGCGTCGAACTCGAGCGCGAAGGCGACGGCGAGAGCCTCGCCCTCGAAGGCGAAGAAACCCAGCGCGAAGGCGAGCGCGGTCACGTCGTGGTGCGCGACGGCGACGTCCTCTCCGCGGAGACCGAGGAGGTCGAGGGGGAGAAGGCGCTCTTCCGCATGCTCGCCTGGCGCGAAGGTCGCTTCCGCTTCGCCGCCCGCCGCGACCCCGATGCGCCGGTGAAGATCACCGCCCCGGTGCGGGCGCTGCTGACGGAAGGACTGCGCCAGATCGCCGAGTGGGATCGCCTGGCCCTCCAACTGCCGCCACTCTCGGCGACGGTGAAGCTCTCGGTGCAGACCCGCGAACTGCCCCACATCGTGCACCCCCTCACCCAGGAGGTGCTGCTGCTGCTCGAGCACTACGACCGCGTGCGCGACATCGTCGACCGCTGCTCGTATCCCGACTACCAGGTGCTGCGCACACTCCAGACCCTGGCCCAGCGGAATATGGTGGCGGTCGGTCAGCAGCCAGTGCGCGGGCTCGAGCCGCGCGACCCGAACGTGGGCCTGTTCTCCGACGCGCAGTTGCGACGCCTGCGCGATCACCTGGAAAACGCGACACCGCGGGGTGGACGCACGGTGGCCGGCAAGCTCCTGATCGTCCCCGCCGCGCAGGGCGTGCTCGCCGATTGGCTGAACCTCCTGCGCTCCATTCCGCAGTTCGAACCCAGCGCCGGGCTCGGCCGCGGCGCGACGCCGCGAGACGAACTCGCCCCCCTGGGTCTCCTGCGTCTCGAGGCGGATCTCGAACTCGAACTCGTCCAGCTTCCGGGTGACGACGCCTACCAGCCTTTGCGCGCCTTCGCCGGACACGGTGCGCTCGGCACCTTCCACCTCCACTCGACTTCGGTGAGCGAACTCGAAGCAGCCCGCGCGAGCGAGATCGACGGGCAGACCCGGGTGGCCGGGCAGCATGTCGTGTTGCTGAGCCGCAAGCAGAAGCTCGATCCGGCGACGCTCCAGGAGAACCTCACCGCCCTCGACGATGCGTCCCTCTTCTTGATCCCCCTCGCACGCGATCCGATGGATCGCGAGCCGAGCGAGCTGCTGCGCAACCTGCTCGCCCGCATCGTGCCCTGAGGCCCGCGTGAAACCGGAAGACCTGAAACGCTTCTCGATCCTGTCGGATTTCGGAGACGAAGACCGCGGACGCCTCGCCGAACTGCTCGACGACGAGAGCTACGGCGAAGGCCAGAACGTGTTTCGCGAGGGCGACGAAGCGGATGCCCTCTACTTGGTCGTTTCCGGCACCCTGCGCATCCACAGCAAGGCCGCCGGCAAGCTCGGACTGCTCTGCGAGGGCACAGCACTCGGCGCGATCAGTCTCGTGACGATCGGCAAGCGCGAAGCGTCGGCCGTCGCGGAGTCGCAGCTCGAGGTCGCCTCGCTCAGTCGCGCCGGCTTCCTGCGCCTGGCCGACGACTATCCCCGCACCGCGTGCCGTCTGGCCGAAGCGATCGTGATCGATCTCGCCGCCACCCTGCGCGCGCACCTGCCGCACGTGAAGCAGCAGTTCTCGACGGACGACGTGGTTCTCTCCGGCTGAAGGTTCTCTCTGGCTGAAGGTTCTCTCCGGCTGAAGGCTCCCTCTCGGGCTGAGGGCTTTCCGAGCGGGCGGGGCGTTGACCCGCCAACCCCATCGCGTACTATTGCGCGGCAAACGTGGGGTGGGTGAGCAGAAGGCTCCCTTCGATTTCGTGCACCCGAAAGTCGATTTCGGGGTTCTGATCGAGGTCGCACTCGGAAGTCCATCTTCGGATCCGCCCCCTTTGCCCGGCACACGCCTCCCCGCGCGTCGCCAAGCGGACCCCAAGACATGGATGAGAGCCGTATTCGCGAAGGCCTGACCTTCGACGATGTCCTCCTCGTACCTGGCGAATCCAGTGTGCTTCCCGGAGACGTCGATCTCCGCAGCCAACTGACTCGCGAGATCTCCCTCCACACTCCGCTGGTCTCGGCCGCCATGGACACGGTGACGGAACACGAGACCGCCATCGCCATGGCCCAGAACGGCGGCGTCGGCATCGTGCACAAAAACATGCCGATCGACGCCCAGGCCTCCGAAGTCGACAAGGTGAAGCGGTCCGAGTCGGGCATGATCGTCGATCCGATCACGATGCATCCCGACCAACGCATTCACGAAGCCATCGAAGTGATGGCGCGATACAAGATCTCGGGCGTTCCGGTCACCGAAGACGGAAGGGCGGTCGGCATCCTAACCAACCGCGACCTTCGCTTCGTCAAGGACACCAGCGCGAAGGTCTCCTCGATGATGACCCGCGAAGGGCTCGTCACCGTGCCCCCCGGCACGACGATGGAACGCGCCAAGGAGTTGCTGCATCAGTACCGCATCGAGAAGCTGCTCGTGGTCGACGAAGAGGGGATGCTGCGCGGCCTGATCACCATCAAGGACATCGAGAAGAGCGAGCGCTACCCCGACGCGTGCAAGGATTCCCTCGGTCGCCTGCGTTGCGGCGGGGCCATCGGGGTGGGCGCCGACCGCCTCGACCGCGCCCAGGCCTTGGTCGACGCCGGGGTCGACGTGATCGTGGTCGACACGGCCCACGGACACTCGGTCGGCGTGCTCGAATCGGTGACCGAGTTGCGCAGCCACTTCCCCGAGCTCCCGATCGTCGGGGGCAACGTGGCAACCGGGGAGGGCGCCGAAGCCCTGATCAAGGCCGGCGTCTCCGGCGTGAAGGTCGGCGTCGGACCCGGTTCGATCTGCACCACCCGCGTGGTGGCCGGAGTCGGCGTGCCGCAGTTCACCGCGGTGATCGACGCCTGTGAGATCGCCAACCGCTCGGGCATCCCGGTGATCTCCGACGGCGGCATCAAGTACTCGGGGGATGTTGTGAAGGCACTGGCGGCTGGGGCGTCGACGGTGATGATCGGCTCGCTCTTCGCCGGTACCGACGAGGCGCCGGGTGAGGTCGTCCTCTTCCAGGGCCGTTCCTACAAGGTCTACCGCGGCATGGGATCGCTGGGCGCGATGGCCCAGGGGAGCAGCGACCGCTACTTCCAGGCGGGAGTCGCCGAGAGCAAGCTCGTGCCCGAAGGCATCGAAGGCCGCGTTCCCTATCGCGGCGGTCTCTCCGCCAGCCTGCACCAACTCTACGGCGGGCTGCGCTCGGGCATGGGCTACTGCGGTGCCGCCGACCTCGCGGAGCTACGCGGCAAGGCGAAGTTCGTGAAGATCTCGTCGGCGGGCCTGCAGGAAAGCCACGTGCACGACGTGATCGTCACCAAGGAAGCTCCCAACTACAGGATCGATTGATTCCCCCGATGCCCCCGCCCCCGGCCCCGAAAAAGACCGCGCACGACGAAGCCGCCGATCGCATCCTGATCCTCGACTTCGGCTCGCAGTTCACCCAGCTGATCGCACGGCGCGTCCGCGAGCAGCACGTCTACAGCGAGATCCACCCGGCGGGCATGAGTCTCGAGGAGATCGAGGCCTTCGCGCCCAAGGGCATCATCCTGAGCGGCGGGCCGGCGAGCGTCTCCGACGAGGGCGCACCGGACGTCGACCCGCGCATCTTCGAACTCGGCCTCCCGGTACTCGGCATCTGTTACGGCCTGCAGCTGATGGTCGCGCGGCTCGGTGGAACGGTGGAGAAGGCGGTCGAATCCGAATACGGCCGCGCGCATCTGCGCATCGAGAAGAGCGCCGATCGCCTGTTCAAGGGGCTCTCGATCGAAGCCGAGCACGTCGTCTGGATGAGCCACGGCGACCGCGTCCTCAAGCTGCCGCCCGGCTACGAGATCCTCGCCACCAGCGACAACTCCCCGTTCGCCGCGATCCGCCACTGCGAACGGCCGATCTGGGGAATCCAATTCCATCCCGAGGTCGTCCACACCGAAGGCGGCCGGCAGATCCTCGCAAACTTCGTGCACGACATCTGCAGCTGCGTTGGCGACTGGACGATGGATGCCTTCATCGACGCGAGCCTCGAAGCGATCCGCGACCAGGTGGGTGACGGCCTCGTGGTGTGCGGCCTTTCGGGCGGAGTCGATTCGTCGGTGGCCGCAGCCCTCGTCCACCGTGCCGTCGGCGAACAGCTCACCTGCATCTTCGTCGACCACGGCATGATGCGTCTCAACGAACGGCAGGAGGTCGAGAAGCTCTTCGCCGGGGCGCTCGGCGTGAAGCTCGTGAGCGTCGATGCCTCCGAGCGCTTCCTGACCGCGCTCGAAGGCGTGACCGAGCCCGAGGAGAAGCGCCGCATCATCGGCGCGCTCTTCATCGAGGTCTTCGAAGAGGAGAGCCAGAAGCTCGGCGAGTGCGACTACCTCGTGCAGGGCACCCTTTACCCGGACGTGATCGAGAGCGTCTCGGTGAAGGGCGCCTCGGTCACGATCAAGACCCACCACAATGTCGGCGGCCTTCCCGAGGACATGCGCCTCGAACTCGTCGAACCCCTGCGCGAACTCTTCAAGGACGAGGTCCGCGAAGTGGGGCGCGCCCTCGGCCTCCCCGACACCCTGGTGGGGCGCCATCCCTTCCCGGGTCCCGGTCTCGGGATCCGCATCCTCGGCGAAGTGAAGCGCGAGCGGCTCGATCCCCTGCGGGCCGCCGACGCCATCATGCTCGAGGAGATCCGCCGCGCCGGTCTCTACGACGAGATCTGGCAGGCCCTCTGCGTCTTCCTTCCGGTGCAGAGTGTCGGCGTTATGGGCGACGCACGGACCTACGAAAACGTGGTCGCCGTGCGCTGCGTCACTTCGGTCGATGCCATGACGGCCGACTTCGCCCACATCCCCCACGAAGTGCTGGCGCGCATTTCGAATCGCATCATCAACGAAGTCGAAGGCATCAATCGCGTCGTGTACGACATCTCCAGCAAGCCCCCCGCAACCATCGAGTGGGAGTAACCGGGTTGCCCAAGCCCTTCGTTCACCTTCATCTACATACCCAGTATTCGCTGCTCGACGGCGCCATCAAACACAACCCACTCTTCGAGCGCACGAAAGCCCTGAACATGCCGGCGGTCGCGCAGACCGATCACGGCAACCTCTTCGGCACCGTCGAGTTCTACAACAAGGCGCGCGCCAACGACGTCAAGCCGATCATCGGCTGTGAGGTCTACATCGCGGGGGCCTCGCGTTTCGATCGCGAGAAGCGCGAACGCACCGAAGACGGCTACGACGCGATCAGCCACCTGCTGCTGCTCGCCATGAACGACACCGGCTACAAGAACCTGATGTACCTGGTGTCGAAGGCCTACCTCGACGGCTTCTACTACAAGCCCCGCATCGACATGGACCTCTTGCGGCAGCGGCACGAAGGCTTGATCGCGACATCGGGCTGCCTCTCTGCGCCGGTGCCGCGCGCCATCGTGCGTGGCGACGTCGACCAGGCGTGGGCGATCGCAGAGGACTTCGGGCGGCTCTTCGGCGACCGCTACTACCTCGAGATCCAGCGCCACGGCATCGCGGATCAGGATCTGGTGAACGCCGAGCTGATCAAGATGTCGAGCGACCTCAACATCCCGCTGGTCGCCACCAACGACGCCCACTACCTGCAGGAGTGCGACCACGAGCACCACGACGCGCTGCTCTGCGTCGGCACCGCCGCGAACCTCAGCGACGAGAAGCGCTTCCGCTTCGACGGCAAGGGCTTCTACGTCAAAGACGGCGACGAGATGCGCGACATCTTCCACGACCATCCGTCGGCCATCGAGAACACCCTGGTGATCGCCGAGCGCTGCGATGTCGAGATCCCGATGGGCACCTACCACATGCCCGACTTCCAGGTGCCGGCGGGCAAGAGCCTCGACGACGTGATGGAGGAGCAGAGCTGGGCCGGCCTGCGCCGCCGCCTCGAGATGGCGCCCGACGAACCCTTCGTCGCGAAGAAGCACGGCGAGTACGTCGAGCGGATGCAGCACGAACTCAAGGTGATCAAGGAGATGGGCTTCCCCGGCTACTTCCTGATCGTCGCCGACTTCATCAACTACGCGAAGGACAACGGCATCCCGGTGGGGCCCGGGCGTGGCAGCTCCGCGGGGAGCCTCGTCGCCTGGGGGCTCAAGATCACCGATGTCGACCCGATCGAGTACGACATCATCTTCGAGCGCTTCCTGAACCCCGAGCGCATCTCGATGCCCGACATCGACGTCGATTTCTGCATGCGCGGCCGCGAGCAGGTGATCCGCTACGTCGAAGAGAAGTACGACGGCGAGCGCAGCGAGGACGCCGACCCGGCCGAGCGCTACGACAACATGAAGGTCTGCCAGATCGTGACCTTCGGAACCCTGCAGGCCCGCGCGGCGATTCGCGACGTCGGACGCGTGATGGGCATGACCTATGGCGACGTCGATCGCATCGCCAAGCTGGTACCCGACGTCCTGGGGATCACCCTCAGTGAAGCCGTCGAGCAATCTCCCGAGCTTCGCACCCTGATCGAGTCGGATTCCCAGGTGAAGCGCCTGATGGAGACCGCGCTCAACCTCGAGGGGCTCACCCGCCACGCTTCGAAGCACGCCGCAGGTGTGGTGATCGGCGACCAACCGCTGATCGACATGGTGCCCCTGTACAAAGACCCGAAGTCGGGCGACGTGATGACGCAGTTCAACATGGGCTGCGTCGAAGAGGTCGGGCTGATCAAGTTCGACTTCCTCGGCCTGAAGACGCTGACGCTGATGGCCGACGCCGAGGCGATGATTCGCAGGAAGCCGGGCTTCGAGGAGTTCGACGTCAACAAGATCCCCCTCGACGACGAAGCCACCTACGACATGCTCTGCGCCGGCGACACCGAAGGCGTGTTCCAGGTGGAATCGTCGGGCATGACCGAGCTCGTGGTGAAGCTCCAGCCCCGCAGCTTCAAGGAAGTGATTCCACTCGTCGCGCTCTACCGGCCCGGGCCCCTGCAGAGCGGCATGGTCGACGACTACGTGGCCCGGAAGAACGGCACAGTCGCGATCACTGCGCTCCATCCCCACATCGAGCATCTCACGGAAGAGACACTCGGTGTGATCGTCTACCAGGACCAGGTGCTGCAGATCGCCCAGACGATGGCGGGCTACAGCCTGGGCGAAGCAGATCTGCTGCGACGCGCCATGGGCAAGAAGAAGCCCGAGGTGATGCAGCAGCAGCGCGCCCGCTTCGTCGAGGGATCGGTCAAGAACGACATCGACGAAACGGAGGCGGGGGAGGTCTTCGATCTCATCGTCGAGTTCGCGGGCTACGGCTTCCCCAAGGCCCACTCGACCGCCTACGCGTACATCACGTACCAGACCGCCTACCTCAAGGCGAACCATCGTGAGGAGTACCTCGCCGCAGTACTCACGATCGACTCGACCAACCACGATCGCATGTCGCGGGACATCGCCCACGTGCGCGAGAGCGAAATCGAAATCCTGCCCCCCGACGTAAACGAATCCCAGCGCGATTTCGGCGTCGTCGACGGGGCGATCCGCTTCGGCTTCGCGGGGATCAAGAACGTGGGGGCCGGCGCAATCGACGCGATCCTCGAATCGCGCGCGGAAGACGGCCCCTTCAAGAGCTTCTTCGACTTCGTATCGCGCATCGATTCGCGCAAGGTGAATCGTCGGGTGGTCGAGGCCCTGGTGAAGTGCGGGGCGTTCGACTCCCTGCACGAAGAGCGCGCCTCGGTCTGGGCTTCCGTCGACTCCGGCCTCGAACGCGCGGCGGCCGATCAGCGCGATCGCGCGGTCGGGCAAGAGAGTCTCTTCGGCGGCCTCGACGACGATTCGATCCAGACCGCCCCTGAACTCGTGACCGCCCCTCCCTGGTCGGATCGCGAGCGTCTCGGGCACGAGAAGGAGTTGCTCGGCTTCTATGTGAGCGGTCATCCCCTGGGCGAGGTCGCGCCTCTGCTCAAGCGCTTCACCGATTGCACCTCGAGCGCCTGCGAGGACAAGGCCGGGCGGGAAGTGCGCGCGGGTGGGCTCCTCACCGCGATGCGCGAGGTCATCACCAAGCGCGGCAAGCGCATGGCCTTCGCGACCCTCGAAGATCTCGAAGGCGCCTTCGAACTCGTGATCTTCCCCGATACCTACGAATCCTTCCTTCCGTTGCTCACGAGAGCCAAGGCGGGGGACGAAGAGAAGGGACCGCTGCCTCTGCTCGTCACGGGCAACCTCGAATGGCAGGAGGGGGAGGGGCCGAAGATCCTGCTGCGCGACCTGATTCCCCTGGCCGAGGCCGAAGAGAAGCTCGCGGGGACCCTGCGCGTGAAAATGGTGGAACGTGACATCAACGACGACCGTCTAACGGCGTTGGTACGGGTGCTCTCGAATCATCCCGGCGATTGCCCCGTGGTCGTGCACGTCTTGATTCCGGGGGAGAGCGAGACGACGCTCTCGGTCGGTGCGGTACGCGGGGTGCGGGCCACCCCCGAGATGTGCCGCGACGTCGACGCGTTGTTCGGCCGCAAGGTGACGGAGCTCAGTCTGTGAAGCGAAACCGCTCGACCCTGGCCGCAAAGCTCGTCCTCGCGAGCCTACTCGCCAGCCAGCTCGCCTCGGCCGAACTGCGCACCCTCGAGACCGTCGGTACGCTGCCCCTCTCGAAGGAGAACACCACCGGGGTCGTTCCACGCGACGCCGCGATCGAGCAGGCCCTGCGCGAAGCCGTGATCCGGATCGCCCAGGAGTTCCTCGCCGACCGCCCCCTCGACGATGAAGACCCTCTCGAACCCGCGGACGGTGAGGAGCCGACACTGCTCACACTTCCCGGCGACGAGCCCCTCTCGGAAGACGAGGAAGCGGCGTTCGAAGCCGAACGCGAGGCCGAGCTCGAAAAGCTCGACACCGTTCTCGGCACGAAGATGGTTCCCTACACCAGTCGGTTCCGCGTGATCGAAGATCGCGGCCGCCGCCCGGCGCTGTTCAGCGACGACCCCGAAGTCAGCGAGGAGTACGTCGTGATCGTCGAGGTGCAGATCGACGTCGATCGGGTGCGTTCGCGGCTGGTCGAAGCGGGCATGCTCGATGCCACCACGGCCAGGGTCCAGGCCAACGAAGTGCTTCTCGAAGTGAATGGCCTCTCGCGCTACGCCGCCTACCTCGACTTCCGCAATCTGCTGATCGAGAACCTCGGCGCGCACGCCGCGGTACCCGTCGAGATGTCGGCGCGGCGAACCGTCTTCGACGTCTCGACCGAGGTGAGCGCCGTGGAGTTCCTCGAAGCGCTCCTGACGGCCACGCCGCCCCACATCCAGATCGACCCCCTCCACGCGAGCGGGGCGCGATTGCGCGTGGCGGTCGACTGGCAGCCCCCGGCCGGCGATTCCGAGGCCGGCGACGAGGCGGCGGGGCGGGGCGGACCGGCCGATCTCTGAGCGGGCCCCTGCGACGCCCGCCATTGACGCGAAATTTCGAAAAGGGTAAACACTTCGCCTCGTTAGCTCGATTCAGGCACGTAGCTCAGGGGCTAGAGCGCTGCCTTGACACGGCAGAGGTCGGCGGTTCAAATCCGCCCGTGCCTACCACAGCGTGTCGCTTGCGTTGATTCTCGCCTGAACGAGCCGATGAAAACCCAGGGAAGCCCGATCCATATGTCGCACCGCAGTTCATGAGTGAGATCAGCGTCCGTCTCCCCGACGGCAACACGCTCGCGCTGCCCCAGGGTTCCACCATCCTCGACGTCGCCAACGCCATCGGTCCGGGCCTCGGCAAGGCTGCGCTCGCCGGTCGCATCGACGGTCAACTGGTCGACCTGCGCCTGCCGCTCCGCGAAGACGTCGCGGTCGAGATCGTCACCTCCAAGGACGAAGACGGCGGCAAGGTGATCCGTCACTCTGCTGAGCATGTGATGGCAGACGCCGTGAAGCGCCTCTTCCCGGACTGCCAGATCGACGCCGGCCGCGCCGATCACAGCGAGAAGTTCCAGTACGACTTCCTCGTCGACGAACCCTTCACTCCCGACGATCTCGAGCGCATCGAGAAAGAGATGCAGAGCATCATCGCGGAGGGCAGCGCCTTCGATCGCGAGGTGGTGAGCCGCGAAGAAGCAAAGGCCCGCTTCTCGGAGATGGGCGAAGAACTGAAACTCACGCGCATCGACGACATCCCCGACGACAGCGAGATCACCGTCTTCAAGCACGGCGGCTTCCAGGACCTCTGCCGCGGCCCACACGTACAGCACACCAAGCAGATCGGCGCGATCAAGCTCACCGAAGCCAGCGGCACCTACTTCCGCGGCGACGAGTCGAGCCACAAATTGCAGCGCATCTACGGCACCGCTTTCGCTTCCAAGAAGGAGCTCAAGGCCCATCTCGCACGCCTCGAAGAGGCCCGCAAGCGCGACCACCGCCGCGTGGGCACCGCCCTCGATCTCTACGAGATGGACCCGGTCGCGCCGGGCTCTCCCTTCTACTTGCCCAAGGGCATGGTGGTCTACAACGGGCTGATCGACTTCGTCCGCGAGCTGTACCCCAAGTACGGCTACCAGGAAGTCATGACCCCGCAGCTGTGTCGCTCCGAACTCTTCAGGACCTCCGGGCACTACGAGATGTTCAAGGACGACATGTACTTCTTCGAAGGCGAGGACGAGAGCGAAGAGATCGGCGTCAAGGCCACCAACTGTCCGGGCCATTGCCAGATCTTCGACAACCGCCTGCGCTCCTACCGCGAACTCCCGCTGCGGCTCGCCGAGTTCTCACGCCTCCATCGCAACGAGCGCAGCGGCACCCTCAACGGCCTGGCGCGCGTTCGCTCCTTCGCCCAGGACGATGCCCACATCTTCTGCGAGCCCGATCAGGTCCACGCGGAGGTCCAGGCCTTCTTCGACATGATGGCCGAGATCTACGGCGCACTGGGGCTCGAAGGTGTGCAGATGGCGGTCTCGACGCGCCCTGAGGAGTTCCTCGGGAGCCCGGAGGATTGGGACGTCGCCGAGAAGACCCTCGTCGAGTGCGTCGAACGCGCCGGCTTCGAGTGCGGCATCAAGGAGGGCGAAGCGGTCTTCTACGCCCCCAAGGTCGAAGCCGACTTCCTCGACGTGCTCGGCCGCAAGTGGACCCTCGGCACCATACAGATCGACATGGCGCTCCCGGGGCGCTTCGGCCTCGAGTACGTGGGTCGCGACGGCGAGAAGCACCAGCCCGCGATGCTCCACCGCGCCGTGCTCGGCTCGATCGAGCGCTTCATGGCGATCTACATCGAGCACACCGCCGGCGATTTCCCGTTCTGGCTCTCGCCCGTCCAGGTTGCCATCCTGCCGATCTCGGCGGCCCAGCACGCACGCGCCGGCGAGATCGAAGAGACCTTGATGGCGGCGGGGATCCGCACCGAGGTCGACGTGCGCAGTGAAACCCTCGGCTTCAAGATCCGCGAAGCCGAAATCAACAAGATTCCGCTTTCTCTCGTCATCGGAGAGAAAGAGGTGGAGTCGGGCGCGGTCACCCCGCGCCTGCGAAAGAACAAGAAGAAGCAGTTCGAAGCGATGGCGCTCGACGCCCTCGTGGAGCAACTCGCCTTCGCTACCCAGGAACGAAGAATGGGACCCCTGTCCCAGGAGGATTGAGTTATTCCCGCACGATCGAAATACCGCATCGTCGCTCCGGAGCGTGATCAGACGCGCGTAAACGAACGCATTCGCGTGCGCGAAGTCCGCGTGATCGGAGCCAACAGTGAACAGCTCGGCGTGATGTCGCCAGAGGACGCGCTCGTTCTGGCCCGCGAAGCCGGGCTCGACCTCGTCGAGGTCGCCGCCAATTCGCGGCCGCCCGTCTGCCGCATCATGGACTACGGGCGATACAAGTACGAGCAGAAGAAAAAGAAGTCGAGCAAGCAGAGCCACGCCGCCAGCTTGAAGGAGATCAAGATGCGGCCGGGCACCGACATGCACGACCTCGAGTTCAAGCTCAACAACGCGCGCAAATTCCTGATGGAAGGCGACAAGGTCAAAGTCACGGTGATGTTCCGTGGCCGCGAGATGGTCCACATCGATCGCGGGCGCGAGAAGCTCAACCAGGTGAGCGAGATGCTCGGAGACCTGGCCAAGATGGAGAACCCGCCGCGCATGGAAGGCCGCTTCATGTCGATGATCCTGGTGGCCGACCGCGAGGCCGTCGCCGAGGCCAAGCGCGCCGAGGAACTCGCCGCGGAAGAGGCCGGGGTCGAGCCCGAAGAGCCGGCGGTGGACAAGAAGGCCGCCCGTCGGGCCGCCAAGCAGCGCCGGGCCGACGAGGCCCAGGCCGCGAAGCTCCACGGCGGGGAGGCCTCTCCAGCCACGGACTCCGACCCGGCCGAGGCGTGATCCACGGCCGCGATCGGGTGCCGAGCGGGCCCGAAGCCGCAGAAAGCGGCCGAAAACCGCCAAAAGATCTGCAAAAAACCGACGCGAACCGCTGGGTTACGTGGTAGGGTCCCCGCCCGCGACACCCGGGGCGGCCCCACGCTCCACTGTGCCGCCGCGACGAAACCGTCGCCCCCTCCCTCGAGAACGAAATCGCTCATTCCATCGTCACCCGAATCGGTCGAAGGGTGCGATCAGGAGAACGGCAAGATGCCCAAGATGAAGACCCACAGCGGCGCCGCCAAGCGCTTCAAGAAGACGGGGTCCGGCAAGATCGTTCGCCAGAAGGCGAACAAGCAGCACATCCTCACCAAGAAGCGCACCAAGCGAAAGCGCGGTCTGCGCCAGGATGACCTGGTCGCTCCCGCCGATGTCGTTCGCGTGAAGCGGATGATTCCCGGCCTCTAGGCCCGTCCCTCTCACAGCCTTTCATCTCATTGATCGCGCGGGCGTGATCGACCGCCACGCGCGCGAATTCGAAGGATCCAAGCCATGTCTCGAGTCAAGCGAGGAGTAGCGGCCGCCAAGCGACGCAAGCGGCTGCTCAAGCGAGCCAAGGGTTATTACGGCGCGCGGAGCAAGCTCACCGGCACCGCCCAGGAGGCGGTGGACAAGGCCGGCGTGTACGCCTACATCGGCCGCAAGCAGCGCAAGCGAGAATTCCGCCGCCTGTGGATCGCGCGCATCAACGCGGCCTGCCGCGCCGAGGGGCTTTCGTACAGCCGCTTCATGGCCGGTCTCAAGGCCGCCGGCATCGACCTCGACCGCAAGGTCCTGGCCGAGATCGCGCTCACCGACCCGGCCGCCTTCAGCAGCCTGGTCGAGAAGGCCCGGGGCGCCGCCGCCTGAGCTCACGTCTGCCTCCCGCTGCACCCGGCCCCCGTATCTGCACCCAGCCCTCCAATCACCTGAATTCACTGTTGAATTTCGACCGGTTGGGCTAGATTGGGCAGCAACCGGGAGGCGAGAGGAAAGCGCGATGACCAAGGCGGAGATCGTCGAGCAGATCTACGAGCGCGTCGGCTTCTCGAAGAAGGAAGCCGCCGAACTCGTCGAGAAGGTCTTCGACATCATGAAGGAGACCCTGGCCCAGGGCGAGAAGGTCAAGATCTCGGGCTTCGGCAACTTCGTGGTGCGCGAGAAGAACGCCCGCAAGGGACGCAATCCGCAGACGGGCCAGGAGATCCTGCTCGAAGCGCGGCGCGTCCTCACCTTCAAGCCCAGCCTCGTGCTCAAGAACATCCTCAACGACGAGGCCGAAGGGAACGCCTCGAGCTCGGGTGATGGCGCTGCCAGCTCCGGCGCAGAAGAGGGCGGTGCTTGATGGGCGGCCGCAAGCGCGGCGGTGATTCGGGCGGCTCGAGAAATGGGGAGTACGAACCGGGGAGCGACGAAGCGCGCGTCGCTTCGCTGATTCCGCCCGGCCTGATCCCCGAAGACGGCAAGCTCTACTACCGCATCGGTGAGGTCAGCAAGATCACCGGCGTGAAGCCCTACGTACTGCGGTACTGGGAGAGCGAGTTCCGCTGGATGGCGCCCCAGAAGTCGCGCTCCAAGCAGCGGCTCTATCGGCGCAAGGACATCGAGATGATCCTGCTGATCCGGCAGCTGCTGCACGAGCAGCGCTACACGATCGCGGGGGCGCGCAAGCATCTGCGCGAGCTCGGCATCGGCGGTGCGCTCGCCGAAGCGGCTGAAGAGTCGGCGCGCGAAGCGGCCGCCAGCGCAGCCAATCCGGTCTTCTCGACCTCGGATTCGGCCGAAGCCTTCCAGGCGATCCGCAGCGAACTGCTGGCCATCCGCGAGATGCTCCAACCGAGCAGCTAGCAACCGCGCGAACACCCCATAAGGGTGCGACGGCACGACGCTTTCGCTACCCACTACGCCGTTCGGGCCGTGGCGCAGTTTGGTAGCGCGCTTGACTGGGGGTCAAGAGGTCGCGAGTTCAAATCTCGCCGGCCCGACCATTCACCACCTGAGATCTCTGCTGGAGATCGAGCCTCGCCTTCGACCCCGCGCGAGGCTTCCGGCGTCGCGCTGCGCGCATGCCAGCGAGGCCGACCGCGACGAGAGCGCCCGTCGAGGGCTCGGGGATCGGCGTGTAGACGTAGGTGATGGTGACGTCCGGCTCGCTGAGGAAGCGCAGCTCGATGTCGCCCCAGGCCTGATAGCCATAGACGTGATCGACGCCCCCGAAATAGTCTTCGAACCAGAAGGGCGCGGCTCCGTCGAAATGGCGAACCGCAAAACTCTCCACCGCGATCTGAACGTAGTCGCCGTAATCGACCGAACAGGTCCCCCCGACCTCGAGACCGAGGCAATTCGTCGCCGCGACGGATCCAGCCCAGGGTGCCATCTCCTGTACCGATTGGTGAATCGAATAGGTTGCCTGCGCGTTGAACTCGAATACGGCTCGCAGGGTGACGGATTCGAGCGTCCCGAGTGAGTCATCGAAATCCGGGATCTGGACCTGGTACAGGATGTCGATGGTCTCCCCGCAATACAGATCGGCGCCGTCCTGCAGGCAGCCCCCATCACCGTAGAAGTCGTGGAAGATTGCGGGGGGCACGTACTCGAGCTGCGCGGCAGAGACGCTGCCAGCTCCCGACAGAAGCCCGAGTGCGGCGGCCAGGATGCCGACGATCTTCGCTATGCCGAACGGCGGGTGCACGGGGACGACTCCAGATCGATTCGATCGTGAAGTGGTCCCGCACGGGCGAATGTGTCGAAACGATCCGGGGCGGTCGCCGACCTCACGCGTGCAGAGTGCGTATGTCCTGCAGCGCCGTTCCCGCGCCTACTTGTTTCGCGCGTGGCAGTTGGTGCACTTGGTCGGCGCCTTCTCTCCCTGTCGTTCCCCAGCGTCGAGCAGTGCGTTCATGCTCTTGTGGCAGCCGACGCAGCTCGTGTGCTCCTGGTCGGGTTCGCGCGGGAAGCCGGCGTTCTTGGTGTGGTAGGCGCGCTTCTTCGCGCTGTCCTCTTCGGCATCGCCGCCGATGTCGTGACAATCGCTGCACGCCTCGGGCGCCTCGTCGCCTTCCTGGGTGTGGTGGCAGTCCACGCACTGACCGTTGGGGAGATACTGCTTCGACGCGTGGGCGAGATGCGGGAACTCGACCTTCTCGTACTTCTTTCCATTCGTGTTGAGGGTGATCACCTCGTCCACGTCTTCGAGATAGGCATCGACTCCCGTTGCGTTCTTTGCTGCGGCGAGGGCCTGCTTTTCGGCGGCCTTGCGGGCGGCATTGGCTGCCGCTTCGCGTTCGGCTGCTGCGTCGGCTTCCGCGGCGAGGGCCGCCTCGGCCGCGCGTCGCTCCGCGTCCTTCTTGCGCTTCTCTTCCGCTTCGAGGCGGGCGCGAGCGGCCTTGCGTTCCGCTACGTCGCGTTCCTTGCGCTTGCGGGCCTCTTCGGCCGCGGCGCGATCGGCGGCTTCGGCTTCGGCCTCCAAGCGCGCCTTCTCGGCGGCGTCGGCCCTGGCGATCGCCGCTTCGCGAGCCTTGCGCTCCCCTTCGCGCTTCCGCGCCTCGGCGGCTTCGCGCTCGGCGCGCCCGTTGTCTTCGGCGGCGGCCAGGGTGGCGGCGGCGTCGGACTTCGCCTGATCGACGCGATTCTGCCTTCGCTTGGCTTCGGCGACCGCGTCCTCGTAGTAGAACTCGTCACCCGGATCGACCCAGTGGGCGATCGTGCGGGAGAACTCGCGCAGGTTGAAGGGAATGTAGGTGGGGCTTCGCGGGTTGTGGCACGAAGTGCAGACCTCGCGGCGCTCGGTCAGGTTGGTGAGCACCTGGAAGCCGAGGCTCGCGCGGTTCGGGTTGCCGGGACCGTGGTCTTCATCGGCGTAACCGCTGCCCGGTCCGTGACACACTTCGCAGCCCACACCGTCTTCGTGCGAATAGCTGGGCGCCAACTGCGAGGCGTCGGCACCGTAGGCCGTGACGTGGCACTTGAGGCAGCGCCAATCGTTCGCTGGATCCTCGATGTTTCGCTTACGCCGAGAGATGACCTTCGTGTAATCCTTGCTCAGGGTCTGGTACGCCGCGGAGTGGACCGTGTGGGCCCACACCGTACTCGCGCCCTTGTCGAAATTTCCCGTGCTCTCGTTGTGGCATTCGGCACAGGCACCCGGGCCGACGTACTTGAACTGGCCGCGCACGAGGGTGGGGGTCTCCTCGGGGCCGTAGTCGAGGATCTCCTCTTCGACGGCGCCCTCCGGGACCTCGCCGAACTGGACGTAGCGGGCGGAGACGTAGCCATTGGTGTAGCCACCGCCGGCTTCGATGTCGTACCACGTAGAGTTTCCGACACGCTTGGTGCCGAGCACCGTCACCGCGTCGTAGCGGAGCAGGATGCCGACGATCGCCGATTTCGTCCCGGCGTCGGCGCGCAGATTCAGGGCCGTGGTGTCGACGTAGGCGGCCTGGCCTTCGGCGGCCACCGCGGCACCGGGAAGCAGTGCGAACACGAAGACGGAAATCGCGAATGCGACGGCAGCGGACCCGAGGCTTGCGTTTCTCTC
>JANQEL010000035.1 GCA_028278345.1 Myxococcota bacterium
ACGCCAGCGACATGATGCCCGCCGTCATCAATGCGATGGCGGTGCCGCGGAACGGAGCGGGTATGTCACTGGCATCGAGGCGCTCGCGAATAGCAGCAAACAGGACGAGCACGAGCGCGAAACCGGCAGATGCGCCGAAACCGAAGAATACCGACTGCACGAGTCCTTTCGATTGCTGCACATTGAGTAGTGCAACGCCGAGTACGGCGCAGTTGGTCGCGAACAGAGGAATGTAGATGCCAAGCACCTGGTGCAACAGCGGACTCAACCGCCGGACCATGATCTCCGTGAACTGCACGCTGGCAGCAATGACGAGGATGAAACTGATCGTACGCAGGTAACCGAGTACGAGCGGCACGAGAACATACTGATGCAGCAGGTAAGCCGTCGCTGAGGACAGCGTCAATACGAATGCCGTCGCCAGCGACATGCCGGTCGCGGCTTCCCCGGCTGGCACCTCGAGTGCTCGGCGATGAGCAGCAAGTACCTGGGAAAGCGCTTCGACATCCACACCGGCGGCATCGACCTCGCGACCGTGCATCACACGAACGAGGTCGCCCAGAGCGAGTGCGGCTTCGACGTGAGCCCGTGGGTGAACTTCTGGGTCCACAACGAGTTCCTCGACTTCGGCGGGGAGAAGATGTCGAAGTCGAAGGGCAACGTGCGATCCCTCGACGACTTGATCGATCGCGGCTACGACGCGCTGGCCTTCCGCTACTTCATCCTGCAGGCGCACTATCGTCAGCAGCAGACCTTCACCCCCGAGGCGATGGACGCCGCGCAGACCGGCTACACCCGACTCGTGAAGGCGGTGGTGGCGGTGCGCGACGTGGCGGGGGAGGGCGATCCCGCCGCCCAGGCGCCGTATCGCGAGAAGTTCCGCGCGGCCCTGGCCGACGACCTCAATGCGCCGAAGGCCATGGCGGTGGTGTGGGAGGTCGCGCGCAACGATTCCCTGGCGGACGTCGATCGCCGGGATCTGCTGCTGGCCTTCGACGAGGTGCTGGGCCTCGATCTCGCGAACGCGAAGATCGAGGAAGCAGAGGCCGAGTCGGATCCGCGCATCGATGCCCTGGTCGCCGAGCGCGACGAAGCGCGCAAGAACAAGGATTTCGCGACGGCGGACCGCATCCGCGACGAACTCACCGCCGAGGGCATCACGATCGTCGATTCCCCGGATGGTTCGAAGTGGAGTCGCTCGGGATGAGCGGCGAGGCGGAAGAGGCCCGCTTCGAACTGGTCTCGGAGTACCAGCCGGCGGGGGACCAGCCGCAGGCGATCGCCGAGCTGGTCGCGGGCATCGAGCGCGGCGACGAGCACCAGACGCTGCTCGGCGTCACGGGCAGCGGCAAGACCTTCACCATCGCCTGCGTGGTCGAGGCCATCAATCGGCCCACCATCGTGATGTCGCCGAACAAGACCCTGGCCGCCCAACTCTACGCCGAGTTCAAGGAACTCTTCCCCAACAACGCCGTCGAGTACTTCGTCTCCTACTACGACTACTACCAGCCCGAGGCCTACATCGCGGCAAGCGACACCTACATCGAGAAGGATTCGTCGGTCAACGACGAGATCGACAAGCTGCGCCACTCGGCGACCCACTCGATCCTGACCCGCCGCGACACCCTGGTGGTCGCGAGTGTCTCCTGCATCTATGGCCTCGGCGCGCCCGAGAACTACGGCACGATGCACATCTATCTCGAGAGTGAGATGCATCTCGTGCGCGACGACCTGCTGCGCAACCTCGTCGACCTTCTATATACCCGCAACGATCACGACTTCCATCGCGGCACTTTTCGTGTGCGAGGAGATGTCGTCGAGATCTTCCCGCAGTACGAGAACGAGCGGGCGATCCGCATCGAGTTCTTCGGCGACGAGATCGAGAGCATCGCCGAGATCGACCCGCTGCGCGGCAAAGTGTTGTCGCGACCCCAACGCGTGATGATCTACCCGGCGAGCCACTACGTGGCGGGGCGCGAGCGCATCAAGCAGGCGATCGACGGCATCCGCGGCGAGTTGCAGGAGCGCCTACAGTTCTTCGAGCGGGAGAACAAGCTGCTGGAAGCCCAGCGCCTCGAGCAGCGCACGATGTACGACCTCGAGATGCTCGAGGAGATGGGCTTCTGTCACGGCGTCGAGAACTACTCGCGCTGGCTCGATGGCCGTGCGGCCGGACAGACCCCCTACACCCTCTACGACTACCTGCCGGAGGACACCCTCGTCGTGCTCGACGAGAGCCACATCACGCTGCCCCAGATCGGTGGCATGTATCGGGGCGATCGCGCGCGCAAGGAAACCCTGGTGGAGTACGGCTGGCGGCTGCCTTCGGCCCTCGACAATCGTCCGATGCAGTTCGAGGAGTGGCGCGAGCGCGCGAAGCAATCGATCTACGTCTCGGCGACGCCGGCCGAGTACGAGATGGAGAAGTGCCGTGGCGTCGTGGTCGAGCAGATCATCCGACCCACGGGGCTGATGGACCCCAAGATCGAGGTGCGCCCGGCGAGCGGGCAGGTGGACGATCTGCTCGAAGCGATTCGCCTGCGCGTCGACAAGGGCGAGCGAGTGCTCGTCACGACGCTCACCAAGCGCATGTCGGAGGAACTCACCGAGTACTACGCCGAGCTCGGCATCAAGATCCGCTACCTGCACAGCGACATCGATACGATCGAGCGCATGGAGATCATCCGCCAATTGCGTGAGGGCACGTATGACGTGTTGGTGGGCATCAACCTGCTGCGCGAGGGGCTCGACATCCCCGAGGTCTCCCTGGTCGCGATCCTGGACGCGGACAAGGAGGGCTTCCTGCGCTCGTCCCGCTCGCTGATCCAGACGATCGGTCGCGCGGCGCGCAACGCGGGTGGCGAGGTCATCCTCTATGCCGACGAGCGCACGGAGTCGATCAACCAGACCCTGGAAGAAACCGAGCGGCGCCGCGAAGCCCAGGCGCAGTACAACGCCGAGCACGGCATCACCCCGAAGACGATCGCCAAGAAGATCACGAGCCTGCACGACTCGATCTGGGAGAGCGACTACGTCACCGTGCAGCGAACGGACGAGCTGGCCGAACCGGATGTGCCCTCGCACGAACTCCCGGTGCTCATCAAGGCGCTGCGCAAGGAAATGAAGGGCGCCGCCAAGGATCTCGAGTTCGAGCGGGCCGCCGAGCTGCGCGATCGCATCAACGATCTCGAAGACCGCCGCCTGCGGCTCGGTTGAGCGGGGCCACGTCGTGGCAGAAGAAGAGCTCAGCCGTCTCGAGGAAAGCGCCGCGTCTCTGCCGACGAGCCCGGGCGTCTACCTGTTCAAGGACGCCGAAGGGGGCGTGCTCTACGTCGGTAAGGCGCAGAACCTTCGCACCCGCGTGCGGCAGTACCTGATCG
This sequence comes from Myxococcota bacterium, assembly GCA_028278345.1. GTDB lineage: Bacteria > Myxococcota_A > UBA9160 > UBA9160 > UBA4427 > DUBZ01. The sequence continues at coordinate 3,381 of JANQEL010000035.1, forward strand.
GGGGCGACGGGCGCTTTCGCATCCCCGCGCTGGTCGACCGCGCGGCCGACGTCGACGTCCTCGTCACCGAGAACGTGAAGGACGCACTGCTGCTCGAGAACGAGCTGATCAAGCAGTACAAGCCGATCTTCAACGTTCGGTTGCGCGACGACAAGCAGTACCTGGCGCTTCGTCTCGACCCGAAGGAGGAGTGGCCGCGCCTGCGCACGGTGCGGAAGTTCCGTCGCGACGGCGCCGAGTACTTCGGCCCGTATACCTCGAGCATCGAACTCAAGACCTCCCTCGGAGATCTGCGACGCATCTTTCCCCTGCGCTCGTGCACCGACGCCGTGCTGCGCGACTACCGCCGCCGCGGCCGCCCGTGCATCGAATACGAAATGAAGCGTTGTGCGGCACCGTGCTGCGACCGCGTCGACGAAGCCGGCTACAACGAACTCGTCGAGGGCACCTTGCTCTTCTTGCGCGGGCGTTCCGCCGAGCTGGTCGACACCCTGAGCGATCGCATGCGAAAGGCGTCGGACGAAGAGCGGTACGAAGAAGCGGCGCGACTACGCGATCGCATCTCCGCGGTCGAACGCACGATCGAGCGGCAGCGCATCATCGTCGAGAAGCCTGTCGATCGCGACGTCTTCGGCCTCGCCCAGGAGGGCGACGACGCCGAGGTGCAGGTGCTCCACGTGCGTGAGGGGCGCGTGGTGGGGGCCGAGGGGTTCGACTTCGAGGATGTGCGCCTCGACGGGGGCGACATCATGAGTTCCTTCCTCGGCCAGTACTACGGCGAGCAGTTCGGGCGCCGCATCCCGGCCGAGATCCTGACACCGATGCCGATCGAGGACGAAGAAGCCCTGCTCGACTTGCTTTGTGATCGCGCCGAGCGGCCGGTCACGCTGAAGACGCCCAGGCGCGGCGACCTGCGCAAGCTCGTCGACATGGCGAAGGAGAACGCCGACCTCAACCTCGAACGTCGCCTGCGTGCGCGCACGAGTATCGACAGCACCCTCGAGGAGATTCGCGATCGCTGTGAACTCGGGGAGTTGCCGCGGCGCATCGAGTGCTACGACGTCTCGAACCTTCAGGGCACCCTCGCCGTGGCGAGCCGCGTGGTGTTCGAAAACGGCGTGCCCATCAAGAACGACTATCGCCGCTATCGCATCAAGAACGCGCAGGCGGGCGATGACTACGACTGCCTGCGCGAAGTGCTCGAACGTCGCGTCGCCAAGCTCGACAAGGAACCGCTGCCCGATCTGCTGATGGTGGACGGTGGGCGTGGGCAGCTCGGCGTGTTGAGTGCGGTGCTCGCGGACGTGGGCGTCGAGCTCGACACACTGGGGCTCTCGAAGGAACGCGACGGGGAAGGGCCGAAGGCGCGGGTGCGACGCGGTGGGGGGCTCAAGGCGGAGCGGATCTTCCGGCCGGGGCGGGCGAACCCGATCCTATTGCATCCGGGGTCGCGGGGGTTGTTGTTGTTGCAGCGGGTGCGGGATGAATCGCATCGCTTTGCGATCGAGTTCCAGAGGCAGCTGCGACAGAAGGTGAACTTCACTTCGATCCTGGAGGAGTTGCCGGGGATCGGGCCGAAGAAGAGGACGGCGTTGTTGAAGGGGATGGGGTCTTTGAAGCGGATCCGGGAAGCGTCTGTTGAAGATCTGGCGGAAATCGAGGGGATCTCGGTGAAGGATGCTGAGGCGGTGGTTGGGTTTTTTGAGGCGCTGCGGGGGCTTGATGCGGGGAGCTCGGCGCCGGAAGCGGAGAGCGGCGGTTCCGAGGGCGAGAGGGGCGGCGAGTAGGGCCGGGCTGTTGGGCGGATTCGGGGGGTGGGGGTTCCGTGCTCGCGGGTGACGCTGCGCGCGGAACCCCCACCCCCCGAATTCGTTGAGGCCGGGTGTGCGCTGCCATTCGATCCAGCTCGCCTCGAGATCGAGGGGCGGGTGCGTCCATCGTCCATATTCGTGTGTAGGGAGGGTGCAGGGGGTGTGCAGGTGGGTGCAGTGCGGTTGAAGGGGGTGGGGAGGGTTCAAGGGGGGTGTCGTGGGGTCCGATGATTCTCGTTGGGTCGGGAAGGAGTCGGGATGCCGCGGGTGCGGATGGATTGGCGACGGTGTGTGGTCGTAGCCGCATGTGTGGGGCTGCTGGTTGCGGATGGTGCGTTGGCGGAGATCTATCGCTGGGTCGATGCCAACGGGAAGATGCACTTCACGCAGGATCTGGCTTCGGTGCCGCCGGCGTATCGCGCCGAGGCGAAGGCGCGGGCCGAGGGGCCGAAGAAGGAAATCGAGATCCAGACCTACGACCCTCCGGTACCCTCGACGCGGCGAACGACCCGGGCGCAGCGCAGCGCCGGGCGCAAGAGGGGCGGGCGCGTCCATACGATTCGCGTCGAAAGCGCCGGTTCATCGATGTACGTCAAGGTCCGGCTCAACGATCAGCTGGACGTCCCGTTCGTCATCGATACGGGAGCGACCGGGGTCGCGCTTCCCCTCTCGGTTGCGAAGGAACTCGGCCTCGAGCTCGAGGGCGACGGTGTGCGCAAGGTGCGGGTGGGGACAGCGAACGGCTCCACTGAGAGCTCCGTCGTCATGCTCGACTCGGTCCAGCTCGGGACCGCCCGCGTCGAGAACATCCCAGGCTTTACGTTGAAGAAGATGAAGTACGGCCTGCTCGGCCTCTCCTTCTTCAACCACTTCAACTACAACATCGACGCCACGCGCGGCATCGTCACTCTCACCGAGAACAACCTGGCCGAGGATGGCGTGTTGCGGGGCGGGCGATCCAAGTCTGGCTGGATCGGTCAGTTCCGAGGCGCCCAACGCGCGATCGAGCAGGCCGAGGAAAAGCTCGACGAGGTTCCGTTCGGCCGCTCGCGTGAGCGCGCGGCCTGGGAAGAGCGGATCGCCGATCTGAAGAACCGCCTGCGGTTGCTCGAGGCCGAGGCCGACGAGGCGCGCGTTCCATTTTCCTGGCGCGACTGACCGTTTCCTTCTTCCGTACACGCTTCGTACACATCGTGTCCGTGAGAACGGGGAAACACGGAACACGATTACCCACCGCGGATCGCCGCAGCTTGGCGCGATTCCCAGGCGGAACGGTCGACGCGGGTCAAACGCCTGCGGTTGCAGAGGGTTACGCAAATCCATGCGTGCACCCTGCGGGTGGCACTGTTCTTGCTCCCTTGTGGGTTCGCCCCCTGTCGAACCACGCAACGAAACGATCCACGACCCGCATGCGCCCTGCGCGATCGATGGATCGGGAGCCACTGGGAACATGCGAGCCAAACGACTGCAACGAAACATGGTTCTGGCCCAACAGACGCTGCGGCGCGTCGAGGGGGCCGAACGGCGCGATGCCTGGCATGCGCGCATCCACGCTGATCTGGCCGCGCGCGGTATTGCTCCAGAACTCTGCGATTCGATCACAGCCGAGCTGAGTGCCCACGCGCGTTTCGAAACCCTCACCGCCGAAGCCTATGACGCGATGATCGAGGGTGCGGTGCTTGCCTGTGGTGCGCACGAAGGCGAGGTGGCCGATGCGCCCGCGGTGCTGCCCGAAAACGACGATCCCGCCCAGGTGCGTGAGATGGAGCGCATGATGCAGGCCTTCGCGGGCGAACTCCGCAAGCTGGACGAAAGCCTCGAGGTGCTCTCCGCCTACGTCCAGCGCATGCGCAAGCAGAAGCCCCGGAAAGAGGTGAGCGAGACTCCGGCGCCTTCGCGCGGAAGGCACACCCTGCATTGATCTCCCACCACTGCGCCGTCGCGCGGTGGAATTCTGACGAATCGCTCCCCGGTCCCGCGGTGAGATGCAGCGCACGTGTTGTGGCGAGCGACCCTGGCCTTCGGGTTGGGGCTCGGGTGTGCGGATCTGGGGCTGCTCGCTTTCGCGACGGCGGCGCGGCTCTCCATCGTTGCGCTCGTCGTTCGCATCGCGGGACGCACGCATCGGCCCCTCGCCGAGGTCGGCCTGCTGCTTGCGATGTTGGCTTGCGGGGCGATGGCGCTTTCGACGGCACTCGAATCCGCGGGCGCATTCGAACTCACTACACCACGTGAAGCGATCGTCGAGGCGACGGTGTGTCGCGTGGGTGGATCCCTTGCGCGCCTCGATGTCGATCTTTGCGGGTCCGTCGACGTGGACGATCCCGCGCGCCGACTGCCGCCGAGGATTCGCTTGCGCGCGCCCGAAGAGCCGGATGCGCTCGAGGCCTTCGATCGCCTGACGACGGGGCATCGCATTCGCGCAAAGCTGCGACTCCTTCCCCTGCGACCGGCTTCGAATCCCGGGGCGCGCGACGGGCGTCGGGCGTTGCAGCGGCAGGGCGTGGGTGCGCGTGCGGTGTTGGCCGACCCGGCGTTGTGGGTTCGGCTTTCTTCCCGCGATGAATTCATCTGGCCGGGGCGCGCCGCGCTCGCGCATGCGTTCCGCGCGAAGCGACGCGACATCGCGAATCGCCTGTCCCATCACGGCGAAGGGGGAGGGCTGTTGCGTGCCCTCGTGCTCGGCGATCGCGGCGGGCTTGCGGTCGAGGGCCGCGCCGACTTCGCGGCGTTGGGGCTCGCGCATCTGTTGGCGGTATCGGGCCTGCACGTTGCGTTGGTGGCGGGCGCCGCGTACGCGCTCGCCTTCGAAGCCCTGCGCCGCCGCGTGCGTTTCACTGCCGCGCGAGACTCGCGCCGTGCGGCTCTCTGGTTCGCGTTGCTCTGCGCCGTGCTCTACGGCGCCCTCGCGGGCTGGGGGATTCCCGTGCGGCGCGCCTTGCTCTTCGCGGCGGTGATCGCGTTGGGCGTCGGCCTTCGACGCAGTGTTCGTCCCGCCCAGGCGCTCCCCGTCGCGGCACTCCTCCTGCTGGTCGCCGAACCCCACGCGCTCTTCGAGGCTTCGGCCCAGCTGTCCTTCGCCGCGACGGCCGCGTTGATGCTCGCGGTCGAACGCACACCCCACGACGGAGTGGGGTGGATTGGCCGGTTCGTCGACGCCGCACGCGCGCTGATCCACACCTCGGCGACTGCCATCGCGGGCACGGCGACGATCCTCTCCCTCCACGGTCTGCAGGTGGGCGCTGCGGGTCTCGTCGTCAACCTGGTCGCCGTTCCGTGGACGGCCTTCGTGTTGCTTCCCGCCGCGATCGCGAGTGCGTCGATCGCTGCGCTCTTCGAAGGCGAACTCTCCGAAGCCGTATTGACGCTGCTGGCGGAACCCGCACGTTGGAGTCTCGGTGCCGTGGCCTGGGCGGCGGGGTGGTTCGCGGCCCCGCCTCGAGTCGGGAAGCCCGGGTTGCTGGCCGTCGTCCTCTCCCTGGCGTTGGTGGCCGTCGTGCTGCGAGTCCGCTCGACACGCGCGCGTGTCATGGCATGCCTCGTGAGCATTCTCGCACTGCAGTTCACGACGACGGTCGAGGTTCAACCCGCGCCACCGCGAGTCGTCTTCTTCGACGTCGGACAGGGCGACGCGATTCTCGTTCAGGGACGCGAGGCCGCGGTGCTGGTCGATGGAGGTCGTGCCGTGGCGGGGCGCTTCGACCAGGGGGCGCGCGTGGTCCTGCCCGGCTTGCGGGCGCTGGGCGTGGCCCGCCTCGATGTCGTGGTGGCGACCCACGCGGATGTCGATCACCGCGGCGGACTCGAAGCCGTGTTGCTCGCCATGCCCGTGCGCGAACTCTGGCTCCCGCCGAACTGGCAGCGAGAACCGGGTCTCGTGGGTCTTGCCAAGCTCGCGCGCGAGCGCGGTGCCCGCGTTCGGAACGTCGCCCGGGGCGACCCGGTGCAGCGGTTCGGCGCCCTCGAACTCGAGGTGCTGTGGCCGCGTCGCGCGCGGCGCGCGGCCACGCGCAACGACGACTCGATCGTGCTGCGGGCGCGCTTCGCGTCCGACGGTCGGACCCATGGAAGCGTGCTGCTCACGGCGGACATCGGCGTTGCGAGCGAAGCCACTCTGCTGGCTACCGGGATTCCCCTCGCAGCCGACGTCTTGAAGGTCGGCCATCACGGCAGCCGCGGTTCGTCCAGCGCCGCGTGGCTGCGCGCCGTCGGTGCCGAACACGCGATCGTCTCCGCGCCCTGCCACGGACGGTCGGGGCTTCCGAGCCCGGATGCGATGGCCCGTCTCGCAGCGACATCAACGAGCATTCATTGGACTGGGGAGGTGGGTGCCGTGCTCGTGGGGTTCGGCCCTCGATCGGATGCCCCTGTCGTTCGTCGCTGGCTCGAACCCAGGGGCTGCTCGATTTCTCGTCCCACGAATTAGCCTCACAGTTTCGCAAGGTTGCGGGACGCCAACGGGGTGGGGCCAAAACCCCGTTTCTGGCGGCTTTCTGGAAACCCGTGTAAAGGTTCCCGCCTTTCGCCCGGGAAGCTCATCAATTTCGCCCCTTGGTTGGGGCGTTCTGGTTTCGACCCGGCGATGGACATTCAGGCTTTGCGCTCAGGTTGCCGCTAGAAGGGTCCGCTCAAAGGGTTGCCGCTACTCAGGAGCAAGATGGGAAAGTCACTCGTCATCGTCGAGTCGCCTGCCAAGGCGCGCACGATCAACAAATACCTCGGCAAGGACTACGTGGTGAAGTCCAGCGTGGGGCACGTGCGCGATCTGCCCGTGAGCGGGCAGGGCAAGAACCGGGTCGACCCCGCGGCGCGGGCCAAGGCGGCGGCGATCACCCGCAAGCTGCCCCCGGCGAAGCGCGCTGCCCATAAAAAGAAGAAGGCGCGCGAGGCGCTGATCGCCCGCATGGGGGTGGATCCCGAGAAGGGCTGGAAGGCCAACTACGAGGTCCTGCCCGGCAAGGAGAAGGTCGTCACCGAGCTGACGAAGCTCGCGAAGGACGCCGACGCCATCTATCTCGCGACCGACCTCGATCGCGAAGGGGAGGCAATCGCCTGGCATCTGCGCGAGGTGATCGGCGGCCCGGCCTCGCGCTACAAGCGCGTGGTCTTCAACGAAATCACGAAGGACGCCATCCAGGAGGCCTTCGCGAGCCCCGGCAAGCTCGATCTCAATCGCGTGAACGCCCAGCAGGCCCGGCGCTTCCTCGATCGCGTGGTCGGCTACATGCTTTCGCCGCTGCTCTGGTCGAAGGTTGCACGCGGCATCTCGGCGGGGCGCGTTCAGTCGGTGGCCGTGCGTCTGCTCGTCGAGCGCGAGCAGGAGATTCGCGCCTTCATCCCCGAGGAGTATTGGGAGGTCTACGCCGATCTCCGCACCCAGGGCAAACCCGCGCACGACGTGCGGATGCAGGTGATGAAGCGCGCGGGCGAGAACTTCCGCCCGAACAACCGCGAACAGACGGACGAAGCGCTCGCGCTGCTGCGCGACGGCGCCTTCGAGGTGAAGAGTCGCGAAGACAAGCCCACCAAGAGCAAGCCTTCGGCGCCGTTCATCACCTCCACGCTGCAACAGGCGGCAAGCACGCGACTCTCCTTCAGCGTGAAGAAGACGATGATGCTGGCCCAGCGTCTCTACGAAGCCGGTCACATCACCTACATGCGTACCGACTCGACGAACCTCTCGGCCGAGGCGATCGATCACTGCCGCGAGTACATCGGCGAGCAGTTCGGCGATCGCTACCTGCCCGAAGAGGCGCTCAAGTACTCGAGCCAGGACGGCGCCCAGGAAGCCCACGAGGCGATCCGACCGTCCGACGTGAACGTCCACCCGGATCAACTCGACTCCCTCGAACGCGACCAGCAACGCCTCTACGACCTGATCTGGCGCCAGTTCGTCGCCTGCCAGATGCCGCCGGCCGAATACCTCAGCACGAGCCTCGTGGTCGCGCGCGGCGAGTTCGAGCTGCGCACCCGAGGTCGCATCCTGGTCTTCGACGGCTACACGAAGGTGCTGCCGCCCGCCTCGAAGAAGAAGGAAGACGTCGCGCTGCCCGACATCGCGGTCGGCGAGAACCTCGACCTGACCGAGCTCGATCCTTCGCAGCACTTCACCAAGCCGCCGGCGCGCTACACCGAGGCGAGCCTGGTGCGCGAACTCGAGAAGCGCGGCATCGGTCGACCTTCGACCTACGCGTCGATCATCTCGACCATCCAGGATCGCGGCTACGCGCGCGTCGAGGCGCGCCGCTTCTTCGCCGAGAAGATGGGCGACATCGTGACCGAACGCCTGATCGAGAACTTCGAAGACCTGATGGACTTCGGCTTCACGGCGCAGATGGAAGAGAGCCTCGACGAAGTCGCGGTCGGCAACTCCAATTGGAAGGACACCCTCGACACCTTCTACAAGGAGTTCAAGAAGAACGTCGAAGTCGCCCAGGGCGACAAGGGCGGCATGCGGCAGAACGACCCGACGGATACGTCGGTCGAGTGCCCCCAGTGCGGTCGCCACATGCAGATTCGCACGGCCAGCACGGGTGTGTTCCTCGGTTGTTCCGGCTACGGCCTGCCGCCGAAGGAACGCTGCAAGTCGACGATCAACCTGGTGCGCGGCGAAGACGTGATGAGCGCCGACGAGGCGGACGACGAGGAGAGCGAAGCCCGGCGCCTGCTCCACCGACATCGCTGCCCGAAGTGCAAGACGTCGATGACCAACTACCTGATCGACGAAGGGCGCAAGCTCCACGTCTGCGGCAACAATCCCGACTGCGACGGCTACGAGATCGAAGAGGGCAAGTTCGTCATCAAGGGCTACGACGGCCCGGTGCTCGAGTGCGACAAGTGCGGCGAGGAGATGCAGCTCAAGAGCGGTCGCTTCGGCAAGTACTTCGGCTGCACCGCCGAAGACTGCAAGAACACCCGCAAGCTGCTGCGCAACGGCGAGCCGGCCCCGCCCAAGGTCGATCCGATCCCGATGGAGCACCTGCGCTGCGAGAAGTGCGACGACTTCTACCTGCTGCGGGACGGTGCGGCGGGCATCTTCCTCGCGGCGAGCCAGTTCCCCAAGCACCGCGAGACGCGCGCACCGCTGGTGAGCGAGATTGCGCCGCTCAAGGACAAGCTCGACGACAAGTACAAGTTCCTCGCCGACGCACCCCAGCAGGACCCCGACGGCAACCCCGCCGTGGTCCGCTTCCTTCGCAAGACGAAGGAGCAGTACGTGATGACCGAGGTCGACAAGAAGGCGACCGGGTGGCGCGCGTACTTCCGCGATGGGAAGTGGGTGGAAGAGCAGGCCGAGAAGAAGACGGCGAAGAAGAAGGCGGCTGCGAAGAAGAAGGCTGCTGCGAAGGCGAAGAAGAAGGCTGGGAAGAAGAAGGCTGCTGCGAAGAAGAAGGCGGCGAAGAAGCGGGCTTCGACCAAGAAGGCGCCTTCGAAGGTGGGGCGCGGGAGTGGCGGCGATAAGAAGAAGTCGGCGGCTGGAGGGTGATTCCGACTCGGTGATCCGCGGCCGGGCCCGTGAGGGGTTCCGGCTCATGGCTCGCTTCGCTGCGCTTTACTTCGCCTGAACCCCTCACGGGCCCGACCGCTCCTCGGCGTGCGTGAGATGCTGCCCTTGCGCTGACGGCGTTCTTGTTGTCGAGGGGAGGTGCGCCCACCGTCTCGTTGATGGGTTGGGGTACGTTCGTTGCTGGATGGAGGGGCGGACTGCTTTGGGTTCCAGTGGGTGGTTGATTGGGATGGTGCGGCTGTTTCCGCGGAATCTGGTTTCGCGGTGGGCGGGGTGGTTCGTTTCTTTGCGGTTGCCGGGGTGGTTGCAGCGGGCGGAGATTCGGGCGGCGGTGCGGGTGTTCGGGATCGACCTGGGGGAGGCTCGGGATCCGGTCGAGTCTTTCGCTTCGTTTCAGGACTTCTTTACGCGGGCGTTGGTCGATGGGGTGCGGCCGATCGATCCCGCGGCGGATGCGATCGTTTCGCCTTGTGATGGGGCGTGGGGAGCATCCGGTGTCGTCGAAGACGGGTTGTTGCTGCAGGTGAAGGGGCAGCAGTATCCACTGGCCGCGTTGCTCGGAAGCGAGGTGGACGCGAAGGCGTACGAGGGCGGGTCGTATGCGACGCTGTACCTGTCGCCGGCCGACTATCACCGCTTCCACGCGCCGTGCGATGTCGAGGTTTCGCGCGTTCGCTACCTGCCGGGGTCCCTCTGGCCGGTGAACCAGGCGGGGCTCGAAGGCATCGATGCGCTCTTCGCCCAGAACGAACGCATCGTCGCCTTCATGGACGTGATCGGCGACGACAGCAGCGAAGGCGTCTGCGTCGTTGCCATCGGCGCGACGATGGTCGGCAAGGTGCGCCTGACCTTCGACGATCTCACCACGAACGAACCGCACGCCCGCTTCGAAGAACGCGAATACGGCCCCGCCCCTCGCCCACCGCGCCCCGCACTCGCGAGCGGCGCGGAATGGGGCCGCTTCGAATTCGGCTCGACCCTGGTCGTCCTGATCGCCCCCGACTCCGGCTACCTCGACCCCGAACCCACCGGCTCGAAACTCCGCCTCGGCCGCCGCATCGGCACGCTCCGGGGCATCGCGGCCTAGTTCGCAACTGGATCCAAATCCAGTTGCTTGGTTCGATGTATGTCAGATATGACATAGTACGTGCGAGGAGGGACTTCGAGATGAATGGGCCCAAGCGGAAGAAGCTGGAGGCGAAGGGCTGGAGCGTGGCGACCGCGGACGCGTTTCTCGGGCTTTCGAAGGAAGAAGCGGCCTTCGTCGAGATGAAGATGGCCCTTGCGGACAGCGTTCGCAGGCGTCGACTGGCGCGCAAACTCACGCAGACCCAGCTCGCGAACAAGATCGGGTCCAGTCAGTCGCGCATTGCGAAGATGGAGGTGGCCGACAGGTCGGTATCCATTGACCTGTTGATGAAGACGCTGCTGGCCATGGGGGCGAGTCGCGCTCAGCTGGCCAAAGTGATCTCCCGCCGCAGATCGAAGCCGCGCGCGGCGTAGTGTTCAACTGGATTTAAATCCGGTTGATCGATCGCAGTACTTCTACTCCGTCGCGACGCGTGGATCGAAGAAGCCGAGGGCGTCGTACATTTCGTAGCCGATGATCTTCTTCATCTCGGGGGAGAGTTTGGCGGCGCGTTCGAGGGGGACGTCGAGGTATTGGTTCTCTTCCTGGCGGAGCCAGGCCAGCGAGTAGGTGAGGATGATGCCGTAGCGCCAATCGTTCGAAGTATTGGCGCCGGCACCGTGGAGCACGCTGCCCAGCCAGAAGAGCACGGAGCCGGCGGGCATCTCGGCCGAGACGATCTCGTCTTTGCGGGCCTCGCGTTCGCCATCCCAGCGATGGCTACCGGGTACGAGGAGGGTGCCGCCGTTGTCGGCGCGGAAGTCGCTGATGGCCCACATCGACGCCAGGATCAGCTCGGGGTGCGGCCGTTCGAAGAAGGTGAAGCTGTTGTCCTCGCGGTGGAGGATCTGCTTGCGCGATCCCGGCCCGACTTCGAGGGCCGCCGTCACGTGGAGTTGGTAGCCCGCCGGCGAGTTGGGCAGCAGGAAGTGATCGCACAGGGCCGTCGGCGTCGGGTGCAGGATCAGCTCGTGCGAGGCTTCGCAGCGCGAAACCAGGGCCGTCACCCGCCGTGTCTTCCCCGGATAGAATTCCTCGGGGTTGTCGTCGTCGACGTTCGCCTTCTCCAAGTGGGGGCGAAGCTGATCGACGAGTTGCTCGCGAAGCGCGCTGTCGGCGGCGTCCTTCACCACGAGGCAGCCAGCGCGATCGAGGTCTTCGATCAGGAGGTCGGAATCGTCTCTCGCGCTGCGGACGGGGATCGCGGACATCGAGGGGCCTCCGGCAGTGGGCACCCCTACATGTTTAGCGCGAGCTTCGCCGCCTCACTCATCATGTCGGGGCTCCACGGCGGATCCCAGACGAGGTCGAGCTTGACCTCGCCCACACCCTGGACCGTGCGCACCTTGGTCTCGACCTCGGGCGGAAGCGTCTCGGCCACCGGGCACATGGGGGAGGTCAGGGTCATGATGACGTCCACCGGGTGCAGCTCGTCATCGCCGGCGTCCTGCACGTCGATCTTGTAGATCAGACCCATCTCGTAGATGTCGACTGGGATCTCGGGGTCGTAGACGGTCTTGATGATCTCGACGATGCGCGTGCGAACGGCGTCGCTGCCGCCCGAGGGCTCGTGGGTTTCGGACATGAGGGGATCCTCGCGTTACGGCGCTATTCGGTGGTGGCGACTTCGCCTTCGCCCTGACCATCGCTGTTCAGGGCGGCTTCCATCGTGTGCCAGGAAAGCGTCGCGCACTTCACCCGGGCGGGGAATTCGCGCACGCCGCCGAATACGGCGAGCTTGCCGAGCCCGCTGGTGTCGGCTTCTTCCTGGGGATTGCTGGTGACGAGATCGTGGAAGTGCTCCTTGGTGTCCAGGATCTCATCCTTGGTCTTGCCGAGGGCGTACTCGGTCATCAGCGACGCCGAGGCGGTCGAGATCGCGCACCCATTGCCGCTGAACTTCACGTCGACCACGCGCTCGTCGTCGTCGAGCATCAGATGCAGGGTCAGGCGATCGCCGCACAGCGGGTTGTGGCCGTCCGCCTTTAGGTCGGGGGCTTCGAGTTCGCCGAAGTTTCGCGGCGCCTTGTTGTGATCGAGGATCACGCTCTGGTAGAGATCGCGCAGTTCGTCCATATCAGCCGAAGAACTCCAGCACGCGGTGGATGCCGCGCACGAGTACGTCGATGTCCTCTTTCGTGTTGTAGAAGGCCAGCGATGCGCGGGCCGTGGCGGGGATGCCGTATCGCTCCATCACCGGCTGCGCGCAGTGATGGCCGGCGCGGATCGCGATCCCATCCTGGTCGAGGATGCTCCCGATGTCGTGGGGATGCGCGCCCTCGATCACGAACGACAGAACCGACGCCTTGCCGGGAGCCGTGCCGATCAGCCGGACCTGGGGGATCTCGGCGAGTCGTTCGTTGGCGTAGGCGAGCAGTTCCTTCTCCCACGCTTCGATGGCGTCCATCCCGATGTGGGCGAGGTAGTCGACCGCCACACCGAAACCGATCAGCCCCGCGATGTCGGGGGTGCCGGCTTCGAAGCGCGCGGGCACTTCGGCGTAGGTGGTCTTCTCGAAGCTCACCGTGTGGATCATCGAACCGCCACCCTGGTAGGGAGGCATGGCTTCGAGCAGGGCGAGCTTTCCGTAGAGGATGCCGATGCCGCTCGGGCCGAAGACCTTGTGGGCCGAGATCGCGTAGAAGTCGGCGTCGAGATCCTGCACATCGACCGCCATGTGCGGCGCCGCCTGGGCGCCGTCGACGAGTACGGGAACACCCTGGGCATGGGCCGCGGCGATCATCTCCTTCACCGGATTCACCGTGCCGAGGGCATTCGAGACGTGGCAGATGGCGGCGAGCTTCGTGCGTTCGCCGAGCATGCGCTCGAAGGCCCCGGGTTCGAGGCTTCCGTCGTCGAGCAGGGGAACCACGCGAAGCTGGGCCCCGGTCTCCTGGCAGAGCATCTGCCACGGCACGATGTTCGCGTGATGTTCCATGCCGGTGATCAGGATCTCGTCGCCAGTCGAGAGGTGTCGCCTTCCCCAGGTCTGCGCCACGAGGTTGATCGATTCGGTGGCGTTGCGGGTGATGACGATCTCGCGCGGGTTCGCCGCATTGATGAAGCGGGCCACCTTGCCGCGCGCCTTCTCGAACTCGAAGGTCGCGACCTCGGAGAGCTGGTACACGCCGCGGTGGATGCTCGCGTATTCGTTCCTGTAGAAGTCGGCGATGCGGTCGATCACCGCCGAAGGCTTCTGGGCACTGGCGGCCGAATCGAGGAAGACGAGGGGCTTGCCGCGCATCGTCTGCTCGAAGATCGGGAAGTCGCGGCGGATCGCTTCGACGTCGAATCGTGTTTCGCCACCCATCAGGCGTTCTCCTCGATGAGCGCGTCCAATCGTTCGGCCACGACGTCCTCCGCCCACGTGCGCACGCCGGCGTCGGCGATGGCCAGGGTGATCTCCGCCGAGAAGCCGCTCATCAGCAGACGTCGCGCGAAGGCCGGGTCGAGGCCGCGCGCGCGCAGGAAGAAGAGGGCCTCTTCGTCGAGCTTGCCAATGCTCGAACCGTGGCTGCACGAGACATCGTCGGCGTAGATCTCGAGTTGGGGCTTGGTGTCGATCTCGGCGCCGGCGGAGAGTACGAGGTTCTGGTTCTGTTGGGTCGCGTTGGTGTGCTGGGCGTCGGGTCGCACGAGAACGCGCCCGCGGAACACACCGCGCGCCTCGTCGGCCACGATGCCCTTGTAGCGCTCGTGGCTCTCGCAGCGCGGGACCGCATGATCGACGAGCGTGTGGTTGTCGACGAGTTGGTCGCCGCTTCCGAGGAAGAGGCCGTCGAAGTGGGAGACGGCACCGGGAGCGGCGAGCCTGACTTCGAGATCGTTTCGCACGAGCGCTCCGCCCAATGCGAGGGTGGCGACACGCAGGCTGCTGTCGCGTTCCTGCTCGACGCAGTGCCGGGCGACGTGAAAGGTCGAGGCGTTCTCGCGTTGTACGAAGGTGAGATCGAGGGAGGCGTTCTCACCCACGAACGCCTCGGCCGCGGCGCACGTGAAGCGTACGCTCGCATCCCCGGGACCGAGCGAGATGTGATCCACCACTACACAGCCGCGGCTACCGCCCTCGGCGCGAACCCACAGGCGCGGGAACGTGACCTGTTCGTTCTCGCCCGTTGAGGAAGCGAATACGATGTGTACGGGCGCCGGGGCGGAGTCAGTCGCCTCGATGCGGAGCGCAACGCCATCATCGGCGAAGGCGGTGTTGAACGAGGTGAAGCCGTTCGTTTTGCCGTCTGCCAGTTCGGCGTAGCGCGGAACCGCTTCGAGTTCCGCCTGCGCGAGGGGCGTGAACACGAACGGTGCGCCGGCATCGATCTTCGACGCGGCCTTTGCGAATCGACCGTCGATGAAGACGAGGCGGCTCCCGCCGAAATCGGGGAGCCCGGCCTCGAAGTCAGCCGGAAGCGTTTCCGCTGAGGCCTGCGCGACCTGCCACGCCACCCGGGTGATCGGCGCCGGGTTCGTGTAGCGCCACTCCTCGAGCTGACGCGTCGGAAAGCCGGTGGCCTCGAAGCTTTCGAAGGCTTCGCGACGCACCGATGCGAGCGCACCGTTCGGCGACTTGAAGGCTTCTCGATAGTGCAGGGCGTTCGTGTCCGTCACGCCGTTGCCGCGCCTCCGTGCTGCGGGGCCTTCTCGATCCAGCCGTAGCCCTTCTCCTCGAGTTCGAGGGCGAGCTCCTTGCCGCCGCTGCGCACGATCCTGCCTTCCGACAGCACGTGGATCACGTCGGGCACGATGTAGTCGAGCAGTCGCTGGTAGTGGGTGATGACGAGAAAGGAGCGATCGCTTCCGCGAAGAGAATTCACGCCTTGCGCTACGAGTTTCATCGCATCGATATCGAGACCGGAGTCGGTCTCGTCGAGAATGCAGAGCTTGGGTTCGAGAAGCAGCATCTGGAGCACTTCGTTGCGCTTCTTCTCACCGCCGGAAAAACCCTCGTTGATCGAGCGTCCCATCAGATCCTGGGGCATGTCGACCAGCGCCATCTTCTCTTTCGAGAGCGTCAGGAAGTCCATCGCGTCGAGTTCGGGCAGGCCGCGATGGCTGCGCACGGCGTTCACGGACTCCTTCAGGAAGTAGTTGTTCTTCACGCCCGGGATCTCGACCGGGTACTGGAACGCCACGAAGATGCCCTCGCGGGCGCGCTCTTCGGGTTCCATCTCGGAGAGGTCCCGGCCTTCGAAGAGGACTTCGCCCCGGGTGATCTCGTAGCCTGGGCGGCCCGAGATCACATTCGTGAGCGTGCTCTTGCCCGAGCCGTTCGGTCCCATGATCGCGTGCACTTCGCCCGCGGCGATCGTGAGGTCGATGCCCTTGAGGATCGGCGCGTCACCCGCGTTGGCGTGAAGGTTCTTGATTTCAAGCATCTCGCTTCTCTGATTCGTTGAGTGAAGGCGGGGCCGCGTCAGCCCACGCTGCCTTCGAGACTGATGCCGAGAAGCGCCTGGGCTTCGACGGCGAATTCCATCGGGAGTTCCTGCAGCACCTCGCGGCAGAACCCGTGCACGATCATCGAGATCGCATCCTCTTCCGACAGCCCGCGTTGGCGGCAGTAGAAGAGCTGTTCATCGCTGATCTTCGAGGTGGTGGCTTCGTGCTCCACCGTGGCGTCTTCGTTCTTCACCTCGAGGTAGGGGAAGGTGTGGGCGCCGCACTTGTCGCCGAGCAGCAGCGAGTCGCACTGCGAGTAGTTGCGCGCGCCGCGGGCCTTCGGCCCGACGCTCACGAGGCCGCGATAGGACTGGTTGCCCTTGCCGGAGGAGATGCCCTTCGAGATGATCGTGCTGCGGGTGTTCTTCCCGACGTGGATCATCTTCGTGCCGGTATCCGCCTGCTGGCGGTTGTTCGTCATCGCCACCGAGTAGAACTCGCCCACCGAATCGTCGCCCAGCAAGAGACAGCTCGGGTACTTCCAGGTGATGGCGGAGCCCGTCTCGACCTGGGTCCACGAGATCTTCGAGCGGCGACCGCGGCAGGCGCCGCGCTTGGTCACGAAGTTGTAGATGCCGCCGACGCCATTCTTGTCGCCGGGGTACCAGTTCTGGACGGTCGAGTACTTGATCGACGCGTCGTCGAGCGCGACCAGCTCGACCACCGCGGCGTGCAGCTGGTTCTCGTCGCGCTGGGGCGCCGTGCAGCCCTCGAGGTAGCTCACGTACGAGGCCTCTTCCGCCACGATCAGCGTGCGCTCGAACTGGCCGGTTCCGGCAGCGTTGATACGGAAGTA
>JANQEL010000036.1 GCA_028278345.1 Myxococcota bacterium
CGGCTGCGGCAAGTCGACCCTGCTGCGCCTGATGCTCGGGCTCGAACGCGCGGACCGCGGAGAGATCCACTTCGACGACGTGCCCGTCGACGACGCCCACGTCGAGTCGATCCGCCAGCGCGTGGGCTACGTGATCCAGGAAGGCGGGCTGTTTCCCCACCTCGACGCCGCTGCGAACATCGGGCTGCTGGCGCGACACATGGGCTGGAGCGAAGAGCGGCGGCGCGAGCGCATCGGCGAACTCTGCGCCCTCACCCACTTTCCCGAAGACGCCCTCGCGCGTCGTCCGGGCCAGCTCTCGGGTGGGCAGCGCCAGCGGGTCGCGCTGATGCGGGCCCTCATGCTCGACCCGGGCGTGGTGTTGCTCGACGAACCCCTCGGTGCCCTCGATCCAATGATCCGCTTCGAGTTGCAGAACGAACTCGCCGAGATCTTCGAGCGTCTCGAAAAGACCGTCGTGCTGGTGACCCACGATCTCGGCGAAGCCGACTTCCTCGCCCACGAACTCGTCCTCCTTCACGAGGGACGCATCGAGCAACGAGGGGATCTCGCTTCCTTGCGGAAAGCACCGGCCAGCGACTTCGTCGCGCGCTTCCTTCGCGCGCAGCGACAGGACGACGCACGAGGAGCCGCGTCTTGAACGGCGTGCGAAGGCAGCTTCTGGCAGTGCTCCTGCTGAGCGTGTTCGCGAACTTGTCGGCGGCCGAAGAGTTCGCTGTCGGTTCGAAGAACTTCACCGAGTCGGTGGTGCTGGGTGAACTCGCACGCCTCGCCGCCGAGCGCTCGGACGTGGAACTCACACACCGCCGCGAACTCGGGGGCAGCCGGATCCTCTTCGAAGCGCTCTTGCAGGGTGAGATCGACGTCTATCCCGAATACACGGGCACCCTGATCCACGAGTTGCTCGCGGGGCGAACGCCCGTCATCGAATCGCTGCGCGATCTCGAAGCCGCGCTCGCCGAGCGCGGGCTCGCCGCACTGCCTCCCCTCGGCTTCGAGAACACCTACGCGATCGGTCTCCGCAAGGCGAAGGCCCGGGATCTCGGGCTCGCCAAGGTCAGCGACCTGCGACCGCATCGCACCCTGCGCTTCGGTTTCAGCAACGAGTTCATGGATCGCGAGGACGGCTGGCCGGGGCTCGCGGCCCGCTACGACCTGCGGCCGGAGTGGGTGCGGGGCATGGATCACGACCTCGCCTATCGCGCCCTCGAGAGCGGCGAGATCGACGTCGTCGACCTCTACAGCACCGACGCCGACATCGCCTACTACGACCTGGCCGTGCTACGCGACGACCTCGCCTACTTCCCCGAGTACAAGGCGCTCTACGTCTACCGGGCGGATCTCTCGGCGCGGTCGCCCGAGCTGGTGAGCGCCCTGCGCGCGCTCTCCGAAAGCATCAGCGAAGAAGAGATGATCGCGATGAACGCACGCGTAAAGCTCGAGCGACAGAGCGAAGCGCAGTCGGCGGCGGTCTTCCTCGGGGTCGCGAGCGAAGTCGAAGTCGACTCCTTCGCCGGTCGGCTTCAGCGCACGACCCTCGAGCATCTGGCCCTCGTCGGGATCTCGCTCTTCGCTGCGATCGCGGTTGCGATCCCATTGGGCATCGCGAGTGCGAAGCGCCCCCGTCTGGGTGCTTTCGTGCTGGGCGTGACGGGCATCATGCAAACGCTGCCCTCCCTCGCGCTCTTCGTCTTCATGATCCCGCTCTTCGGCATCGGGGCCGCGCCCGCCGTGGTCGCCCTCTTCCTCTACAGCCTGCTTCCCATCGTGCGGAACACCCACGCGGGGCTCACCGGAATCGATCCGGCGCTGCGCGATTCGGCGCTGGCCCTCGGTCTGCCGGCGAAGCGGCGGTTGTTCTGGGTGGAACTCCCGCTGGCGAGCCACTCGATCCTGGCGGGGATCAAGACCGCGGCCGTCATCAACGTGGGCACCGCGACTCTCGCCGCGCTGATCGGCGCCGGCGGATACGGTCAACCGATCCTCACGGGCATCCGCCTCGACGACACCGGGCTGATCCTCGAAGGAGCCGTCCCTGCGGCGGTGCTCGCGCTGGCGGTACAGGGTCTGTTCGCCCAGGTCGAGCGATGGTTCGGCTTCGAAGTGTCGTCGGACGCCTGAAGCGGAACACCACGTCCGAAGTCGGCCGGCGGCCACGCACCGGCTTTGATTCACTCGCACGTCATGGGAAGCCGGGCCTCGGCGCAATCGATCCGCAGCCGCATCGCGCGATTCGACTGGAAGGAGATCGCGCGCGATCTCGATCGCGACGGCTACGCGCGTCTCCCCGCGCTCCTCGAATCGAACGAGTGCGACGACCTGATCGCCCTCTACGAGGAGCGCGAGCGCTTCCGCAGCTTCATCGACATGCGGGCGCGGCGCTATGGCGAGGGCGACTACCGCTACTTCGCCTATCCCCTACCGCCCCTCGTGCGTTCACTTCGCAGCTGGCTCTACCCCCGGCTCGCCGCGATCGCGAACGCGTGGTGCGACGCGCTGGGCGGAGACGAACGGTTTCCGACGCGCCTCGCGGATTTCGTCGAGCACTGTCACGAGGCAGGTCAGACCAGGCCCACTCCCCTGCTGCTGCGCTACAGCGAGGGCGGCTTCAACTGCATCCATCAGGATGTCTACGGCGCCGTCGCGTTTCCGCTTCAGGTCGCGTGTCTGCTCTCCCCCGGTCCGCGCGACTCCCGTCCCGCATTCGACGGCGGTGAGTTCGTGTTGCACGAGCACCGTCCGAGGCAGCAGTCGCGCGTCGAGGCGATCACGCTCTCGCGCGGTGAGGGGCTGGTCTTCCCGAACCGCTCGCGACCGATCCGGGGGCAGCGCGGGGTCTACCGCGCGGCCATCAAGCACGGGGTGAGCACGATCCACAGCGGCGAACGCTTCACCCTCGGGCTGATCTTTCACGACGCGGAGTAGGTGCCGCGGCGCGGGTTCGCACTATGCTCGGCGACCGCGCCCCGTCACCCCATTCCAGCGAAAGGACCCCCCATGAGCGACATCGCGATCGAGCCGAAATACGAGAAGAAGAAGCTCGAGGTCAAGGGCAAGCAGATGGCCGTGATCGACCAGGGCGATGGGGATCCGATCGTCTTCCTGCACGGCAATCCGACTTCCTCCTACCTGTGGCGCAACATCATGCCCCACTGCGAAGGGCTCGGTCGCCTGATCGCCCCCGACCTGATCGGCATGGGTGACTCCGAGAAACTCGAGGACAGCGGACCCGACCGCTATCGCTTCGTCGAACACCGCGAATACCTCGACGCCGTGCTCGAACAACTCGGCGTGAGCCAGAACGTCGTGCTCGTAATCCACGATTGGGGCAGCGCCCTCGGCTTCGACTGGGCCAACCGCCACCGCGATGCCGTGAAGGGCATCTGCTACATGGAGGCGATCGTGCGGCCCATGACCTGGGACGAATGGCCGGAAGCCGCACGCGGCATCTTCCAAGCCTTCCGCTCGCCCGCCGGCGAAGAGGTCGTGCTCGAGAAGAACGTCTTCGTCGAACGCGTCCTGCCCACGTCGATCAAGCGTCCGCTCGATCCCGCCGAGATGGAGCAATACGTCGCGCCATTCGCCACGCCCGGAGAAGACCGCCGCCCCACCCTCACCTGGCCGCGACAGATTCCCCTCGGAGGCGAACCCGAGGACGTCGTCAAGATCGTCGAAGACTACGGTGCATGGCTCGAAGGCAGCGATGTGCCCAAGCTCTTCGTCAACGCCGATCCGGGGTCGATCCTGATCGGCCCCCAGCGCGAGTTCTGTCGCGGCTGGAAGAACCAGCGCGAGATCACGGTCTCGGGCCTGCACTTCATCCAGGAAGACTCGCCCCACGAGATCGGCGCGGCGCTTCGGGAGTTCGTCGAGGGGCTCTAGGCGCCCGCAACGATACGAGGGCCGTGCTGCATGCTGCGCCATGCAGTGTCGCGCCCGGGGTGCAGCCGGGAAGCGGCGAGGCGCGGCTGAGCCCCGGGAGAAGTCGGCACGCCGCTTGCGATGGGGTCTGGGCATGGACCACAGACCTCTCTACTACGACGAATTCGACGAACCCGACTCCCGCCCGACCCACGTTTGCGTGCGCGATCGGCGCGGTCCGAGCCCCGGCATCGCCGCCGTGCTCTCGGTGCTGATCCCGGGCCTGGGCCAGGTGTACAACGGCCGCCTGCTCGCCGGTGCGTGCTGGTTCCTCGCCGCGAGCTTCGCCTACTGGGCGATCCTCGTACCGGGGTTCATCGTGCACGCCTTGTGTGTGTGGACGGCCTACAGCGGCGCGCGGGACTGGCGGGGGTACTGAGTGCACCCGGTTCCGCCGCGTTACGCGGGCGACGGAACCGGGCCCTCGAACGCTACTCGTCCTCGCAGGCGTCGACGGCGTCTTCCGCCTCGTCGCGACACTGCACGAGCACCGCGGACAGGGCATCGAAGGCCGACTCGAAGTCGTCGACATCGTCGATGTCGACATCCTCGAGTACTGTGCACGAGAGATCGGCCACACAGCTGAAGAAGTCTTCGACCCCTTCTTCACAGCTGTCCGAGACCTCCCCTTCGAGGTCATCGACTTCATCGCAGATCTCCCGACAGCCTCCGCGATCGAAATCGTCGAAGCAGTCGTCAGCGGCATCACAGAGATCGTTGCAGGCCCCACTTGGGTTCGGACCATCTCCGGATTCGCCGCAGGCCAGTCCGAAGACCAGCATGGCAGTCAGGGTCGAGATCGCGATCGATTGCGTTCGCTTCACAGGGTCTCCAAGGCAATTCCGTTGCGCGTCTGATCCATCCAGCCGGACGACGGGAACGGAGAGTGGCGTCGAGTGTTCAACAGAGCGTGGTTCGGACTTTACACGCACACGTGTTCATGCGCCGTGGTCACATCATGGGATCCCGTCGATGTCGATTCGCGCTTCACGATGTCGATCTCCACGCAACGACGAGGGGGTTCGAACCGCGAAAACGCGAAGCACGCCGCAGTTTTCGCGAACTTGCGGGTGCCGGGCGCGTTGGCGATCTTGGTGGTGCAACCCGCCTCATGGCGCCACGCATAGGGGAAACGTCGTGTCGAATTCGAAAGAGCCGGACGGAGGGGAGACTTCCGGTCACGACGCCTACTGGCGCTCGAACCTGCGACTCATGGCCGTGTTGCTCGTCGTCTGGTTCGTCATCCCCTTCGGCCTCGGCATCGTCTTCGTCGAGCCGCTGAACCAGATCCACCTCGCGGGCTTCCCCCTCGGTTTCTGGTTCGCGCATCAGGGGGCGATCTACGTCTTCATCGTGCTGGTGCTCGTCTACGCGTTGTGGATGCGTCGACTCGACCGCGAGCACGGGGTGGAGTAGGCGAGCGCCCGTGAGCATCCTCACCTGGACCTACATCACCGTTGGCCTGAGCTTCGCCCTCTACATCGGCGTCGCGATCTGGAGCCGCGCCGGATCGACCTCGAGTTTCTACGTCGCCGGGCGCGGCGTCCCACCCATTGCCAATGGCATGGCGACGGCGGCCGACTGGATGAGCGCGGCGTCGTTCATCTCGATGGCCGGCCTGATCGCCTTCATGGGTTATCAGGGCGCGATCTATCTGATGGGTTGGACGGGGGGCTACGTGCTACTCGCCCTGCTCCTCGCACCCTACCTGCGCAAGTTCGGGCGCTTCACCGTGCCCGAGTTCGTGGGCGATCGCTACGACTCGCAGCTCGCACGCGTGGTCGCCGTCTTCTGCGCGATCTTCGTTTCGTTCACCTACGTGGCGGGCCAGATGCGCGGGGTCGGGGTCGTATTCTCGCGCTTCCTCGAGGTGCCCGTCGACATCGGCGTGATGATCGGCGTCGGGCTGGTGTTCGTCTACGCGGTGCTCGGTGGGATGCGCGGCATCACCTACACCCAGGTCGCGCAGTACACGGTGCTCATCATCGCCTTCATGATTCCCGCCGCGGCGATCTCGCACAAACTGACGGGCCACTGGATTCCACAGCTCGGCATGGGGGCGACGCTCACCGAGGGGCCCAACGCCGGGCGCTTCCTGCTCGAAACCCTCGACGCCGTGCAACGCGACCTCGGCTTTCCCGAGTACACGGCCGCCTGGGTGTCGGGCAAGAAGGGCATGGCCGATGTCTTCGCCATCACACTGGCGTTGATGGTGGGTACCGCGGGGCTTCCCCACGTGATCGTGCGCTTCTACACTGTGCGCAACGCAGCAGCCGCGCGTTGGAGCGCGGTGTGGGCGCTCTTCTTCATCGCGATCCTGTACACGACGGCGCCCGCCGTCGCGACCTTCGCCCGCGTGAACCTGATCCAGACCGTCGACGGACAGGCCTACGAAGACGTCCCCGCCTGGTTCACGAGTTGGGAGAGCACGGGGCTGATCTCCTTCGACGACAAGAACGCCGACGGCCTGATCGCTTTCCACGGTGACAAGGAAGTCAACGAACTCACGGTCGATCGCGACATCATCGTGCTCGCGAACCCCGAGATCGCCGAGCTGCCGAATTGGGTGGTTGCCCTGGTCGCCGCGGGGGGGCTCGCGGCAGCGCTCTCCACTGCGGCCGGGCTCCTGCTCGTGATTTCGTCCTCGATCTCCCACGATCTCTTGAAGTCGTTCCTGTGGAAGGACCTCGACGACAAGCAGGAATTGATGGCGGCGCGCATCGCGGCCGCCTTCGCGGTGGTGGTTGCAGGTTACTTCGGCATCTATCCGCCGGGCTACGTCGCACAGGTGGTTGCCTTCGCGTTCGGCCTCGCCGCGGCGAGCTTCTTCCCCGTGCTCCTGCTTGGCGTCTTCGACAAGCGCACGAACCGCGAAGGCGTCGTCGCCGGCATGTTGGTGGGCATCCTCTTCACCGCCTCCTACATCAGCTACTTCAAGTTCGTGGCCCCCGAAGGCGGCGCCGAGTCCTGGTGGTTCGGCATCAGCCCGGAAGGCATCGGGGCGGTCGGCATGCTGCTCAACTTCGCGGTGACCTGGACCGTGAGTCGCATCACCGCACCCCCGGCACCGGAGCTGCAGGCCCTCGTCGACGAGATGCGCCTGCCTCGCGAGGGCCCCGTCGCGGACTGACTTGCCGGGTGTGGCGCGAAACGGGAACTTGTTCCGCGCCACCCACGCGAGGAACGCCCCATGAATCTGCTCGGCCAGCCCGCCCACGTCGGTCGCTTCTGCGGCTCGAACGAATACGAGGTCACTCCCGAGGTCGTCGCCTTCTACGCCGACGCCCTGGAAGACCACCACCCTCTGCAGAGCGAGTACGCGCCTCCGCTGCTGTACCACAGCGAGTGCTACAAGCACGTGGGCGAGTGGTACCTCAAGAACCTCTTCGGGAACCTGCACGCCCAGCAGGATTGGGAACTCTTCGAGCCGATTCGCGTGGGCTCGCGGGTGCGCACCCTCTCGACCATCGTCGATCGCTTCCAGAAGCGCGGCCGCGACTACGTGGTGAACGAGACCGATCTATTCGACGCGGAGACGGGGCACCTGCTCGTGCGCGGGCGCACCTTCCAATCCTTCCTTCCGCCGAAGCAGAAAGGCGAAGAGGCGGGTGACGATTCGAAGTTCGTGATCGACGAGAACACGGCGAAGGAGAAGCGCAAGGAGCGCCCGCCCTTCCCCAGCGCGACGGGTCCCGATCTCGATCCCGCGATCCAGCGCATCGACGAACGGCGCTGCTGGATGTTCAGCGGCCCGGGCAAGAACTATCACACCGACCGCGAACAGGCGCGCAAGCTCGGCTTTCCCAACATCGTGGTCCAGGGGATGATGTCGACCTGCTTCGTCTCCCAGGTGATGCAGCGCGAGTTCGGCATGGGTTGGCTCGCGGGCGGCAAGATGTCGCTCAAGCTCACCAACGTGCTCTGGGTCGACGAGAGCGTGACGGTGTGTGGACGCATTCGCGAAGAGGTGCCCGAAGGCACCCGAGTTCGCGTGCACTGCGAGGTCTGGGCCGACAAGGAAGACGGCACGCGGATCGCGCTGGGCGAGGCGAGTGCACTGCGCTGAAAGCGCGCTCGTGATCCCCCGCTATACGAGGAACCAAGCGGCCATGCCCTCGTTGGCCGCAGTGCGAAGCAGGAACTGCAACCCCGACAACGTGTGCTGATACTCGCGGTTGTCGATACGGATGCGGTAATCGACCGCGTCCGCATCGATCGCCTCCAACGGGAACTCGTGGACGGCACCGTAGGTCTTCGAGTCGGCGCGATAGAGGATGTCGCGCACGGGTTCGAGTTGCGGCGGCGGGATCAACACCTGCAGCCCGCAGCCGAGGGTGCCCTGGAGTGGAAGGCGATTGAGTTCGTCGATCACGCCGTGTCCGTAGAGGGCGTGGGTCGTGTTCGCCGAGAGCACCACGCGGGTCTCGGTCGCGAGTTGCCCCGCGTCTTCGGGGTCGGGGAACACGAAGCCGGCTTCACCGCGCCGCCAGACGACCTTCGTGGCCGCTGCATCGGCTTCCGTCAGATACTGCACCCGCAACTTCGACTTCCTCTTCTTCTCTGCTGCTTCGCGTTCGCTCGCACGGCTCCAGAAACCCGTCTGGGTTCCGCCAGCCCGAGCGAAACCTGCCGCAGGGGACGCGTTATGTTCTCGCGCCCCGTGTCCAATCCGGCACCCAGGAAAACGAAACCTCAGGAGAATTCCAAGCCCATGACCCGAGAAGCCGTCATCGTCGAAAGCAAGCGCACTGGCCTGGCCAAGGCCGCGCGCGGTTCGCTCAACATCACCGAGCCCGTCGACTACCTCGCCCACACCATTCGCGCCGTGGTCGACGCCGTGCCCGGCATCGACGAAACGCAGATCGAAGACGTGATCGTCGGCTGTGGCTTCCCCGAAGGCTGCCAGGGCATGAACACCGCGCGCATCGCCGCGATGGCCGCCGGCCTGCCCCTGGATGTGGCTGCCACGACGGTCAATCGGTTCTGCTCGAGCGGCTCGCAGGCGGTGATGATGGCCGCCAACGCGATCGTGAACGAAGGCGCCGACATCGCGATCGGCGCGGGCGTCGAGACCATCACCATGATGCAGGACGGCACCCAGAACACCACGCGCATGGTGAACGCGAAGGCGGCCGAGCGCTTCCCCGGCCTCTACCACCCGATGGGCATCACGGCCGAGCTCGTGGCCGAGCGCTACGGCATCACGCGCGAAGCCCAGGACGAGTACTCGCTGCAGAGCCAGCAGCGCTACGCCAAGGCGGCCGAAGCCGGCTACATCGCCGAAGAGATCGCGCCCATGAGGGTGACGCGCAAGGTGATGAAGAAGGGCGAAGACCCCTACGACGAAGAGCACACCCTCGACGTCGACGAGTGCAACCGCCCCTCGACCACCCTCGAAGGGCTGTCCTCGCTCGCTCCCGTGTTCAAGAAGCCCGAAGAAGGCGGCACCGTCACCGCGGGCAACGCCTCGCAGCTTTCGGACGGCGCGTCGTCGACGCTGCTGATGTCCGCGGACAAGGCGAAGGAGCTCGGCGTCGAGCCCCTCGGCATCTACCGCGGCAGCGCGGTCGCGGGTTGCGCGCCGGAAGAGATGGGCATCGGCCCTGTCTTCGCCGTGCCGAAGCTCTTGAAGCGCCACGGTCTTTCGATGAAGGACATCGACATCGTCGAGCTCAACGAGGCCTTCGCTTCGCAGCTGCTCTACTGCAAGCAGGAGCTCGAGATCCCCGACGACGTGCTCAACCCGCAGGGCGGCTCGATCTCGATCGGCCACCCCTTCGGCATGACGGGCTCGCGCATGACGGGCGCCCTGCTCCGCCAGCTCAAGCGCGACGGCAAGCGCTACGGCATAGTGACGATGTGCGTGGGCGGCGGCCAGGGCTTTGCTTCGCTGTTCGAAGCAGCCTGATCCGCAGCACGTCCCAATTCGTGCAAGAATCTGGCGCCGGGTCGATGCAAGTCGATCCGGCGCCGTTCGTTTCACCCCGTTGATCTGATCCCCAGGAGACCCCCATGACCACCTTCGACAACCGCGTGACGCAGATGCTCGGCGTCGAGATTCCGATCGTGCAGGCCCCGATGGGCTGGATCGCGCGTTCCCAACTCGCCTCGGCGGTCTCGAACGCGGGGGCCATGGGGATCATCGAGACCTCTTCCGGTCAGCTCGACGCCGTGAAGGAAGAGATCCGCAAGATGAAGGATCTCACCGACAAGCCCTTCGGCGTGAACATCGCCCAGGCCTTCGTACGCGACCCCGCGATCGCCGAGTTCGTGATCGATCAGGGGGTGAAGTTCGTGACGACGTCGGCCGGAAGCCCGATGAAGTACACGGCCCCCCTCAAGGAGGCGGGGCTCACCGTCTTCCACGTGGTGCCGACCCTCGCCGGTGCTCTCAAGGCGGTGGAGGCGGGCGTCGACGGCCTGATCGTCGAAGGCGGCGAAGGCGGCGGCTTCAAGAACCCACGCGACGTGGCGAGCATGGTGCTGCTGCCGCTCGTACGGTCGAAGGTCGACGTTCCGATCATCGCCGCGGGAGGCATGGTGGATGGCGCGAGCATGGCAGCGGCCTTCGCGCTGGGCGCCGAAGGCATTCAGATGGGTACGCGCATGGTGTCGGCCCTCGAGTCTCCGATCCACGACAACTGGAAGAACTCGATCGTCGACGCCGACGAAACCGACACCGTCTTCCTGAACCGACATCACAGCCCGGGGCTGCGCGCCCTGCGCACGAATCGCAGCGAAGAACTCGAGCGCTTCGAGGACAACGTGATGGGCCAGTTCGGTCAGAACATCATGGACCTCTACTTCGGCGGCGACATGGAGGCCGCGGTCGCGTTGTGCGGCCAGGTGGCCGGCCGCATCGAGAGCATCCGCCCCGTGGCGGACATCATCCGCGAGACCTCGAAGGAGTTCTTCGAGGTGATGGATGACATGGCCGCGCGGTACGCGCGCGGATAGAACCGCCCTACCCGACTCGCACGCCGAAATGATCGATGTAGTTCGCGAAGCGTTCGAGCATGGCTTCGCGGGAGGTCTCCACCTTCTGGAGCGAGTGGTCGTGCTTGCCGTGCTTGCCCTGCTGGTTCTCGGCGTGGTGCGTGCGCATGGCGGCTTCGGCCTCGTCGGTCCACTCGATGCCGAAGTGGTCGTAGATCTTCTGCGCGGCCGCGACCGGGTCGGCGACGTAGTCGTCGAAGTGGAGATCGTAGAACTGCGCGGGGTCCTTCTCGGCACGCACCTCGATGGCGCGGTCGGCGCCCGCGGCCCAGATTTCCATCTGCTCCCGCACGATGTCCTCGTAGTCGACGCTATTGCTGTTCAGGCTGCGGAAGCCCGCGAGCAGGCTCGCGTAGGAGGACATCACGTTCGAGGGATCGCGGTGGGTCCAGATCACTCGCGCGTCGGGATAGACCTCGAGGAAGGATCGCAGGTGCTTCATGTGCACCGGGTATTTGATCAGCCACGGCTTCTCGGGCTGGGTGGAGCCGATCAGCTGCAGCAGCTTCTTGTGCCGCCGGTAGGTTTCGATCAGGTTCTTCTTTTCGTACCACGCGATGTAGTGGGGAACGCGTAGTGCGCCTTCCCAATGATCGTCGGTGAAGTTCTGCGCCATCAGGTGGCCGCACTCCTCGGGCCAATCCGGCGCCATGAAGTGGATGGCCTTCAGGCTCGGGTCGATCTCGTAGGTCATGTCGATCGACTCTTTCGACTTCACGAAGTCGGGGTTCGACGCCCAGCTGTCCTCGGGCGGACGAGGCTGCGGGTGTTCCGAGAGCCAGTACGGCAGCGCCTGGCGGTTCGGATCGGAAGCGAGCAGGTAGTGGAGCGCGGTGCTGCCCGTGCGCACGAGGCCGGTGATCAACAGGGGCTTCTCGATCGGATTGTCGAGCACGCCGGGATCGGCCTTCCACGCCTGCTCCGCCAGCAGCCGCTGCTTCAAGCAGTGGATCAACTTGACCCGGGTGGCGAAGACGCCCACGGGCGAGAGATCGCAGCCGATGTCGAACTGCTCGAGCAGCACCTTCAGGCCTTCGAGGTAGTGCTCGTCGCCGAAGTCGTCGAGGCCTGTCTCTTCGCGCGCGATGTCGTGTAGGGGTTCGAGCCAGTCGACGCACTTTTCGATCTTCTCGAGTCGTTCCATGGGTTGGGCCTACCCTCCCAAAGACCTTCGCGCCTACAAGACGCCGAGGGCTTCGAGCTGCTTGCGGTGCAGCATCGACACCGGGTTCTCCACTTCGAAGTTCACTTCCTCGGGCAGCACTTCGTAGTGCTTCATCTGCTTGCCGAGGCTGATCAGGATGACGCTGAAGCGCATTCCCGCGAGCACTTCGTAATAGGCGACGTGCTCGGCGCTGCGGCCGCTCTTCTCTTCGTAGTAGGCGATCGTCTCTTCGCGATTGCGGAAGCCCGGCAGGTTCGGGAGGCCGGTGCCCTCGGTGTGGTAGCGGCTCAGGAAGAGCCCCCAGGCGAGGTCCATCATCGGGTCGCCGAGGCGCGCCATCTCCCAATCGATCACCGCGAGACAACGCGGTCCGTCGAAGATCATGTTGCCGATGCGCG
The DNA here is from genome assembly GCA_028278345.1 of Myxococcota bacterium. Lineage (GTDB taxonomy): Bacteria > Myxococcota_A > UBA9160 > UBA9160 > UBA4427 > DUBZ01. The sequence continues at coordinate 12,481 of JANQEL010000036.1, forward strand.
AATCGCCCCATACGAGGCGCGGCTTCTCGGGTTGGGGCGGCTTGTTGGCGCGCAGCCAGGCGAGCCCCGGTTCGACGTGGGGGTGGACTTCGTCGGGGTAGGTCCAGCGGTAGAAGTTCTCGTAGTAGGCGAGTTCCTGGTCGAGGGCTGTCGCGCCGAGTTCCGGCTTCGCGAGGAAGTCGAGTTTCAGCTCCACGGGGTCGAGGGCGTGGATCTCGACCAGGATGTCGAGATAGCCGTCCCAGAGCGTTCGCTGATCGGCCTCCGACAGATCCTTGACCCAACCCTCGGCCGTATAGGGCGGATTGTCGGCGGGACACTGTCCGTCGACTTTGCTCATCAGGTAGAAGGGTTGGCCGATCACGTCGCCGCTTCGCTCTTCGTAGAGCATCTGCGGAACGGGCACCGGCGTATTCCACAGCGCCTTCATGACGCCGAACTGCGCGGGCAGATCGTATTCGGGAAAGAGTTGAAAGCCGCTCGGATGCACGCGAGCCACGTAACCGCGTTCGATCGACTCACCGGCACTGCGATAGCGAAGCTCGAAGATCAGCGTGTCGCTCGAGAAGCCGGTGCCGCCCGGGCCCGTCACCTCCCCGACTTCGACATCGCTGGCGTCATCGGGAAGCACGCCCGGGAACCACGCCTGCAGCTGTTTGCGCGTCTTCGCGAGATCGCGACCGATCGGTGCAGGCATCGTGGTGGTCTCCCTCGTTCCAGGCCGAAAGCGTGTTGCGCGCGAGAACCTAGCCCGCCTTCGCGCGGCCTTGCGATCGCGTATGCTCGCATTCCCACACGCAAGGTCGGAGAATGAATCGATGCAGGATCTAGAGGGCAAGGTCGCAGTCATCACGGGGGCCGGCGCCGGCATCGGCGAGGGGCTCGCCGAAACGTTCGCGGCCGAGGGCATGAAAGTCGTTGTGTCGGACATCGAAGGCGACAAGGCCGAGGGCGTGAGCGCGCGGCTGCGCGACCAGGGCGCCGAGGCCGTCGCCGTGCAGACCGACGTCACCGATCGCGCCGCCGTCGAAGCCCTGGCCGAACACACCCTGCGCCACTTCGGCGCCGTCCACCTCGTGTGCAACAACGCGGGGGTATGTCTCGGTGCGTCCGCGCACGAGTCGAGCGATGCCGATTGGGAGTGGCTGTTTCGCGTGAACGTCCACGGAGTGATCCACGGTTGCCAGGCCTTCATCCCGCGCTTGATCGAACAGGGCCAGGGGGGGCACATCGTGAACACGGCCTCGATCGGCGGGCTGCTCCCGGCCGGACCGATCCTCGGCGTCTATACCGCGACGAAGGCCGCGGTCGTCGGCATCTCCGAGTCGTACGCGAATTCGATCGAACCCCACGGCATCGGGTTATCGATCTTGTGTCCGGCGGGTGTCGCGACCGATCTCATCCACGCCGAACGCAATCGCCCGCCCGAACTCGGACAGCGCGAGGGTGACCTCGAAGACATCCTCGGCCCGATGTTCGACGACGGCATGTCGCCGCGAATGCTCGGCCAATGGGTGGTGCGCGCGGTGCGCGACGGGCGCCGCTTCATCTTCAGCCATCCCGAGATGCGCGAAGCCGTACAGGGGCACTTCGATCAGATTCTCGCGGACTTCGACTGGGCTGAGAAACAATCACTTTAGGGTTTCAGCGAGGCCCTAGGCGATATCGACGACGCTCCACTCGCGGTCCTTGCCCGCCACCACGACCTCGACGTCATCCCCCACGACCGCACCCATCAGGGCGCGCCCGACGGGAGACTCGGGACCGATCACCGAGATGAATCCGTCCCCGCCCGGCCCCGTGAGCTCGGTCCCGGCACCGACGGGCAAGAGGAAGAGCGTGCGCTCTTCGGGCCCATCGTCCCCTTCGATGCTCACGTCGATCATCGCGCCCAACGCCACCTTCGCGTTGCGCGAAAAGGCGGGAATGCCGCCGCTCGCGAACTGGATCAGGGTGTCGAGTTCGCGCGCCGCGCGTTGCCGTCGCTTGCGATGTCCACCCGCCATGCGTCCGGGATCGACGGCCGCCTTCGCGTCGTCGCGATTGCGGGCCTGCTTGCGCACTTCGTCCGCCGCCGTCGCCGCGTTCACCTCGGCTTCGCGCGCCGATGCGATCGCTTCCTGGTAGCGCTTCTTGAGCTCGTCGATGAACCAGGCCTTGCGATCCATCTCCTGGCTCACGCGTTCGCGCTGAACTCACGCGCGATGCCTTCGCCGAGCTTCGCCGTGAGTTGCGCGGTGCCGCCCATGGCGAGTTCGAGCTGCTTCGCCCACAGGCAGTAGCGGAAGAGCGGGTAGTCGCGATCGACGCCGATGCCGCCGTGGAGATGTTGCGCTGCATGACTCACGCGATGCCCCACATCGCCGACCCAGATCTGGGCGATGGTGAGTTCTTCGCTGGCTTCGCGTTCGTCGTTCAGCAGCGACACAGCTTGTTGGGTCAGGAGTCGTAGACACTCGGTATCGATGTAGCAGTTTGCGGCGCGCTGCCCGACGGCCTGGAAGGTGGCGATCTTCACACCGAACTGTTCGCGCTCGGCCGTGTATTCGGCGGTCATACGGGTCATTCGATCGACCACGCCCAGCGCCATGGCGCAGTTCGCGGCCGACGTGCGATCGACGATCCACTGCAGTGCCCGGGCGCCATCGCTCGGCGGGGCGAGCACGTCCTGCGCGGTCACCGCGACGGCTTCGAGATGCATCTCGAATTGTGGCTCACCGGCGGTCGATTGCTGGCGTTCGAGGCGCACGCCCGAAGCGTTCGGGTCGACGAGATAGAGCCCGACTCCACCGTCGCACTGCGCCGCGACGAGTACGCGCTGCGCCCGATTCGCGAAGGGCACGCACGTCTTGACGCCGTCGAGTACGACGCCCTCCCCCTCTTCCTTGGCGGTCGCCAGGGGACGCAGCGGATCTTCGTTCAGGGGCTCGATGAAAGCCGCGGTGACCATCGTCTCGCCGTTCACCACGCCCGGCAGCAGGCGCTGCTTCTGTTCGTCCGTCCCGAATCGTTCGATCGAGAGCGCGCCCGAGACCAGCACCGGCACCACCGGCGCCGGCGCAACCGTGCGCCCGACCTCTTCTACCAGCAGACACAGGCTCTCGTAGCCGAGCGCCATGCCCCCGTGGTCCTCGCTCATGGCGAGCCCGAGCAGCCCCGCTTCGGCGAGGTCTCCCCACAGTTTCGGGTCGAAGCGCTCTTCCCCCGCTTCGACGTCGCGCAGGTGCTCGTTGCTCGTCTGATCCTCGAGGATTTGTCTGGCGAGGTTGCGCAGTTCGAGTTGTTCGTCGCTGAGTGAGAAGTCCATGGTGTCGTCTTCGAATCGTTGATCGGGATGGAGAAGAGAATGAGCGCTAGCGCGATCGCGGCATGCCGAGCCCGGCCGCCGAGATGATGTCGCGCTGCACTTCGTTGGTGCCGCCGCCGAAGGTCAGGATCGAACCCACGCGATACATGAACTCGAGGCGGCCCTGCAGGATCGCGCCCGGCGAATCCTGTTGGATCGTGCCTCCCGCCTGCCCGACGATCTCCCCGAGCAAGCGGTAGTGCTCGAGGAAGAACTCGGTGCCGTAGACCTTCGCCACCGACGCATCGGCCATCTGCAGGTTGCCCTCGGTCATCGCCCAGGCCTGCTTCCAGCAGATCAACTTGAGCGCCTCGAGCCCGCTCTTCACCTTCGCGAGGTTGCCCTGGACCCAGGGTTGGTCGATCACGCGTCCGCCATGGGGGCACTCGGTTTCCGCCGCCCACTTCGCCACGCGCCGATAGAGATTGTCGGCCGAGCCGTGATTCACCAGCGAGAGGCGTTCGCGATTGAGCTGGCCGGTGATCAGCGCCCAACCGTTGCCCTCGCCGCCGATCAGGTTCTCGGCCGGCACGCGCACGTTGTCGTAGTAGGTCGCGTTGGTGCGCACGCCGAGGGTCCAGATCGGCGAGACCGTGACGCCGGGTGCGTCGTTCGGCACGAGCAGCAGTGAGAGCCCACGATGCTTCTTCGATTCGGGATCGGTGCGCGCCGCGAGCCAGATGTAGTCGGAGAAGTCGGCCAGGCTCGTCCACACCTTCTGGCCGTTGATCACCCACTCGTCGCCGTCGCGATCGGCGCGCGTGGTGAGGGAAGCGAGATCCGTCCCGGCGCCGGGTTCCGAGTAACCGATGGCGATCACCACCTCGCCGCGCAGGATCGGCAGCACCACCGCCTCGCGCATGGCGTCGCTCGCGTACTCGTTCAGCACCGGACCGATCGCTTCAGTGGTGAGGAAGGGATAGGGGAAGCCGGTGCGCATCACCTCTTCGGTGAAGATGTACTGCTCCATCGGCGTCATCTCGCGCCCGCCGAGTTCCTTCGGCCAGGAGAGTCCGATCCACCCGTCGGCACCGAGCTGCCGCATCGCCTTGCGGAACTCCGGGCCGCCGCCCTCGCCTCCCGCGTCGAGTTCGGCTTGCAACTCGGGAGTGATCAGCTCTTCGAAATAGGCGCGCAGTTCCTTCTGCAGCGCCAACTGTTCGGGGGTGAATTCGATTCGCATGTCGGCAGAGGATAAGGACCCGCATGCGCCGTGGCACTCGCTTTCGTCAATCGCGAATGGACCGTGTGGTAGTTTGGGCGCCGTTCGGACACCCCCGAACGAACCCACGGAGCGCCAGCCATGCATGATCTCTTGATTCGCGGTGGAACCCTGGTCGATGGAACCGGCAGCGAGCCTCGGACCGCCGACGTCGCCGTGAGCGACGGCCTCATCCGGGAAGTCGGTCAGGTGAGCGGTGAGGCGCGCGAAGAGATCGAGGCCGACGGCCTCGTCGTGACGCCGGGCTTCGTCGATGTCCACACCCACTACGACGCCCAGGCGACCTGGGATCCGCATCTGCTCCCGACCGGTTGGCACGGAGTGACGACGACCGTCTTCGGCAATTGCGGTGTCGGCTTCGCCCCCGCGAAGCCCGACGCGCACGATTGGCTGATCGGCTTGATGGAAGGCGTCGAGGACATCCCGGGCACCGCACTCTCCGAAGGCATCCAGTGGAGTTGGGAGACCTTCCCCGAATACCTCGACGCCCTCGACCGCACCCCCAAGGCCCTCGACTACGGCACCCACGTCCCCCACGGCGCGGTACGCGCCTACGTGATGGGCGAACGCGGCGCGAAGAACGAAGCCGCCACCGCCGAAGACATCGAGCGGATGTACGAGATCGTGAGGGAAGGCGTCGAAGCCGGTGCCCTGGGCTTCTCGACTTCGCGCACGATGGGGCATCGCGCTGTCGACGGCGAACCCGTCCCCGGCACCTTCGCCCAGGAAGACGAACTCTTCGGTATCGGGCGCGCTCTCAAGGACGCCGGCCGCGGCATCTTCGAACTCGCGGGCGCCGGCGCCGCGGGAGACACGGCGGGAGACGGGCCGAACGCCGCCCTCGAAGAGATCGATTGGATGCATCGACTCTCCGCCGAACTCGGATGCCCGGTGAGTTTCGCCATGCTGCAATTCGACTCGCAGCCCGATCAATGGCGCGAGCTGCTGAAGATCTGCGCCGACACGCGCGCGGGAGGTTCGAAGGTCTTCGCGCAGTTCGCCGCGCGCCCCTTCGGCATCCTGGCCGGTCTGCAGACGGAAGCCAACCCGCTGCTTTCGCGCCCGGCCTATCTCGAGATCCTCGACCTCCCCCTGGACGAGCGCGTCGCCCGCATGCGCGACCCCGCCGTGCGCGAGCGCATCCTCAGCGCCGAGCGCGCAGCCGAGGCGCCCGGCTTCGGCAGCTTCCTCGACAACGAAGACACCTACCAGAAGCTCTATCCGATCGGCGACCCGCCGGACTACGAACCCACTCCCGACCAGAGCATCGCGGCGATCGCCGCGCGCGAGGGGCGGGCGCCCGACGCCGTGCTCTACGACTTCTTGCTACGCGACGAGGGGCGCGAGCTCCTGCTGCTCCCGCTGATGAACTACAGCAACGGCAACCTCGATCCCCAGCGCGAAATGCTGATGGACGACAACACCGTGTTGAGCCTGGGTGATGGCGGCGCGCACTGTGGGCTGATCTGCGACGCAAGCCTCACGACCTTCATGCTCACCCACTGGGTGCGCGATCGATCGCGCGGCGAGCGAATTCCCCTCGAATACGCGGTGCAGCGCATGACGCAGCACACCGCGAACTTCTACGGCCTGCACGACCGCGGCGTGGTGAAGCCGGGCTACAAGGGCGATCTCAACGTCATCGACATGGAGCACCTCGCCCTGCGCCGCCCCGAGATGGTCTACGACCTGCCGGGAGGTGCGCGGCGCCTGTTGCAGAGCGCCGACGGTTATCGCTCTACCATCGTGAGCGGCCAGACGATCCTGCGCGACGGCGAATCGACGGGAGCGCGACCGGGCAGGCTCTTGCGCGGCGGAACCCCGGCGCCGGCGTGAGAACTCGCTAGCCGGTGAGGGGCAGTGTCACGCTCACGCAGGTGCCCTCCCCCTCGGTGGTCTCGATGTCGAGGGTGCCCTCGTGATCGCGCGCAATGCCGAGGGCGACACTCAGCCCGAGACCGCTTCCGCCATCTTCGAGACGCGTGGTGAAGAAGGGGTCGAAGACCTGCGGTAGGTCGCCTTCGGAGATACCGCGACCATCGTCGCGAACCTCGACGACCGCCGCCTCACCCAGGCGTTCGACCAGGACCTCGACCCGGCGCGATTCGGGAACCGACTCGATGGCGTTGCGGAACAGGTTGACCAGCACCTGCTCGATCTCGATCGGGCTCATGCGCACCAGAAGTGGATCGTCCGAAAGCGCCAGGCTCAGTTCGACGCCGCGTTCGTGTCCATAACTCTGTGCCAGGGAGAACGCGCGCTCGACGACGTCTCGCAGATCGCCGACCGCCTTCTCGGGATGTTCCCTCGCCGCGAACTGCAACAGGCTGCGGACGATCTCGCCGCAGCGCGCGGATTGATCGATGTTCGAACGCAACACGTCCTCGATCTCCGACAGGTCTCCGTCCTGGGCACATCGCAGGGCGTACTCCGAAGCGGTGCGAATCGAGCCGATCGGGTTGTTGATCTGGTGGGCGATGCCCGCTGCCAGTGTCCCCGCCGACGCCAGGCGATCACTATGGCGCATCGCAAGCTGCGCGCGATACAGCTCGGAAAGATCCCGGAAGATCGTGACGATGTGGAGTTGGCCCTTGTCGTCGTAGAAGGCGCGCGCACTCGCCTCGCCGTGCACCCAATGTCCCGCCGCGTGACGGATGCGGGTGCTGAACTTGCTGGTGCGCCCGGGATGCGCGACGAGTTCGTCCTTCACTCGGGACAGCTCTTCGACGTCGTCGAAGTTCGCCACTTCGACATAGCCGTAGCCCAGCAGTTCTTCCGGCTTGCGACCGAGCAGCTCGAACCAGTTCTGCGACGCGTAGATACAGCGACTCTCGGCGTCGTATTCCATCATGGCGTCACCGACGTTCTCCACGAGATCGCGATAGCGCGCCCCCTGGCGCTGCATCTGCTCGTACACCTGATCGGTCTCGGCCCGCGCTCGCTCTACGATCCAATCGAGACCCAATGCGGCAAACAGAACGAACAGCACCATGCAGGCGAACGAAATGAAGCGCCATTGCTCCCAGGCGAGCATCACCCCGTGATAGGGGAACGCATCGGTCGAAGCGGCGTAGAGCGCAGTCGCGCCGACGCCGACCAGGGCCGCGGTCCCCCAGCGGATCGTCGCGGTTCTTCCCCGGATTCCGTAGGCGATCAGGGGAATCAGGCTCGTCAACATCACGGCGGGGACGGCCTCCCCCCCGCTGAAGAAGGTCAGCCCGACACTCGCGGCATAGATCAGACCCATCGTGGCCGTGGCACAGTGTTCGATCGGGATGCCCGCTCGTAGACCCACGAGTAGCGCCGTCGCCATGGCCAGGAAGATCCAGCCGAGCCCCGCAACGGCGGGGGCGCCCTGGATCGTCTTGCCCACCACCATGACCACCGTGATGCCGAAGACGATCAGCATGAGACAGACGAGAACCCGGGCACGGCTGCGCGCCAATGGCTCGCTGTGGCGGACCGACCTCGGCAGGAATCGGTCGATCCACTCGCCGAACCCCCAAGCGACCTGCGCTTCGCCCTCGGCGGAAGTCGTCGACTCTTCGTGCGGCTCGTCGACGCGGGTGATTCGACTCACACGCGCGCCCTCCCTTCGGCATCTGCAACACAAGGAGGTTACCACCCCCATCGCATCACGCGATTCGACGGCCGTGCGGGGAATACGCCCTCGGCGTTCACGAACGACGATGCCGATCGTCGACGCGGCGGTCGATCAGAGCAACGCCCGCTCACGCTCGCGCCCACGCATGGGCATGAGTGTGATCTCGAGACGATGAACTCCACTCTTCACCCGGTAGCGCGCATCGACATCGGGACCACAGCTCGCACTTCCGAGCCCGCGATGGGCGGCATCGACACAGACGACCACCCTCCCCTCGCGTTCCAGATCGTGGGTATGCGTCGCCTTCGACAGCTGTTCATCGCTGAAGTGACTCGCCGAAAACCCGAACGCCGAGTCGCTGGCCAACAAGAGCCCGACGCCATCCTCGCGCCGCAGGGAGAACCAGTGTGTGCCTTCGTGGTGCCCGTGCGCCTGGGGGACGATGTAGGGCACGTACTCGTCGGCCACGTTCCCCGACCATTCGCCCAGGGCCGCACCTCGCAGACGATCGACGTAGCTCTCGTGGGGACCGAGACCGAGCCAACACAGGCGATCGAACGCCTCGGGAAGCGCGAAGCGAACGCCCACCCGCGGAAGGTCGTCGAGCCAACGTGGAATGCGCCACTCGAGCCCGAAACGCAGGCGGCCATCGGGTGCCACGACGAAGCGCTGCTTCGCCACGACGTCGAGCGCCTGCGCGCCGCTGTCGATCCGATGGGTGAATTCGAAGGTCGCCGCGGTGTCCTGGGTGCGAACGCCGCGCGCCTTCTCGAGTTCGAAGCGCGGGGCGTCGAGCCCCCAGGCGCGCCACTTCTCGAGGGCCTTGCCCTGAACGAAGCCGAGGGTCTTGATGCCGTCGTTGTCGGTCGGCGCTCGGAACAAGTGGGTCTGGGGCACGGCCTCGATCAATTCGGCATCGGGGTCGGCCGCCGATTGCAGTGCGACCAGCGCTCCGGCCGCCAGGTCGAAGGTCGCGTGGGTGCGCCTCGTGGTGACACGCACGAGATCCCGGTGTTGCTCGATTTCGATCCCGGCAGGACGCGACGCGAGCTTGCCGCCCTTCTTCCGCCGCGCGGACTTCTTCGCCTCGCTCTTCCTTCGCGGCCAGTGCAGCTGCTCCCACGCCACCTCGTGGCCACGCGCGGCCCAGGGAAGATCCTTTCGAGTGCGAAAGCGCAGCTCGAGCCAACTCGCGGTGGCGCCGTCGAGGGCCAGGCCCTTCATCGGAAGCGCCACGTTGCGCGATCCGCCCGGCTCGATGTCGAGCTTGCGGAGGCGCCCCCTCTTCACCGGCTTGCCGTCGACCATCCACGCGTAGTGACCTTCGAGCCAGCCGAGATCGCGGAACCAGCTTCGATTGTGGATGCGGATCGCCCCGCGACGAAGGTTGCGCGCTTCGACGCGAACCGGCTGCGCCAGCTTCTTGGCTTCCCAGATCGCCGGGTGCGGAGTGCGATCGGGCCAGACCAGGCCGTTGATGCAGAAGTTCGCGTCGTGCGGCTTGTCGCCGAAGTCGCCGCCGTAGGCCCAGTAGTCGGTGCCATCGTCGGTGGTTCGGCGCAGTCCCTGGTCCATCCAATCCCAGATGAAGCCACCCTGGAGACCGTGGTGCGTTTCGATCGCGTCCCAGTAGTCCGCCAGACCACCACAGCTATTCCCCATCGCATGGGCGTACTCGCACATGATCAACGGGCGGGGGTCGCGCTTCGCGTGGGCGGACTTCACGTAGCGCACGATCTCGTCGACATGCGGGTACATCGGGCAGATCACATCGGTCGCCGGGTGATCGCGATACCAATCCCAGTCGAGGGCGCCCTCGTAGTGGATAGGGCGAGTGGGGTCGACGCGGCGAATCCACGCCGCCGCCTCTTCGTGACACGGCCCGATCCCCGCTTCGTTTCCGAGAGACCAGAGGATCACGCTCGGGCGATTGCGATCGCGCTCGACCATGCGCGTCGCGCGCTCGCGGAAGGCCCGGGCGTAGCGCGGGTCGACGGAGAGGGAGCGCAGGTGCGCGTGGCTCTCGGCGTTGGCTTCGTCGACGACGTAGAGGCCGAGTTCGTCGCACAGGTCGAGGAAGTACGGATCGTTGGGATAGTGGGCGGTGCGCACTGCGTTGAAGTTGAACTGCTTCATCAACTCGACGTCCCGGCGCATCGCTTCCCGGGTCACCGCCTTGCCTCGCGCGTCGTCGTGATCGTGGCGATTGACACCGTGGATCAGCACCGGCTGCCCGTTGATCAGGAGTTCGCGATCGCGAATCTCGACGCGACGAAAGCCCACGTCGAGGCGAACGGCGCCGACGCAGCGATCGCGCGCATCGATCAAGGAGGCGACGACGCGGTAGCGCTCGGGCGTCTCGGCCGACCACGCCCGGACCCGCGGCAAGCTGACGTCGAAGAGCGCGCGAGTGCCCCGGAACCCGTAGGCGTTGGTCACATCGCTCGCGACTTCGGCCTGCTTCGGCGCACGCCAGACGCGTTTGCCGCGCGGATCGAAGAGCTGGAGCGAAACGCGATGGCCCGCCGCATCGCGACCGCGCCCTCCCACCTCGACTTCGACCGATATCCGACCAGCGCGGTTGTCGGGTTCGAGTTCGGCACGTGTCACCACATCGGCGATGTAGATCGGCTCGGTCGCATACAGGAAGACGTCGCGGTGCACACCGGCCTGGAACCAGTGATCCTGGTCTTCGATGTAGGTGGCATCCGACCAGCGCACCACGGCGAAGGCCAGCACGTTCTCGCCGGAACGCACGAACTCGGTGACGTCGAACTCGGCGGCCAGCCGCGAATCCTTGCTCATCCCCACCGGCCGGCCGTTCAGGTAGGCGTACAGCACGCTCTCCGCACCGCCGACGTGGAGCACGATGCGTCGCCCTTCGAAGCGCCGCGGTAGATGGAAGCGACGCCGGTAGAGCCCGGTCGGGTTGTCGGCGGGCACATCGGGCGGTTCGAGGCCGAGGGCCGGGTCGAAGGGCATCTGGATGTTCGTGTAGTGCGGGCGATCGAAGCCCTGCATCGTCCAACAACCGGGGACGTGGATTTCGCTCCAGCGGTCGTCGTCGAAGTGCACGCGCGTGAAACCCCGATCGACGGTTTCAGGACGGTCACACAACTGAAAGCGCCAGTTCCCGTTGAGGTCGAGACGCAGGGGGGAGGCGTGGTCGGCCAGGCGACACGCATCGTCGAAGCTCGGAAAGGGGATCAGCGGCGCGCGCGAGGGCAGGCGCGCCACCTGGGTCAGCTCGGGATTCATCCAGGTCGGCGGGCCGGGTAGTTCGAAACCGTACACACGCGCCTCCCCTTGGCTGTACCGGCGGACCGGATGGACCCGCCCTACCAGCGATAGCGCACCGAGATCAATTCCCAACTGAAGTAGATGCGCTGGTTCAGCACCTCGGCCGGGATCACGTCGATCAGCATCCGCGTGCCGATTTCGACGTGTTCGTTCACGATGAAGTCGAAACCTCCACCGAAATTGAGCATGAAGTCGGTGCCATCGACGTCGCGACCGCGACGATCGACGTCGATGTGGGTGATACCCAGGCCGAGCTGCGCAAAGGGGCGAATCCGGTCGAAGTAGCGGATCTCGATCTGGGAGATGTCGAATCGATAGCGCCCGAAGAGGGTCGGCGAGACGATGATGAAGTCATCGTCGACGCCGAGCTGTAGCCCGAGCCCGACCGCGAACTGCTGGGTGAGCAGCCCCTCGATGTCGAAGGCCGCCAGGAAGGAATCCGGACCGTCGGTGAAACCGATGCCCCCGCGCACGCCAACGCTCTCGAAGGTTCCGGGCTCGGCGGTCGCAGGAACCGATGCCGCGAGAGCGATCCCAACGACGACCACCCACGAGGGCGCGCGCCCACGGGCGGCGACTGAACGAAACAAACCCCTTCCCCCCGAACCGAACGCGGCGAACCGTATCAGAGCGCCGCAAGCCACGCATCGCTCGCGTCATATACTCGGGTGATGCGCGACGAAGGCGAAGACGCGAACGGGACCGAGCCCCCCGGCGAAGCACTGCTTCGAACGCGCACCCGCGAACAGGCCAACGAACGGGTACTCGTGCTCGACTCCCAGGGCATCGCGACCACCGTGCTCCGCGACGAAGCGGGCTACGCGATCATCCCCCGCGATCCGCGAGCCGTCGGGCGTGCCATCCGGGCCCTCGAACTCTGGCTCGAAGAGAACCGCGAGCGCGAGCAACCGCGAGAGACCTTCCCCCCGCCTCGAGGCCGTGGCCTCGACTTCGCAGCGGCCTATCTCACGACCTTCGCGCTGCTCCTCTTCCACCTCGCCCTCGAACGCGGGTACCTGTCGCGCGACCTGCGCCACGTCGGTAGCGCCAACGCCTACGACATCATGCACGGTGAAGTGTGGCGCGTGGTGACCGCACTCACGCTGCACAGCGACGCCGCTCACGTGCTCGCCAACACCCTGCTCGGCGGCCTCTTCCTGGCCTCGCTCTCGGGTCGCATCGGCGCGGGGATGGCGATCGCCGGAGCGATCGGGTCGGGTGCACTCGGCAATCTCGCCAACGCGATCCATCACCAGAGCGGACACAACTCGATCGGCGCTTCGACCGCGGTCTTCGGCGTGGTGGGTCTGTTGTGTGGCATCGAGGCGTGGCGGCGGCGGCGCGTGGCCCTGCCCTGGCAGGGTGCGTGGGTGCCGCTCGGCGCAGGCGGCGCACTGCTCGCGATGCTGGGCGCGGGAGGGGGGGACGTCGACTTCGGCGCGCACATCTACGGGCTGCTCGCCGGGATCGGCCTCGGCTTTGCCGCGGCCCCGAAGCTCCTGCCCACGCCGATGTCCAATCGCGCGCAGTGGATCGCTGCGATCGCGGCTTTCGGCGTACTGGGCCTGGCCTGGAGTCTCACGAGGTAGCGGGGACCTCGTGGGGTTCGATCGCGCCGGCTCTGTTGCCGCTGCGCGAGCGCACTATGCTCGTCGCCCCTCGATATCCCTGACGACTCGATTGGAGATCCCGCGTGAAGAACCTGTTCGACATCGAAGGCAAGGCGGCCCTGGTCACCGGCGGCACCCGCGGCATTGGCTTGATGATCGCCCGGGGCTACGTCGAGAACGGCGCCCGGGTCTATGTGGCTTCCCGTTCCGAAGAAGCCTGCGCGGAAACCGAGCGCGAACTCTCGAAGGTCGGCACCTGCACCGCCTTCGTCGCAAACCTCTCGACCCAGGAAGGCTGCGTCGCCCTCGCCGATCAGATCAAGGAACGCGAGCGCACCCTCGAGATCCTCGTCAACAATGCAGGCGCCAACTGGGGCGCGCCCTACGAGGAGTTCCCGGCTTCGGCCTGGGATCGCGTGCTCGACCTCAACGTAAAGGGGCCCTTCTTCCTCACCCAGGCGCTCACCCCGTTGCTCGAAGCCGGCGCACGCGAAGGCGATCCGAGCCGCGTCATCAACATCGGTTCGATCGATGGCATCCAGGTGCCGCTGCTCGACACCTACTCCTACTCGGCGAGCAAGGCGGCGATTCATCACATGACCCGGGTGCTGGCCAGGAAGCTCGCACCGAAGATCACCGTCAACGCCGTTGCGCCCGGGCCCTTCCAGAGCAAGATGATGAAGGCGACCCTCGACAGCTTCGGCGACTCGATCGCGGCCTCGGCCCCGATGAAGCGCATCGGCGAGCCGGAAGACATGGCGGGGGTGGCGATCTATCTCGCATCGCGCGCGAGCGCCTACGTGACGGGGGTGGTGCTGCCCGTCGACGGCGGCATCTCGACGACGAAGTAGGTGCTCAGCTCTCGCCGAAGAGGTTCTCGGCGACCACGAAGCCGAAGGTCATGGCCGGCCCGATGGTGCCGCCTGCTCCGGGATAGGTCGGGCCCATCACCGCGGCCGAACAGTTGCCCACCGCGTACAGCCCCTCGATCGTGCTGCCGTCTTCCTTGAGGACGCGCGCGTTCTCGTCGACATCGAGACCGCCGCGGGTACCAAGGTCGCCCGGGTAGATCTCGATCGCGTAGTAGGGAGCCGTGTCGATGGGGCCGAGGCAGGGATTCGGCTCGGCGGTGGCGTCGCCGTAGTAGCGGCCGTAGGTCGTTTCACCGCGGCCGAATTCCGGGTCCTTTCCGTCGCGCGCGTAGGCGTTCATCTTCTCGACCGTCTTCTCGAGACCGTCGGCGTCGACGCCCATCAACTCCGCGAGCTCGCGCACACTGTCGGCCTTCTTGATGTAGCCGTCGCGCAGGTGCGCTTTCGAGATCGGCATGCCGGGGTAGTACGGGCCGGCCGGATACTTCTTGTGGAAGGTCGCGTCGAAGACGAACCAGCACGGCACCGACGTCGCGTCGGGTGAATTGACGCGATAGGCATCCTTGCAGATGTCGTCGTAGGGCGCGGTCTCGTTCAGGAACCTCTCGCCCTTGGAGTTGACCATCATCGAGCGGGGCAGCCCCTTTTCGACGACGAGCATGCGCGCGCGTTCTTCGCCGGGCACGACCGTCACCGGGCCCCACCACGCGCCATCCATGAAGCCGAGGCGGGCGCCGAGATCGTGCCCCTTCTGGATCACTTCCCCCGTGTTGCCGGGGTTTGCGCAGGTCCACTCGGCCTTCGTGGGGTTGGGCAGGTACTCCTTGCGCATCTCGTCGTTGCTCTCGAAGCCGCCCGCGGCGAGCAGCACGCCACGTTTCGACTCGATGCGCATGCGCTTGCCCTGCTTGTTGACCACGGCGCCGACCACACGATCGCCTTCGAGAATGAACTCCTCGAACGGGCTCTCGAGCCAGAGTGGGATGTTGCGATCGATGATCGAGAGTCGGAGCTGCCCGATCAACGCATTGCCCAGCGCACACGAGCGATCCCGGTGACCCTTGAAGCGACCGACGATGTCGAGGTAGTACTGCAATCCGATCTTGAGGGAGAGACCGATCCAACCGGGGCCCCCCGTCAGCACCGTGCGCGCCTCGGTGGCCGTCATCGACATGCGGCCCATGATGAGTTCCTGCACCGCGGGTTCGCGCATCTTGTAGAAATCGTCGCCGAGCAGGCGACCGTCGAAGCGATGGGGCTCGCAGGCGCGCGCGCCCGGCTTGCCCCCCGGCGTCTCGGCGTAGTAGTCGGCATAGGCGGGCATCGAGAACATGTTGAGGCGCGCGTTCTCGTGCAGGTACGAGAGCATCTTCGGCGCCTCGTCGATGTACTTCCGGAGCTTCACCTCGGGCACTTGCCCCTCGGTGATGTTCTTCAGGTACTCGAGGGCCTCTTCGGGCGTGTCCGCGACGACGCCGTCCTGCTTCATCAGGTGGTTGCAGGGAATCCAGAGCGAGCCCCCGCTCATCGCGCTCGAACCACCGTAGAGATCAGTCTTCTCGATCAGCAGGACATCGGCACCGAGATCCTTGGCGCGGATCGCGGCGGACATGGCGCCGGCGCCGCTGCCGACGATGAGTAGATCGACGCTGTGATCGAATGCCTGGTTGTCGCTCATGGTGGAATCCTCGATGCTGAACCGCGCGCGATTCTACCGCCTTCACGGTCGCGGGACGAACGTGCGAGCATGGACCGAACGGTTTCATCTGCAGTCGTCGCGCAACTCCGTGATAGCGTTGGCGCATGCCGGACCCGCCCCTCGTTCAGTCGGTCGACATCCAGGCCGCCGCGTGTCGCGACATGGACGCACCGTTCTATGCGGGCCTGCTCGATTGCGCACGCGAGAACGCGAGCGATGCCATTCCCTTCTGGTCGGTGATGGCGACGCGACGAGAAGGCGACCCGATCGCCGATGCCGTGCCCTTGCGGGTGCTCGCCGCGCTGCACGATCTCGTCCTCGCCGGCCGCCTCCCCGAGCTCGCGGCCCTGTACCCGGGCGATGGGCGAGCCGGGGATGCCGATGCCGCCTGGCCCCTGCTCAATACCGCGATCGAACGCGAGTGGGACTTCGTAAGCCGGCGCATCCACGACGGTCTGCAGACCAACGAGGTGCGTCGCTGCGCCGCACTGCTCGGCGGCTTCTTCGAGATCCACGCGCGCAGCGGGGGGCTTCCGATGCACCTCGGGGAGCTGGGGGCGAGCAGTGGCTTGAACCTGTGCTGGGATCGCTATCGCTACGAACTCGGCGAGACGTCGTGGGGGGATCCCGATGCCCCGCTCACCCTCGACACGAAGTGGACGGGGCCGCCCCCTCGAACGGCACCACTGCAGGTGCTTTCGCGGCGCGGCTGTGACATCGCACCGATCGACCTCTCCCTCGAAGCGAATCGCCGCCGCCTGATGTCCTTCCTCTGGCCGGAACAACCCGAGCGCCAGGAGCGGCTCGCCCGCGCGATCGACGTGGCCTCGCGCGAAGAGATCACCTTGCGGAAACAGAGGGCCGGCGACTTCGTGGACGACTTCCTCGCCGAACGGACCCCGGGCGCGGTTCGGGTCCTCTACCACAGCGTGATGTGGATCTACGTGCCCGAAACCGAACGCACACACATCACCGAAGCCATCCATGCCGCGGGCGCGCGCGCGACGGTCGACGCCCCCCTCGCCTGGCTGCGCATGGAACACGCTGCGGGCAATCGCGCCGGCCTGCTTCTCGACTACTGGCCCGGTGCCGGCGAAGAACCCGAACTCCTCGCGCGCTGCCACTATCACGCGGTCGAGATCGAGTGGCTCGACAACCCGAGCTGAAGCACAGCCTTAGCCCGTCGTGTAGATCAGCTTGTGTTCTTTGTTCTCGTACACGTCGGCGTCGCCGGTGAGGCGCAGGTGTTCGAGGTGGGCGTAGGTCTCGCTCTCCGCCATCGCGCCCCAGCTTCGGGGTTTGAAGAGCTTGTGGGAGAAGTCGGCAACGGTACCGGGGCCGATCTCCCGGCCGATCGACTTGATCTTGTCGAGTCGTTCGAAGTGATGCTCCTTGATCGATTGTGCGCGACCGGCGAGGTCATCGAAGGGATGACCGTGGGCGGGGATCACGTTCTCGACGTCCCGGATCTCGGCCACCTGATCGAGGGATTCGAAGAAGGCGTTCAGGGGATCGATGCGCTCACTGATCCCCGAGATGTGCGGCGTGATCGTCGGCAGAATGTGATCCCCTGCGACGAACATACGGCTCTCGGGGTCGTGTAGACAGATGTGATCTTCGGTGTGACCCGGCGTGTGCACGACGAACCACTCGCGACCTGCGAGCTTGAGCACGTCCCCCTGTCTCACATGGTGGGTGATCTCGGGATACCACTTCGCCCTGCCGATCAGCTGGAAGAAGCGCCACTTGAGCAGCATGCGCATCGGCGGCTTCGCACTTTCGCCACCCCACGGCGTCCCCTTGCTGCGCCGGCTCGGGGTCGAAGCGACGTAGTTCGAAACCACCGCCTTCGACACCGCTTCGAGGGCCTCTTCGTCGTGTACCTCGGCTTCGTCGTGGGCCGCGAGGTCGTCGACCGAAGCTTCGCTGTGGTCGTGATCGTGATGGGGTGCCGGGCCGAAGCTGAAGTTGGCGTGGCCCACGACTTTGGCACCCGACTCGCGCGCGATGCGCGCCGCGCCCCCGAAGTGATCGGGATGCGAGTGCGTCACGATCACGGTGTGGACGTCCTTGATCGCGAGGTTCGCCTGCTTCAAGCGCGAGACCAGGGTGTCGTACGTCTTGGGGCCCGGGAGCCCGGGGTCGACTAGGGCGACTCCGTCGCGATCGGTCAGCGCGTAGCAGTTCACGTGCCCCAGGCCCGGCATCGAGATGTCGAGTTCGAGGCGGAGCACGTTGTCTCCGACTTCGGTGATTTCCTGCTTGGCGGGTTCCTGTTCCTGCTTCGGCGGCTTCTTGGCCGGGGTCTCGGATTCAGCGGTCGTGGACATGGCGGTTCGCCTCCTGGCCGTCGCGCCGCGTCGTCCGTCGGATCGGCTGGGCGAAACGAGGGCGATCACGTGTGCGCGGCTGTCGGAATGCGGTCTCTGCGCGAAGCTCTCGGGGTTGGGCTCGCTGCATAAAGGGCGCGCGCGATTCGATTGTCTTTTTCGGGAAGGCCTTCTGGATAGCCCACCTTCACACGACGTGTCGGCTCACGTTCGCGGGCCCGACGCTCGAGGATTTCGAAGGTTTTCGCGCTTCGCCTCGGTGGATTGCCCTACTTCCGCGAGCCCGAGCCCCCGCTCCCGCGGCGCGCCGCCCAGCGATACCCCTTTTGATTCCGACCCTTCGCATCGCGCAATGTGTCGGCCTTCGGGTCACGGCTCCGGGGGGCTCGCGATGGGATCAGACAACCCGGGTCGTCGCCGATCAGATCGTCGCGACCGAGTTCGCGCAGGGCCTGCTTCACCAGGGCGTGGTTCTCCGGCTTCCAGTACTGGAGGAGTGCGCGCTGCATCGCGCGCTGTTTTTCCTTCTTCGCCGCGTAGAGGGGCTTCATCGTCTCGGGGTCGATGCCCGCGTAGTACATGCAGGTCGCCACATCCATCGGGGCCGGGATGAAGTCCTGCACCTGACGCGGGCGCGAACCCGTTTGCTTCAGATGCAGCGCCAGCTCCAACATCTCGGCGAGCCCGCTCCCCGGATGACTCGCGATGAAGTACGGCACCAGGTACTGCTCGCGCCCCGCCTTGCGCGAGGCCGCTTCGAAGCGCGCGGCGAACTCCTCGTAGGTGTGTTGCGGCGGCTTCTTCATCAGCGCGAGGACCCGATCGCTCACGTGTTCCGGCGCCACCTTGAGATGGCCGCCGACGTGATGTTTCACCAGGGCATCGAGGTATGCAGGCTCGTTGCGCGCGAGATCCATCCGGATCCCCGACGCGATGTGGACCTTCTTGATGCCCTTCTGCTCGCGAGCCCGCTTCATCAAATCGACCAGCGGCGCGTGATCGGTGTCGAGCAGCTTACAGACCTTGGGGCTCACGCACGAGAGCCTGCGGCAACCCGCTTCGATCTCCGGCTTCGAACACCGCATGCGGTACATGTTCGCCGTCGGGCCGCCGAGATCGCTGATGTGCCCCTTGAAACCCTTGCGTGCCGCCAACCCCATTACTTCTTCGATCACCGAATCGGCACTGCGACTCTGGATGCGACGACCCTGGTGGAGGGTGATCGAGCAGAAGGTGCAGCCGCCAAAACAGCCGCGCATGATCTGCACCGAGTCGGCAATCGTCTGCCAGGCTGGAATCGGGCCCTCGGCTTCGTAGCGGGGATGCGGGTCGCGGACATAGGGAAGCGCGTAGAGGGCATCGAGGGTGGCTTCCTCTAGAGGCATCGGCGGGGGATTGATGACGACCGTGCGATCGCCGTGACATTGGGTGAGGCGTCGGGCGTTCAGGGGATTCGTCTCGCGATGCAACGAGCGCGTCGCACGCGCAAAGGCCTGCTTGTCGCCCGCGACCTCTTCGTGGCTCGGTAGGGCGACCGGCGCTACGTCGCCGTGGCCGAAGTCGTGCTCGGGCAGGCTCTCCCGCTTGCCCAGCATGTACGCCACACCGCGCATGTCGCGCAGGCTGCGAACCTCCTCCCCCGCGTGCAGGCGCTTCGCGATCTCGAGGATCGACGCTTCGCCGTTTCCGTAGGCCACCAGATCGGCCTTCGAACTCACCAGGCTGCTGGGCATCACCTTGTCGGACCAGTAGTCGTAATGACTCACGCGACGAAGCGAGGCTTCGACCCCACCGGCCACGACGGGAACTCCCTTGAAGGCTTCGCGACAGCGCTGGGCGTAGACGGCGGCGGCGCGATCGGGGCGACGCTCGATCGCGCCACCGGGGGAGTAGGCGTCGGCGTTGCGGCGCTTCCGGTTCGCCGTGTAGTGATTGATCATCGAGTCCATGGCGCCCGCGGAGACCGCGTAGAAGAGCGCGGGCCTTCCGAGTTCGCGCCACGCGCCGGCGCTTCGCCAATCGGGTTGCGCGAGGATGGCGACGCGGAAGCCGTGGTGTTCGAGCCAGCGGCCGAGGATCGCCGCCGCAAAGGAGGGATGATCGACGTAGGCGTCCCCGCTCACGAAGACGACATCGGGAGCGTCCCAACCGCACGCTTCGATCTCTTCGCGCGTCGTCGGGAGGAATCGGGCTTCGGCCCCGCGCCCCTTTCGCGGCGACCGCTCTTCGTCGCGACTCGTTTCCTTCACGACGTCTCCCGGTTGATCTCGTACGCGGCGCTACGCTCGCGCCACCTCGACTTCCGCCCCCGTGACGCGTCGGCGAAGTCGCGAGGATAGAGGTCTCCCCGATTGCCCGCCTGCCCACATCGCCCGCCCTGCCCCGGCTGTCCGCGCTGGTTCGCGGGTGATCTCCCTCCGCGGGCGCGGGAGGTCTTCGAACGGCTCGTCGAACGCACGGGGGTTGCCCCGCCGGAGTTCCACCGCGGTGAAGCGCTCGGCTTCCGTTTGCGGGCGCGGCTCTCGGTCCGCGGGCGTGCCGCATCTCCGAAGATCGGAATCTTCCAGGAAGGCAGTCATCGCATCGTCGACATCCCGCGCTGCGCGGTGCACCACCCCGTAATCAACGAAGTCGTGGCTCGTGTGAAACAGGCGATCCGCGCGACGAAGACGCCGCCCTACGCGGAAGGCCCACACAACGGGCTGTTGCGCGGCGTGCAGATCGCGATCGAACGCCACAGCGGGCGCGCGCAACTCGTACTGATCGCGAACAGCGACACGCCCGAACCCCTGGCGCCTTTGATCGAAGCCTTGCGCGAGGATATGGAGGCTCCGCTCCACAGCCTCTGGTGGAATGGAAACCCGACACGGCACAACAACATCCTGGGCCCGCACTGGCAGCACATCGACGGTCCTTTGCAGATCGAGGAAAGAGTCGCGGACGCCCACGTCTTCTATCCACCAGACGCCTTCGGACAGAGCAATCTCGACCTGGCCGAGGCCTTGATCACCGAACTCGGCGAGCAGGTCCCCGACGGCGCGCGCGTCGCCGAGTTCTACGCGGGGGTCGGCGCGATCGGCCTCGGTCTCGCACCCCGCGTCGCCTCCCTCGCGATGAACGAGTTGGGCGAAGGTTCGCTGCGCGGCCTACGGGCCGGAATCGACGCGCTCGACCCCGAGGTTGGAAAACGCTGCCGCATCGTCCCCGGCGAGGCGGGGACCGCGACTTCCATGCTCGACGACGCGGATGTCGTCATCGTCGACCCGCCGCGCAAGGGCCTCGACCCCGCGCTACTCGACGCCCTGTGCGAGCGACCGCCGCGGCAGCTCTTCTACGTGAGCTGCGGAATCGATTCCTTCGCGCGGGAGAGCGAGGCCCTGCTCGCGACCGGCGCCCATGACCTCAGCCATCTCTCGGCGTGGGCCTTCTTCCGACACAGCGAACACATCGAAACGCTTGCGCGCTTCGATCGCCGAAGCGTTCGCTGATCGCCGGCGTTCCGCCGCGACTCACGATCGGGGTGTCGCGAGGAAGTTGCGCGAATCGACGGAGCTGATCTCGTAGTCCATGCCGCGGATGACCTCGAGCACGGCCTCGCGCGACGAACCGAGGTCGCCCCGGCGCTCGTCCTCCCACACCTCGACGACGAGCACCGGGCGCTCGCGCGCGATGACCTCCCGCGCGCCTTCGAGGACCTCCATCTCCTTGCCCTCGACGTCGATCTTGATCAACGAGACGTCGGTGATCTCGAGATCGTCGATGCGAACCATCTCGAAGGGGTGTTCGCGATCGAGGTTCTTCGTGCAGCCCGGCTTTCCCGCCGCCACTTCCTCGTCGGTACAGGCCCGCGCACTCGCTCGGCCGGCGTGACTCATCATGCCGGTGGTCGTCTCGGCCCCCAGTGCCTTCTCGACGACCTCGATGTTCGCGTAATCGTTGCGCCGGGCCGTTCGGCGGATGCGTGCGGCCAGGGTCGCCACCGGTTCGAACGCCAACACGCGTCCTTCCGGGCCGACCACCCGCGCCATCACCAGGCTGTGGGTCCCGAGGAACGCCCCGGCGTCGATCACCGTCGAGCCCGCGCGCGCGTGGTCTTCGATGACGTCGAGCACCTCGGCCTCATAGCGACGATTGCAGAGCAGTTGGCGCTGCACGTATTCGTTCGGGTTGTCGAGTTCGACGTCTCCGATGCCACCGACCCGAACGACGTCACCGGGTGCGGCTTCGCACGCGGGCTTCGCGCTGGCGATCGAAGCCCGGGTTTCGTTGGCCAGCTTCTCGAGTTCGCTGCGCAGCACTTCGTTCTCGGCGCGAACGATCGCGAACCCCAGCCCGATGGCCGCCAGG